>JAAEKY010000880.1 GCA_024227235.1 Desulfobacteraceae bacterium | reverse complement strand
GGCACCATATAATGTAATAATTGAAGCGCCGGGTTACGCCTCAAAACAGCTCTTACTTAATTTTAATGAGTCAGTGCAGGAGGTTCATGTTAAGCTTGATGCACAAGTTGAAATACCGGGTGATGTCAATGGTGATGGCGTGGTTGATACAGATGATATAGCCCCTTTTGCGGTCAGCATGGGTGCTCAGACGTGTTCTGGTTGTGGTGGTGATTTGGACAATGATGGAGATATTGATGGTGCTGATATAGCTAAGCTTATCCCCGAATTGTAGGACGTCAATGATTAGCAGTTAATATTGAATGAAAAATAATATAATCAATGCATCAATAATTTTATTGGTACTGGTTGTCAATGTTCCCGCTTTTGCCGACATTAATCAGGCCATGGAGTTGCCATCATCCTGGAACCCGGTAGGATCAGGAGCAAGGGCAATGGGAATGGGCGGTGCATTTATTGCCGTGGCAGATGATGCCACTGCTGCATCCTGGAATCCTGCAGGTTTGATCCAGCTGGAAAAACCTGAAATATCTGTTGTTGGAACCGCTTTTTATATTAAAGAAGACGCTTATTTCGGTACAAATCCTGAGGCCAATGGCACGCAGAATTTTTCGGATCAAGACATAAATTATTTTAGTCTTGTTTACCCGTTTACTCTTTTGGGTCGTAACATGGTAACATCCATTAATTATCAACAGCTTTATGATTTTACCCGAAGCATGGATGTCTATCTTGAAGAGCATACTGCCAATTCAACAACACAACGATATATATCCCAGGATAATGATGGCAAGCTTGGAGCCATTGGTCTTGCCTTTTCAGTGCAGGTAACTCCTGCGGTTTCCCTTGGTTGTACGATTAATTTGTGGGAAGACTGGTTTCATGATAATGGTTGGGAGGAAAGTATGCATGATGAGCGAATCCTAACTATCCGTCTTCCAACACCGCCCAATCCTCCCGGCACAACTTTGACTACCAGAACTATCACCCAGGCCAAAACAAAATACTCTTTCAGTGGCGTAAACGCTAACCTCGGCGTGGTATGGAATGTCAATGACAGACTAACCATGGGTGCAGTTTTAAAAACACCGTTCACTGCTGATCTTAAAGAAGAGTATACCCGAACCTTGCCGCTTGCTTCCGCTGTCAACACCAGTAATGATCAGGAGATTGAAATGCCAATGTCATATGGCCTTGGCATCTCATACAGATTTTCTGATTCATTCACGTCTTCAGCCGATATTTACATAACAGAATGGGATAATTTTAAACAAAAAGATTCCCAGGGAAATACATTTTCACCCATTACCTCTTTGCCAATGTCAGAATCGCATATTGATAAAACAGTTCAGGCCCGGATGGGACTTGAATATTTAATTATCGGCCCGAACTATATAGTTCCCATTCGAACCGGTGTGTTTTACGATCCGGCTCCAGCGATGCATTCACCGGATGATTATTACGGAATTACGATGGGCAGTGGATTTGCTAAAGGCCGATATGTTTTCGATATTGCTTACCAGTATAGGTGGGGCAATGATGTGGGTGCTTCAATTCACCGAGATTTTGATTTTTCTACTGATGTACAGGAGCATAAGGTTTATATGTCTTTTATTATTCATTTTTAGACAGATGAAATTTTCCCCTATTTTTCATGCCTGATTTAGCATATTCAGATATCGCTTTTTATTTTTTTCGTTCATAAACCCACCTTAAAACAAATCCAAATTTGATAAAAACTTATTTAGGAGCAAAATTTTAAAAATTTATTTCCAACCCTATTTCCGACCCCCCTAATTTAGTCAATATTTTATACAGTTTGATATTTTATAAATTAGCCGTTTTGGACATAACAGATTTTTATTAAGTGAAAATATAATTATAAGAAACTAAATTGGTCATGGTAAGGAAGAAATATCATTGGCCTCATCAACTATGCAAAGGAACTCTTTCTTGCCGCTTAGAGTAGCAGGATCAGACGTTCCGCTTGTGTGATAAACATAAGCTTCAAAATAAGTGGAGTCACCGGGAGCCTGTTTCGTGTCTCCTGCGATCAATGCTTCAACCCCAGGTGATAAAATAAAAACAGGTATCCTGGGATTACCATCAGTATCTAAATCTCCGACAGGCCCCCCAGTGTTAATTTTAGCGTAATCAATATCTTCCTCGTTCAACGTAGCAGCTACTACACTATCAACTAATGTACGGGCATCGGAAAGTGCTGTAAGATCATACGCTTTTCTTTTTAAGGGGACATAGTTAACGATGGCTATGGATGCTAAAATTGCTACCATAGAAGTTACTACCATTAATTCTATGATCGTAAACCCTTTTTTGTTTTTACAAGGATTTTTAATAGTCTTTCTGAATCGTATCATTTTTATTCCCTCTTAGAATTAAGTGTAACTAATTTTTTACGGTGACATTCTGGTTATCAATATATTTAATCCAGCTTCGATCTTTGTATATAGTCAGTTGTACCTTGTCTGGATATTGGATGTCACTAAACCCAATAATCCCATTTTTGGTTTTCCAAATATAGAGTCCGTTACCCTTAAACGAAAGCAGATATTTTTCGTCGTCGTTCAATGCTTTTTTTACTATTATAGTTGATGGATCAGACTGAGTGCTTTTCTTCTGAGATTTATTTTTTAACCCTTTTTTAATATTGGAGGAAGACTTTTTCTCTACTTCTTGAATCAATTTTGTGTATTTTTCGTTATCGGTTTCGGTTTTTGCATTTTTAAGAGCAACAGTTTTAACTGTTTTTGTTTTTTGGAACTTTGGGGTAGGAGAAGCAACTGCCTTCGGTAGTACTATTGAGTCAATAATTCCTGTTTTAAGTTTAAGTTTTGGTCCAATTGAAGCAAATTTTTTTTTACCCTTTATATTCCTTTTTATAAGATAGCTGCCATTTTTCGGATAATATTTCCAGTTCAGTGTCGAAATAAAGGATTTGTCCATAATGAAATTAGGATAAAGATCTAATAAAGCCTTCGGATAGTGACCCTTTTCCTTGTGAAATTTATTGACCGCTGCAGCCATAACAAGCATTCCGGCAGTAGCGCTTTTCTTTGCTGCTAGTGTCATTCGTTGGAATTTTGAATTGTTATGGGTTAGAAGCGTTTTCTCGCTTTTATTTTTATGAAATAAATACGAGCCAACGCATACTACTGATATAAATACCAAAAACATGACAATTTTTTTTGTTTTCATAAATCCTCCCCCTGTTCTATTTTTTATTAAAAGCAAAAAATATACCAAGAGACGATGGATTATGTTTTCGCTATTAAACAGTTGAGAAACAGGTGTCCGGTGCTTCTTTCTTTAAAAAAAATGGATAGGAATTGACATTTTTTGTATTAAATTGACACAGATCGGAAGATTTTTGTTAAACGGGACACTATACATAACTTTCATCAGGCACTAGTTCGCAGAATTTGCCTTTCAGTGACGGTTTATCGTCAAAAAGATAGTCGTGTTGTAATCTTTCTTTAAAATTGTATGATGTGGTCAAGTAAAAATGGACATTTTTCCTAAGCAGCTTTTTTCATTTTTCACAATTTTTTATATCCTTTTGGGCTCATATTACCTAAATAAAAATGCCGTCTTTTGTTGTGATAAAAATCTCGATATAATAAAAGATATTTTTTTCTTCCCTTATTTTATAATGATTGAAGAAAGCTCTTTTTGTTTTCAGGCGGGTAAAAAACTCTCAGCCACCGTAATTATTCCAACAGTACCCCGTGCGACGGTTGCAGCCAAATAGAAAAAATCACCACCCAAAAATAAAATCCAATATTGACAGGTTTTTCAACCCTTGGTAATCCTATTCATATTCAGCGTTTCAATTAATGTCGCTTAAGGAGTTTATTATGGTCGAGCAATATTTAAGGATAAAAAAAATAGTTCATCACGCCATACTTCTTTTCGCCATTATTTTGGTATTTCCCGATGTGTCTTTTGCCCAAAGACCCATCGAGGGGGTTGTCGTGAATGTTGCAGCAGGAGATATAGTTACCGTTTGGGAAAAGGGGAAACAATATAAAATAAGGCTATACGGTATTGATACACCAGAGTTAAAACAAAAGTTTGGTCCGAAAGCAAAAAAATATATTTCTGATGTGGTTTTCAATAAAGATTTAACAGTTATTCAAAAAGATATTGATAAATATGGCACAATAGTTGGAATGATTTATATCGCCGACAAATGTTTAAATGAAGCGCTGGTTAAAAATGGGGTTGCCTGGGTATATAAAAAATACTGCCGCGAGGATTTTTGTAATAACTGGTTACAACTTGAGCAGGAAGCAAGAGAAAATAAGCTTGGGTTATGGAGTGATGATAAGCCTATACCGCCTTGGGAATTTTTAAAGCGGCAAAGCAAACAACATAACAATCAATAACCCATGCTTATATCATGGCAATGTCCATCCAGCGTACAAAAGGCAATCAGCCTGTAATGGATGATATAAAAAGAAAGATCAAGTTATGTTGTGAACCTTCAGTAGTGATGTCAAAAAATGCTTTGCTTTCCATTTTTTCTACCATAATCAAGACACATTTTCCAAATGGGTTTCACTCATCGTAAAGTCCTTCCCCGTCATGTTGACACATATATCAACTTGTAATAATAAACCATACTTGATTTTATCGATAATTTAGGGTAGGCGCCACGATAAAAATTCAAAATTTTTATTTTGTTTAAATACCTATTGAAAAATATAATAGAAACATAATATTATCTTTCAATACTAAAGCTATTTTGAGACTCAGTTTTATTATAATAAAAAAAGAGGTGCTAAAAATGACAATTTTGGTGGGTTATAAAGGAATCAATGTTGGTAAGGATTTAATGGATATAGCAGTAAAACATGCTAAAGCATTTGATAGTGAGATTCTGGTAGTCACATCTTTGGTCGGTGGTGATAGAACGGAAAAGTCGAAAATTGTTCAGGCGGAAAGAAATCTTGAGCAGGCAAAGGCATATTTTGATGATTTCAGTGTTAAAAGTGAAACACACTTGTTGATCAGGGGGCTTGAGGCTGGAGAGGATCTGTTAAAGTTTGCAAAAGAAAAAAATGTGGATGAAATTATTATTGGTGTTCGAAGTCGATCAAAAGTTGGGAAACTGATTTTTGGTTCTACTGCTCAGATCGTTATTTTAGAAGCGCATTGTCCCGTTTTGTCAGTAAAATAAGTATAAAAGAAAAAGGGGATAAAGAACCATTCTTTGTCCCCTTCTTCTAAAGGCAGATAAATGTGTTAATATTAATTGAAAAATTCCTCTAAACCATCTTGAGTTGGTTTCATGGATTTTTCTCCCTGGTTCCAGTTGACTGGACAAACTTCTCCATGTTTTTCTGTAAATTGCAGTGCATCAACCATTCTTATAGTTTTATTTACATTTCTCCTAACTAAATTTGTTTTCGATCTATAAAAATTGTTACTAAACTTTTTGTTTAATTTTATGTATTACAAAAGGTATGCCAATACGGTTGTTTGGGTTGAAAAAAATTATAACTATATGTTTTTAATGATTATTTTAAAACTTTCAATTTATGATTCATAAAGTTTAAAAAAAATATAAATTTTGAAATGAGACAATTGTGTATTGTTTTTTGAGACAATATCTGTCATTCCATGGGCACTTGCAGCCTATGATGTGACTTGAGATTTATTCGGGATATGATAAAAGAAATATGTACAATTAAATTAATGACAAAGTAAAAGTTTTAAGAAAATGGAATTGATTAAAAGTTTTAAGGCACTTTCTGATAAAACTCGTTTGAGGCTTTTATATGTGTTACAGCAATATGAACTCAACGTGAATGAAATTGTTCTGGTTGTGGATATGATACAGTCCGGTGTCTCAAGGCATTTGAAAATCCTAGTGGAATCAGGGCTTTTGACCTCTCGTAGAGATGGAAGCTACACGTATTATTCTGCAACTAAAAATTTAACAATGAAGCCTTTAATTTCTTTGGTGGATCAAAATTGTCGAAATCAAGAAATAAGTGAACAAGATTTGATAAAGGCTCAAGAAATGATCAAGATCCGCCAAACAAGAACAAAACGGTTTTTTAAAACAGTAGCACCCCAGTGGGACAGGTTAAAAAAAGAGGTGTTAGGTAATTTTGATTTGAATGCAACTATCATCAAAAATGTTTCTTTTGACGGGAAAATTTCTGATTTGGGCTGTGGAACAGGAGAACTTATTGAAAAGCTGTCGGATAAAGCATCACATAAAATGATTGGCATTGACAGTTCGCCTGAAATGTTAGCACAGGCAAGAATAAGACTTTCAGGAAAAAATAATTCAGAACTCAGACTTGGGGAACTGGAACATCTGCCAATGAAAAATAAAGAAATTGAAACCGCTATTATGAATATGGTATTACACCATATCTCACAGCCTGAACAACCCATTGCTGAAGCTTACAGAGTGATAAACCCCGGTGGATTGTTTATTCTGTCTGATTTTGAGAAACATGATCAAGAGAAAATTAAAGATATTATTGGTGGGGAATGGCTTGGTTTTGAGAAGATAAAAGTTGAATCCTGGTTGATAGACGCCGGCTTCAAACTTAAGAAAACGGATTCGTATAGTGTAAATCACCATTTGACGATTAATGTATTTACTGCACAAAAATAATAGTTAAGGAGAGTGTATGATTATTCCGGTTATTCTTGCAGGTGGATCTGGAACCAGGCTTTGGCCGTTATCAAGAGAACTTTATCCAAAACAGCTTATTGATATTTATAATGAAAACACCATGCTGCAAAATACGATTTTACGGCTAAAAGGGATCGAACAGATTAGCTCACCCATTGTTGTATGCAATGAAGCTCATCGGTTTATGACGGCAGAGCAATTAAGGAAAATTGAGATAGAACCCAATGCCATTATCCTGGAACCTATAGGACGTAATACAGCACCCGCCATAGCGCTTGCCGCATTAAAGGCCTTGGAAACCAAAAAAGATCCCATACTTTTGGTATTGCCGGCAGATCACGTTATCGAGAATAATAAAGAATTTCATGCAGCCATACAAATCGGTTATGAGTATTCCCAAAAAAATTTTCTAATAACTTTCGGTATTATTCCAGATTCTCCTGAAACCGGATATGGGTATATTAAAAAGGGTGGGTCGATAGGTTCAGATACCAGCGCAGCCACTATAGAGAAATTTGTTGAAAAACCAGACCTTTCAACCGCTGAAAAATATATTGAATCAGAGTCCTATTGCTGGAATTCCGGGATGTTTATGTTTAAGGCGTCAGCCATAATTAAGGAGCTTGAGAAATGTGCCCCAGATATTATGTCGCCTTGCAAAGAAGCCATCACTTCTGGCGTTCAAGATCTTGATTTTTTTCGATTGAATCTTGAAAAATTTAAAGAAATACCGTCTGATTCCATTGATTATGCTGTCATGGAAAAAACATCAAAAGGTATTGTAATCCCTTTTGATGCCGGATGGAACGACTTAGGATCGTTTGATGCTTTATGGCAGACAGGTCAAAAAGATGAGAATATGAATGTCATTAAGGGAGATGTCCTTACCCATGATGTTAAAGAATCTTATATTAATTCAGAAAGTAGTCTGATTACGGCTGTTGGTATTGAAAAGTTTGTTATTGTAGAAACAAAAGATGCTATTTTGGTCTCCCCAAGAGATCGGGTACAAGACGTAAAAAAAATTGTTAAGCAGCTAAAGGATAATAACAGAGATGAATCTGTGACTCATCGTAAAGTTTACAGACCGTGGGGCAGTTATGAAACCATCGATATCGAATCAAGATTTCAGGTAAAAAGGATTACAGTTAAACCTGAAGCAAAGCTTTCTTTGCAAAAGCATTTTCACAGGGCAGAACATTGGACTGTCGTATCAGGGGCTGCCATAATTACAAAAGGTGAAGAACAAATGCTGTTAAAAGAAGATGAATCCACTTATATCCCTTTGGGTACGATGCATCGACTGGAAAATCCGGGCAAAATCCCTTTAGAGCTCATTGAAGTCCAGTCAGGCTCGTATCTGGGTGAAGATGATATTGTAAGATTTGATGATGTATATGGAAGAAAAGAGGATTAGGCTAAGAATAATCGCCTCGATCAAATTTGATTTGTTCCACTTCTATGGTGGTAATTAAATGGTTTAAAATTTGTTTTAAATCAGTTGCAGTCGTCGTGTCTTCTTTATAATCCTGCGCAATTGTTTTTGTCTGGACCGATACCTGTTCCAGTAAATCATAGGCCTGTTTTAACGTTTTGTCAGAATCTCCGAGCCAAGCCGCATACGTTTCAAGCATATCCAATGCAGCGGTAAGCTTTTGGGTGCTTTGGGTTTTATTCAATGCAAGATTTAAGCGGTTTGTTCTAAAAGTGTCTTCAATTTCAGGAAGCGTTTTGCTTTGTTTTAAAATCTCGTTGCTTTGGCCTTTATCAATTTGATTTGCCAGTATTTCATCAAAAGACCCATCTCCTTTTTGAGGGAGTTTGTCTTGTTTCCCTTTAGGTTCAACAGAGGATATTTTATTAATGTTAGTTAGGTAAGGGTCAATTTCATTCATAAAGCCACTCTTTAATGACAAAAAGTATTGCAAATAAAGCAAAAATATTTCAAACTATTCATTCAATAACTATACGGAAACTATAATTGTAATGTCAAGATTAATTACGGAGCTATTTAATGACGGATGACATCTCACATAACATGAAAGGGAAATTTTTACTTGCTATCCCAGGACTTCCGGATCCCAATTTTGCCCAGACCGTAACATGTATGTGTGAACATAATGAATCTGGAGCATTGGGTTTCATAATTAATAAAGTTCATCCCCTTTTAACGGGGCGGGAATTATTTGAAGATCTGGAGATTGAATGTGATAAAAGTATTGATACACTTGAAATTTATCTAGGCGGACCGGTCCAGCCCAGTGGTGTGTTCGTTCTTCACGGGCCTCCTTTTGACTGGGATGAATGTTTGAAAATTTCAGACTGGCTTGCCTTGAGCAATTCAAGAGATATTTTAGAGGCAATTGCACAAAAAAAAGGCCCTCAATCTTTTATGATTATGCTTGGATGCGCAGGATGGGGCCCCTTACAACTGGATAGTGAATTAAATGATTCTGCCTGGTTAACCTGCACGGTTACAGAAGAAATAATTTTTTCAACCGGTATTGACCAAAAATATGAAAAAGCACTGATGATGATATACTAATTCCTCCTGCCAACATGATGACTAATAAAATAATTCCATCAAATTCCATAGATAAAATAATTAGTGATACGCAAACTATTTTGCAACAGATCAAAGAGATCGGGCAAATAAGTGATCGATCATTTGCGGCATACCAAACCATCTGTCAGTCAATTCCTGTACAAATTCAGTCCGGCAGGCTGAAAATTGCAGTGGTTGGCGTCATAAAGTCTGGTAAAAGTACTTTTATCAATTCAATCGTTGGAAAAGAGTTGGTTAAAAGAGGGGCAGGTGTTATTACATCCATCACCACACGAATCAGAAAATCTAAAAAAAATCAGGCCAATCTTTATTTTAAGTCATGGGATGATATTAATTTACAGTTAAGAAAAGCACTCATGTTATTTCCAGATGAAAAGTCTGATAATCCTTCAGGAATGCAATTAATTGATAATTTTGATATCAGAAGAAAAAAAGACAGAGCATATCTTAAAAAAGCATATCAAACCCTTATCACACAATTCTCTTTCATTGAAGGAGAAATAAGACCTGAAACACTTTTGATCAAGCATGCACTTGACGGGTTCGACTGCTGTAAGGATTTTGTTCAAGCCGATGAAGCCACTATTCGCTTTGAATCAAGAGACTTTGATAAGCATAAGGCCTTTACATCTGATCCCACTAAGGCTTTTTATATCAAAGATGTTTGCCTTAATGTATTCGGCAAAATTATAAATCCTAATATTGAAATCGCTGACTGCCAGGGCGCAGATTCAACTGATCCCAGCCAATTGGCTCACGTATTAGATTATCTTGAATCATCAAATTTGATTATCTATATTATCAGCTCTCGAACCGGATTAAGGCAGTCAGATGTAACATTTTTAAAACAAATTAAAAATTTAGGACTTATAGATAATATACTTTTTATTAATAATTGTGATTTAAGTGAGCATGAAAATTTAGATGATTTGGTTAAAATCGAGACCCATATTAAAGATGATCTTGGATTCTTAGAGATAACGCCTCAAATTTTTTCATTTTCTTCGCTTTATGATCTTTTTTTAAAACTTGAATCAAAATTAACTAAAAGGGATTTAAGTCGGTTAAAACTCTGGCAGGAAGAAAAAAAAATGGTTCAATATTGTGATTCAAAAACAAAAGAATTCAATGATCTGTTTAATCAGACTATTAATAAAAATCAATATGAACTTTTAATTTCTAATCATCTGAAACGGTTAGGCCTTTTAATCGGTCAATTAGATCACAGGATAGATATTTTCCTCGATTTGCTGTCTAATGACAGAATCAAAGAACAAGAAGCAGTTAAAACTATAGATAATTTGCAACAAAATGCATCCAGATTGGAATCGATTGTAGCAAATTCAATTGATGGTGCTGTCAGTGGCTTAAGAGATGAGATAAATTTAACAATAAATGAGGCTTTTGCTCTAGATCAATCATCAATTTTAAAAAAGACTCACCAGTATATTGAGACAGCTTCCATAGATGTTGAAAAATATAAATCCATAGCAAAGGAATCCGGGTTTAATCAAATTATATATTTAATGTTCCAGGATTTTAAACGAATGTTAGATTTATATGTCATTAAAGAAGTAAAACCAAAGTTAAGCCGATTTATTCAAGACAAAGAAACAAGGATCGCATCATATTTTCAATCCTTATTTGATTCATATCAGATCGACTTATTAAAAGCGGACGAGTATTCTAAATTTGATGAAAAATTAATAAAGCTGAAAAATGAATATATAGATTCTATTGATCTTGATAATATAAAAAAGATATTAGGTCTTCAAGCGCCGTCAGTAATTTTTGAAGCAAAATACTCATCCAGGATTAAAGCAAATGTTTTCACTGATTTTAGTTTGCAAACCGTGTCGCAAATTATATCATCATTATTGAATAAGACGTCCCAGTTTTCATTTTCGCCTGGATTAAAGAAAGCAGCTGTGAAAATTAAAAAGGAAAATCAAAAAATCATAAAAGGTCAATTCGAACGCTATTATGCAAATTTGCAGGAAACCTATTTTTCACCTTTGATCGATGCCGCTGCAAGAGATTTTACAGAAAAAATAAATGAACAGTTTGACGGGTATCATTCTATTAAAAAAGATATTGACCATATCTTTATTTTAAAACAAGTTGAAAAAAAAGATCAAAAAAAGAAAATCTTATTAATAAAAAAGAAAATTCAAGGTGTTTCCGATAACATAGAGTCTGCATCAAAAATATCATCCAGATAACTTGTAAAAAAAATAGTTGATTAATTGAAAATATGTGATAGTAACTGTTCATGGTTTCTTATAATTTTTACTTAAAATTGAAGTAGGAAATGAAAAGATTCGGTACTATAAATAAGCAGATGAAGCAAATGAATGAAAATGATGTTTTTCTTTTGCAGTTGCACCTTTTGATCGTTACAGTCAAAGCTGCCTTAAAGGGCTATCCTATTGGAAAATATAGAAAAAAAGCAGCTCTGGACAATGCAAATGCAGTCCACAGACTTATTTCAGGTTTTGATATATCATTTTTGAATCTGAAAACCTCCTCTCACCTTTTCAAAGAAAGGGTAAAACTTTTAAGCGTAATGGCAACTGCCATTATTAGTGAAGATTACCCCTTGGGTATTCACAGAAGGGAAGCAATGTTGGATAACATTGAAATGATCATAGAGTATGCTTTCCCTGAAAATAAAATGGAATTATACCATGAAATATTTAAAGTCGCGTAACATTCCTTGCGGAGGTTTTACCATAATTAATAATGTAAAAATAATGGTTGTGGATGATGATTCCCTAATTAGGGATTTAACCGTTACTGCTTTGACATATTGCGTGAACAGAAAAGTAAAATCTTTTGATAATTGTAAATTGGCCTGGCAATATATACAAGGCGGTGGTGACGTTGATATCGTGATTTCAGATGTTGATATGCCAGAAATGAATGGATTTGATTTGATGTCCAAAGTTAAAGAAAAATACCCTGAAAAAGCCTTTATAATAATGTCTGGAGAATCTGATTATGAACAAAAATCCCATACAGAAGGTGCCAGCGCCTTTTTGGCAAAGCCGTTTGAGATGAATGATCTTTTTAATATCGTACAATGCTTTGTTGTAGACACGCCCTAAGCTCAGGCTTCTTTTTTAATTTCCTTTGTCACGCACTCAGATAATTGATTCGGTGTTATATCAAGTTGGCCGAATAATTTATTTTCTAAGATTATAGTGTTTTCCCACATGATTTGAATACGATCCTTAAACTCTTTATTAGACCCATACCGTATTTTGATGTATTCAAGTCTTTTGTTTAAGGACACGATTTTATCATGCAATATCCTTTTATCTGAATAATTAACTATTTCTTGCTCTGAGATAGGAGAATTGTTCTTATATGAATCCAAAATGACGTGCTGTCGGATGATATCACCCACTTCAGGATACCCCATTTTTGTTAACATTTGACCGCCAGTTTCAGAATGGCTTTCTTTTGTATCAAAACTTCTGGTTTTTGTTATATCATGAAGAAGGGCTGCAGATGTTGCTAATTGAGTATCAAGATTGGGAGAAGAAACTTTTAGTTTTGCACATAAGAATAGTGAAACATTGGAAACCATGATAGAGTGATCAATAATATGATCCATCATATCCATTTTTTTAATCAGTTTAAAACATTCTTTTTTTGATGGTATATTCATAGACTAATCGTTAATGCGGTTTCAAAATTTAGTTAAAACGATTAAAATTGTATTGAAGTTATACCGCTTACTGTTATTATAGAAAAGGATTTTTTAAAAAAAGATTATGATACCATTTAAGATGCTAAATAAAATAATTTCAGGTGGGCAGACTGGAGCTGATAGAGCGGCTCTAGATGTCGCTATTAAATTCAATATAGACCATGGCGGATGGATTCCCAAGGGTCGAAAAGCAGAAGATGGCCCATTACCTTCTAAATATAAATTACTTGAGATGGATTCAACTGATTACAGGGAAAGAACAAAGCAAAACATTATTGATTCCCATGGGACAGCTATTATTTCACGTGGTGAGTTGACAGGTGGATCAAAATTGACTCAAAATTATGCAAAAGTAATCGGCAGACCCAATTGCCATATTAATCTTGTGACAACAGAAGAGTTTGAAGCCGCTATTATTTTGAAATCTTTTATAATGGAAAATGGTATTCAGATTTTAAATGTAGCCGGCCCCAGGTTAAGTCATCAGCCTTGGATATACGCGGATGTAAAAACGGTTATCGAAGCCACACTCTATCTTCTTTTTTTAGATACCCGGCAGGACAAGACGTTAAAAAAATATATTCCTACAGGCCCAGTTAATGAGGACTCTCC
>JAAEKY010000879.1 GCA_024227235.1 Desulfobacteraceae bacterium | reverse complement strand
TGAAGATTAAGCAGTTATCCCCAAACTAATTGTAGAAAAATTCAATCAAATATTCGTTATAACCATTTGAAATTTAAATTGTTATATCTCTAATCCATTCTTTTTATTGATTAAAATCGGTGGTTTTGTTAGATTCCCTTTCTTAAATTATAAAGATATAAGGACATCCTTAAGTTATGGATTCAAAAGACATAGATACCCTGAAGGGCACACGTAACCTGAAGGTCACAAGTAAAGCCCTGATTAAAGAAATTAAAAAACGCAGAACTTTTGCCATTATCAGTCATCCTGATGCAGGAAAGACTACGCTGACAGAAAAGCTTTTATTGTTTGGGGGGGCTATTCAGCAGGCAGGTGCTGTAAAGTCAAGGAAGATTGCCCGGGCTGCCACCAGTGATTTTCTATCCATTGAGCAGGAAAGAGGGATCAGTGTTTCTTCTTCTGTGATGAAGTTTAATTACAGGGATTATGAAATTAATCTTCTGGATACACCAGGGCATAAAGATTTTAGTGAAGATACCTATCGGGTGTTAACGGCAGTTGATTGTGCGGTGATGATTATTGACAATGCAAAAGGGGTTGAGCCCCAGACCCAGAAATTAATGGAAGTCTGCCGGATGAGAAACACTCCCATTATTACCTTTATTAATAAGCTGGATCGTGAAGGCTTGGAGCCGCTGGAAATTTTTGAAGATATTGAAGATAAACTTCAAATTGAGTGTGTGCCTTTGACCTGGCCTATTGGTATGGGAAAGCGGTTTAAAGGGGTTTATAATTTTGAGAGAACTGAGCTGGGTGTTTTTTCTCCTGGGTATACGCCAAAAAATGATGACGGTGTTATTATTGAAGATTTGGGTGATTCAAGGCTTGCTGAGTTGATTGGAGACAGTCAGGCAGAACAATTGAGAGATGATGTAGATCTTATACTGGGGGCATCAGAGCCGTTTGATCTTGATTTGTATTTAAACGGCACTCAGACGCCTGTTTTTTTTGGATCTGCCATTAATAATTTTGGGGTAAGAGAGATGTTGGATGCGTTTGTTAAGATTGCCCCTTCTCCTGGCAAACGGTCTGCTAAAGAAAGAGACATCGATCCATATGAAAAAGATTTTTCAGGGTTTACATTTAAGATCCAGGCCAATATGGATCCGGAACACAGGGATAGAATTGCGTTTTTCAGGATTTGTTCCGGTAAATTTACCAAGGGGATGAAAGTCAAACATCACAGACTTGGCAAAGACATTAAAATATCCAATGCCACGATTTTCATGGCCCAGGAAAGAAGTAATATAGAGGAGGCGTATCCGGGTGATATTATCGGTATCCATAATCATGGCACCATAAAGATTGGTGATACGTTTACGACTAAAGAGCCGTTGAAATTTTTAGGGATTCCTAATTTTGCGCCAGAGCATTTTAGGCGGATTATTTTAAAGGATCCTTTAAAGGCCAAAGGGCTTCAAAAAGGATTGGTTCAGCTGTCTGAAGAGGGGACTATTCAGGTATTTCGGCCTTTGATGGGGAATATGTATGTGATGGGGGCGGTGGGTGTGTTGCAGTTTGATGTGACCATGGCTCGGTTAAAAGCTGAATATAATGTAAAAGCAGGATATGAGGTGATTGATTTGTCTGTTGCCCGATGGGTGACCTGTGAAGATGAAAAAATGTTGAATGACTTCAAGCGTAAAAATGAATCCAGCCTGGCATTGGATTCTGAAGGGTGGCTGACTTTTTTAACGACCAGTGAGTATCAGCTGGGCTTTATGATAGAAGAGTGGCCACAGATTGAGTTTCATAAGACGCGGGAGCACAATTAAATGCGTAATTCCGTGCGTAATTCCGCGTAATTCCGGGGACACGTTATAGTTTTTTCTTTTTAATAAATTCCGGGGACACGTTATAGTTTTTTCTTTTAAATTCCGTAAATTCCGGGGACACGTTATAGTTTTTACTTTTAGCTGACTGTTTTCTTTTGCGCTTACAGCTAAAAATTTTTTCCAATTACTTAT
>JAAEKY010000878.1 GCA_024227235.1 Desulfobacteraceae bacterium | reverse complement strand
TTTTTTCGCCTGATTTCATGTTTAAAAACTCCGTTAAATAGCTCCAAATCTTATTTTTTTGTTCCGTGCTTGTTTGGTGCATCTCCACCAGGCTGTTTTCAATTTTTTTTCTTAACGTTCCTAAATATTTTGTTGTCTTGATTAATTCGGTTGTCCATTCCTTTGCTCTTCGAAGGGCAACATTTTTTAGATATCTTGCCGGTGCCGTCACTGCACTTAGCAATATATTTATAACATTTTGAACGGTTGGAGGTTTTGGTTTTTGTTCTTCTTGCTTTTTCATTTGTATTTTCATCTGATCATAATTGTACCTTTCCTGGCATTGTCTTTTATATGCCTGGTCATCCTGATCCTGTTGAATCCGTTTGAGAATACCAAAGAAATAAGGCAAGCTTAATCTTTCTTTTTTCCTGTTGACGGCCTTCACAAAAGCTTTTTCTGACTCAAGAATGGCTTTCATATTATAAAATGTTATTGTCTTCCTGGCTTGGGTGATGGCAGCTGTATCTGCATGAATCCCCATATTTTTAATCAAAAAATGTAAAAGATCGAGTTTAGCTTGATCATCATTCGTAGCGTTTTTTAGATTTATTTGATTCTGCAATTTCTGTTTTACTTGATAACGGCTTTTGTCAGATACAGGTTCGGCCAAGCACTCTTCAGGAGTTTTAGCCTGCCTTTGAAGTGGCAGCTTGTTTCTCATTCCTATGTAAACAGAAACAACCGTTTCCAAAACACTTTTAGCCAAAGCTTCAGAAGATGACGTATCTATATTGATGGACCCCAGGGCCTGTTTAAGCTGGCTGAACGCCCCTTCAATTGTTCCGTTCCCTTTTGGGTTTGCCGGGCCTGCCGGTACAGGTTTAATCTCATGTGAATTAAGAAAATCCATGCTTGCATCACTCAGGTTGGCTGATCCGCTGTCGCAAACCAGGCCAACTGGAGTACCCCATTTCCGGCAGTGAGCTTTCAGAACCTTGATAAATTCTTCTGAGGTTTCCTGGTCAGCAATACTGAAGGCTGTATGGGCAAAACTGTTTGTATCCACAACCATTTCCAGATTCAACTTTATGACCTGATCATCTATATGTATTTCAATTTCACTGCCATCAACACTCACAAGGCCATTGGGTATCTTTTGGCGAAGCCGCTGATAAAACACCGGCTGCTTTCGACGCGTTC
>JAAEKY010000877.1 GCA_024227235.1 Desulfobacteraceae bacterium | reverse complement strand
CCAGATAATAATCTTTGACTTTTGAAAATTAGATTATTAAGCTTTTATATTAATAAAAAGTAGAAAAAGCAGAATATTTTTATAAGCGCTGCTTTTTCTACTGATTTCATAGTAAATAATACTATTTTTTCCTTTTAATTCCGATCAGACCGAGTAGACCTGAGCCGAATAATAAAAGCGCCCCAGGGATGGGTGTAGTTACATTTGAGGCTTGAGGGTAAAGAAAGGAAGCCTGCATCTCCGCCCATGGGTTTATCTGTCCAGGACCATGATAATAAGTTGTTCTGGCTGTTAACCTTCCGACGCCAGGATTCAGAGTATCTTGTGCAATATACCACTCTGACATAATTCGGGTTGTATCGCCTTCTTCGCCAGTTATTCTTGAATAAATGAGATCTATATAATTAACATCAAATCTGTCTCGGTGAATCCTCATAGTTGCCATTGCATGAATACCATCTTGGCCGTTAGGGTTTCCACCAGCGTGTTCCAAATAACGATGTGAATTTGGTGTTGTTATCTTTACTGAAGTAATTCCAAGTTTGCCCGTTGTATAATTATTAAGTATAACATATCCATCGGGTGCCGAACTATAACCAGCTGGGAATTCAGATGATATACCAAAATCATATTGAATCTGTACTGCCTTTTCCGTATCTCCATAGAGATCGGGAACAGGCCCTGTAAAATCATTATCAAAACCACCTGTAAAACTACTATTTATTGTTGCATCAAAAATAACCGAATAAGCCTGTGCAAAATTAAACGAACCCATCACTAAAAAGACAAGTAGAGCCAACATTAACTTTTTCATTTCTATTCCTTTCGAGAATTATTAATCAACCAATTCCAATACCATTAGTACCATCGAAGCAAATGGATGCAACATTTATGCCACAAAAATTCGCCCGAAATGCCAACAGGATAGGGGTATAGGGGTTTTTACCTATGAAAAAAAAGTGTTAAAAATGGGTAAAAAAAGTAATAAAATAGGGTAAAAATTGTTTTCATCGAATATTGCATTATATACATACAAAACTCTAATGGACTGCATCAAATATTTTATCAATTCTGAAACTTAAAGATATTTACATTATCCTTAACTTTAAAAATATTTGCATCATTTGAAAGATTGAGGGTTTAGCTTAGGAAAACTATTGTTGACTCTTTGGATGCTTTGTAGCAGTTAACCACCGGATAATTAGTCGCAACTTCGATCGAATTTTAACCAATTCTCTGATTTTTTTATCTGTAAATAGGTTCAATCCAAAAAATTAGCGGGGAAGCTGGAGTACAAATTTTGTTCCGTGATTCAAAGACGATTCAAAATAAACTTTTCCTTTTAAATATTCTTCTCCGAAAAGTTTCATTGAAAACGTTCCTAATCCTCTACCAATATTGGACTTGGTACTGAAGTGCCTTTGGAAAATTCTTTTTTGAATGTTCTCTGCGATAAAATCTTCATTCCAGATCTCCCATTCTATATGGCGCTGCTCTATTCTTGTAGTTAATTTCACAATTCCCCCTGCCTTTGTTGCTTCCAAGGCATTGATAACCATATTTTGAAGTATTTTCGAAACTAAAAAAGTATCTGTATAAATTTGAATGTTTTTTTCTGGCCATATTTCATTTAAATATTTACCTTCTAAAGATTCATGTCCATGAACTATTAGTATCATTTCTTTTTTGATATCATTGATCGATGAGTTTGATTTTCTTAAAAAATATTTGGCATCTTTGTACTGTGACAAACTTTTTTGTAATGTAATCTCATCATGTAATCTTTTCGATACACCTCTGATATATCTAACTGATTTATTATCCGGCATTTCCTCTGATAATAATTCACTGTATCCAAGCAAAGTAGCAAGCATGTTGCTAAGATCATGAAAAAAAATCCGTTCCATATTGGTCCAGAAATGCTGTTGGGTGATATCCTGTGCAAATATCAATATCCACCGGTTTTTTTCTATGGTGATTGGTTGGGATCTGATCAACAGACAGATGTCCTTTTGGATGCCATCCTTTTTAGAAGAAAGCACACAAATCTGTTCATCTGGTTTGTCTCTTTCAATTGCTGTCATTGTGGCAATTACAGCCCCGCAGGTACTACAAAGCTCAGTGGTTCCACAGCCATTGACTCCCTCTTGCGCATTTTTACAGTTAAGACTTTCACCTAAACGCATGCCAAGGACTTCTTCAGCATCTTGTACACCTATTGCTTTTA
Source organism: Desulfobacteraceae bacterium (assembly GCA_024227235.1). Classification (GTDB taxonomy): domain Bacteria; phylum Desulfobacterota; class Desulfobacteria; order Desulfobacterales; family Desulfobacteraceae; genus Desulfobacula. Next base: position 3,111 of record JAAEKY010000877.1, on the reverse strand, counting down.
AAAAAGCATGATTCATGGCTACAATCTGCCGGGTTTCATTTAAAACCACTATTAAACCGGACATTACTTTGAGAAGGGTATTCATGATAGGACTGTGGCTTACAGCAAAAATTTGATTCTTAAATTTTCTTCTGTCCGTTCTTTTGGCAGGAGCAAAATTTGTTTCCATAGATATCATCCTCCATTGCATGAATAGCAATTTCGAAACAACTATTTACACATGCTATTTCCTATCAATATAAATATCAAGTTTTTTTTAAAGAAATTGCATCACAACCATTTCCATTGGAGATAGTATTAATTGGTAGCAAAAAGGTGAGTTTTGTCTAATTTTTATTTACAACTTTATCTATTAATTAAATCCAAAAGTTCAACATATCTGCATTAAGTGCTTTAGACTTTCATGGTGATTTTTAATAAAGTATCTTTGAGTATTTGGTTTCTGAATACTTATGACATGGATAATAATGCTTGACCATCAATATAGTATTATTTAACCAAAATGACTTAACTTCGATTACAGTTTCTGGGGAGATGATCAATTGTTCCCGAAGCATTTTATGGTTAAACAGTTTAAGTCCTTATTTCACTATGCATCATTGCACGCACGACGAATCATCCAAGCGCCAATAGTGATAAAAACTGCACCAAGGATCAATCCATTATTCATTGTTTCTTTGAAAAACAGACCGATAACCAGCGACGACCCGATGGGGATAAAGTATGCAAAAGAAGCTATAAGAATAATAGGCCCATTTTTAACGCTAATTTCGTACAAAGAGTATGCAATTCCTACAGGCCCCACCCCTCCGACCACAATCCAAAAAACCATGGCCCCTGACCAGGGCGGAATATTATGCCACTCATGGGAAAATCCAGCAAAAAGTCCTGCCATTATAGCACAAATGGCGAAATGGAAAGCCGTCCCCCCTTTTTCTTCTGGAATATTCCATTTGCGCAACAGCACAACATAAAGGGCCCATAAAAAACCACCAGATACAGCTAAGGCATGGGGGATAAGATTTGTAGGCAAATGTGTAAAAAGATTAAATCCGCGTGATATAGCAACACCAAACAGACCCATCAGAATCCCCGAGATCGCCAATGGTGCATTGGGCCTGTAACCAAGCAAAAGTATTCCCAACACGACCATCCATACTGGCCACAAATAATTCAGCAGATTAATCTGCCCGATATCTGCCTCCGCCGCAATGCCAAATGCCTTTGCCAGCATGACTGTATAAAGGGCAACGCCAAAGAAACCGGCAATTATTACTCTAAACGGCAGGCGAACCATGTCAGATAACGGTTGCCCCCTAAAATATTGGAGGACAACAGCGGTAAATGATCCACAACCTGTCATAAATGTCAGGTAAACCATGGAGGATCCCATGATTTCAGAGCCTTTTCGAAAACACAAACCACTCCAGCACCAAAGCAGAACTGCAATAATTCCAAGTATAATAGATCTGCTATTGGAGTGCGAAACCATTACAAATCTTAAGCTCCCTTTTGTTTTAAATCTACCCCATTTAATATTTCAAAATTATAAATTCAGCCAGTGCATTTTTGTTGTTGGGAACTATAATATAATATCCTTTAACCTTAGCCTATAAATCAACTAAACCATTGGGTAAAATCCGAAAATTATTTTCATTGCAGATTAAACGCCCCCTTGCTGCAAAAAACAATAGGAAAGATTATAAATCGTAAGAGAGTCAAAGATTCTTGCATTACAATCAATTGAATAATCAAAACTTCAAACTCAAAGATATTTACATTATTGTTGACCGTACACCGACATTTGAATACTTCACCTTTGGATAATTATTGTTGAGTTTGATTCGTACGGTAATTTTTATATTTCAAATTGAATTTAGAAATTTAGGGTAGAACAATTATAAATTCTACCCCTTTTATCTATAATTTATACCTTTCTTCTTCGAATACCTACCAACCCAAGTAAACCTGAGCTAAAAAGCAGAATTGCTCCCGGTATAGGCACATTATTATCGCTAATCATTATAAACGCATCATCCAGATATGCGTCATTATGGTGACCATCATATCTTTCGCCGAAGAAAAAATAATTAATTCTACGGGTACCAGCGATAAGTGGCACTTCAGTCTCACGCAAAGACCATGATTGGGTTGAGGAAAACCAGCCTAAATCATATTCTGTCAATACCTGACTGTCTTCGTTGAAAAGTACAATTGCTATTTTTCCTTGATCCCAACCGGCCCAACCAGACTGCCAACCACCATAGGTGATTGATAGATTACCAGAATCTAATTGAGCTTCAGTGAATCCTAATGTCAATGGATATACTGATTGGCTGGTGCTATTATAGGCAGAATCGCCGCCGTGGAGATACCAAGAACCAGATACGGGGTTTAAAGGAGCGTAGTTGTTGTAATTACCATAAATAGTAGCCCAGTGGTTTAGTTCATCTTCAAAGCTAGGATTTAGTAATAAATTCGCATTAAAGGGTGCAGCGCTGATGGTAGTTGAGAATGATAATAGAGAAACCAAAATCAATAATAAAAATAGCTTTTTCATAACAATTTCCTTTTCTAATATAATAATGCCCATTTCCTGTTTCAAGAAACAGAACTCATTCATAATCACGTAACTCTTTGCAAAATTTATACCAAAAAAAATTAGCGAAGAATCCCATGAAATACCTATAGGATTGGGATATAGGGGTTTTTACCTATGAAAAAAAAGTGTTAAAAATGGGTAAAAAATGTAACAAAATAGGGTAAAAAATGTTTTCATCGAACATTGCATTATATACATACAAAATTCTAATGGACGGCATCAAATATTTTATCAATTCTGAGACTCAAGGATATTTACATTATCTTTAACTTTAAATTTATTTACATCATTTGAAAGAGTGAGAGTTTAGCTTAGGACAACTATTGTTGACCTTTAAAATTTTTTATTCCCCTGTTGATTGGATAGCAATAGTTAACTATAGCTAATCAATTTTTCAGACTCAAAATTAATGTTTTTATATTATAGAACTAAACCGCTTCGCGGTGGGGTGGAGCAACCTTTGATTAAAATTTTTTGATTTTGTGATCATATTGAAAAATGCTCGAAAT
>JAAEKY010000876.1 GCA_024227235.1 Desulfobacteraceae bacterium | reverse complement strand
TCCACATATGAGGTTTATATCCATTACTGCCACCAGCATCCGCTTCAATTAATATTTCATCTCTATTTTTGTATTTTTTAACACCTTCATGTATCCACCATCTTTCAATAGATTCGACCGCGAATTCGGGTGTATCGCTTGATGTAAAACTTTTACCTTCCTTAAGGAACATTCCTATTGACACAAATGCATTGCTTTGTTTCTCATCAAAAATTCCGTACAAAGCTGCTTTGCCGATTGCGTATGTCAAAAAATCATGATCATTTGTTAAGTCACCCTCACGCTTATATCTCGTGCCTGGGTTTTTAAAATTGCCGACCGGTTCTTTCTTTTTAGTATCTACACTAATCGAAGGGTTTTTCATTTTATAGAATTGATGCCGCATTTCACTAATATACTCAAACTGTTTATTACGATTTTCCTTTTCTTTTTTGGTCAGTACTTTACCACCATTTGAAATCCTTTTAATGTTAGTTTTTAGTGAAAAGCCTAAGTTTTTTAAAATCTTCCCTACTGTGGTTTTGCTTACTTTTATGTCGATAGTATCAAGTGCATCTGCGATTTTCTGAGTAGTCTTTCTCGTCCATTTTAAATTACTCATTGGATCGCCGGCTGTTTCATATTTCATCAACTGTTCAATTTTTTT
>JAAEKY010000875.1 GCA_024227235.1 Desulfobacteraceae bacterium | reverse complement strand
TTTGTGAACCTTATAGGCTCTTCTTTTTTCTCCTACTCTTTCCTGGGAAAAAAATACAGGTCCAGGCGATTCAATTTTTATCAATAAAGTGACAATGACAAGAACGGGGAAAAATACAACAAGCATGCCAAGAGAAAGTGTAATGTCAATTATTCTTTTAAAAAAATGCCTTGTTTTTGACTTTTGAAAGCCCTGTGAAAAAATCAGCCATCCGGGATTGATCTGTTCAACATCCAGCTTTCCTGTGAGCAACTCGTAAAAGCTTACACCCTCCAGAACTTCAATGCCCTCAACCCTGCATTCAAGAAGCTCTTTTACAGGAAATCCTTTTCTTTTTTCTTCGATGGCAACGACAATTTTTTTTATACCAAGCTGTTTTGCATTGCTGCAAAGGGTTTTATACCCCTGTTTGCAAATATATTCAAGTTCCTTATGCTCATTCGTATTCTCATTATTTTCGGAAACAGTTGCCGATATATGATAGCCGCAATCTTTTTTTCTCTGAATCTCTTTAATTATATTGCCGGCCAAAGCGCCTGATCCAAGTATAATAATTTTCTGATTAAAAAGTCCCCTTTTCAACACCTGGGTATATGCGATCCTCCATGAAACAATTAAGACAATGACAAATGCAATACTGACGATAAATATGCCTCTTCCAATTATGCAGGAAGGAAACAGTAAATATATAAATGCGAGTATGATGGCTGAGGCGCCCAAGGCCTGAAAAAGCCGAATGCAAAGTTCCCAGAATGAATCGGTGATATTTAAATCATACAGGTCATTGTAGTATAGGCATGCCTGGCATACCAGGGTGATCAGCATTGATTTTAGTATGATCAAAGTGCCTGTTTCAACAGCGACTTTTCCAATCAGAATCCAGCATGCGAGAAAAACCGAAGCTAAAATAAACACCCCTTCGCCAACCACAAACAAGGCATTTCTAACAGGGTAGTATTGTTTCAGTATTCTCAGCATAATTTATTTATAGCTTTTTTTTGTCGTAACCGTAACCATAATAACCTGGCGTTCGCCTCTTAAACGCGTTTAAGACAACACCCAACATCTTTTCCCTGCCCAGTTTATTAACCAGCTCTTTTACAACGGATCTTGGCGTTTTTCCGGACCTGACGACAAGTACAATCGCATCAACAGACCGGGCAAGCGCATGGGTCTCTGCCGTCAACTGGGGAGGCGGTGAATCAATTATAACAAACCTGTCTTTGTATCGTGATTTAACTTCCCCAAGAAGATCCGCCATCTGTTGAGATGACAGCAACTCTGCCGGATTATGGGGCACATTGCCTCCGGGCAGAAGGGTTAATTTTTCAACAATTGTTTTTAAAAGCAGGGACGAAATAGGTTCTCCTTTTGAAAGGTACTCGCTGAGCCCTGGAACATCATCATATCCAAACATCTGGTGGATAGACGATCGCCTCATATCACAATCCATTAAAAGAACATGATCCTCAACCCCCTGGGCAATGCTGATGGCAAGGTTTGCCGACACAAAGGACTTTCCATCTCCGGGAATTGCGCTTGTAACCATGATAGAGCGCGGTGGTTTTCCTTTGGAAGGAAACAGGATATTCGTTCTTAAAAGCTTGAACAGTTCTCCTTCAGCTGATTGCGGAGCATAATATGATATAAGGTTTGGATCCAATTTCATTTCTCCAACAGCTTTTGTTAACGTCTCAAAGGGTAAAACACTGTTGGCGCTTTTCATCTTGTCTCTGTCGCTGGCGCCAGTGGATACTGACAACATTTTCTTATGTTCTTTATCTGCCTTTCTTAAAGCATCATGTACTTTGCCCATCATATTTGCCCCTGAGATATAGAAATAATCTTTCTGAAAATATCAAGTGTCGGATCCATGCCTTTAAATGTCAGCAATGCAAATAGGACGAGCAGACAGAAAGATACTATTGAGAAAGATGCACTTATTACAATATTCACGCGTTTCCACCTCTTTTGTTTAATGTTCAATATGGGCGGTATAGTTCCAAGCACAGGCACTTCCAGAACAGACTCCACCTCATCAGGACTTCTAAAGGAATTGTCAAGGTATTCAAACATAAATATGATTCCACCGCTAATTCCAAGTCCTGCGATCACAAATAAAAAAAATAATTTTTTCATATCAGGAGAAACTGGTTTCTGGGGAAGCCTTGCTGAATCCAGGATTCGAAACTGCTCTCCTTTTTGCTTTCTCTCCATATTAACCGCAATTTCTGATTCCAATTTCCTTGCCAACAAAGAGCTGTAGGATTCCTGGATATTGCTATAATCCCTTTGAAGAGACATGAGTTCCTGCTCGCGTTTGGGGGTGTTTTCAACTCTTTGTTGATAAAGATCTAATTCTTTTCTAAGGTCTGTTATTTCATTGTTAAAACCCACCACTTCTCTTTTCAGTTCAAATTCAGCGCGAGCAACAGCAGGGCTAACCGGTTCAGTTATTGGGGTTGATTCCTCATCAGGATTAATTGCCTGATTTTTTTTATCTTCCTGATATTCTGCGATTCTCTTCTTTAAGCGTATGACATCAGGATGCTTTTCCGTATATCGAGATAGAAGATGATCCAATTGCAATCTCAATTGTTCAAGTTCAGAAAGTCCGCCTTCATCACCAACTCCAGATACAACCGGAATCCCTTGCTCATTCCGTCTCTCGATATCATCGAGCCTGATTTTTGCCAGCCGGAGGCTTTCCTGCCTATCTTCGAGTTGTTCCTGGAGTCGGTCTAATATTCTTAAATTGGTTTCAAGCTGTTCAGGAAGCTCTCCCATATATTCTTTTTTGTACTCTTTTAATCTTTCCTCGGTTCCTTCCAATTTTTTCCGCATATTGCCGAGCTCATCCTCAAGAAAATCGCTCGTTCCAACGGCCTGTGCTTCTCTTACCTTAAGGTTTTGATCTATAAAATAACTGGTTAACGCATTAACCACCCTCATTACTTTTTCAGGTTCTTTTCCCTTGAATGAAATGGAAAATGCATCTGCCCCTCTGCGAGCCCTGGTAACACTAACAGAAATCCTTTCTCTCAGTTTTTCCAGCTTATCTTCAAAATACATTTGCTTGTATTCGGGTTCTGAAAATAATTTGAATTCTTTAATGATTTTTTCAAGATTGGTGCGGCTTAAAATCTGTTGAGAAAGTGTACTGATCCTTGCGTCTATGTCTTGGGATACAATCGACTGCACATAGCTTGTTGGCACACGCTGCGGTTCAACCAAAATTAGAGTTTCGGATTGGTATTCCTTTGGCAATGTTATGGATAGATAAATTCCAATTATCAATGAAATGGAAAAGGGTATGATAATATACCATCGTCTTTTCATTAACACTTCTATTATATATTCAGGTTTTATTGACTGTGCTGTTTCCGGCATATTGTCATTATCCTAATAAAGTTTTTCAATTTCACGTTCTGGCAAAACCAACCTAAAAAGTCTGTAAGGGGGGCATATCGCCCTGATATTGATCCATATTATTATTGTCTAAATAATCGCGACTGGAAACCGCTTTAACACGAAACCGAAAGTTGTGTATTATTTATCTTGTTGAAAATCCATTATAATTCATGTGAGGTCTAATTTGTATATTTTTATTTTGTTTAAAAGCGCCTTATAACTTATTTTCAGCATTTCAGCCGCTTTTTTACGATTCCAGTTTGTTTTGTACAGTGCATGGCTTAAAAGTTTTATTTCGGTTTTTGATGAAATTTCTTCACTGATTTCTTTCAGGTGAATATCTTTTTTTCCCATTATATTCTTTTTGACTTCGTTTATTTCGTCAAAGTACTCACCAATTAATTTCTTTTTTGATGCAAAAGGCTTTTTCTTAACATTACACAACTTATTTATATAATTTACAATTGATGCTTCATCCTCATTCACGACAAGCCTTTTTACAATGTTTGAAAGCTCTTGAACGTTACCCGGCCAATGATATTCTACAAACATTTGCTGAATATATTCCGGCAATTTATAGTAGGTTTTGTTCTGGCTGAGACTGAATTTCAAAGCAAAATAATCCGCTAAATCAGTAATATCCTCAATACGCTTCCTTAATGGAGGAACATAAATCTTCAAAACGCCAAGTCTGTAATACAAATCCTTCCTAAAGTCGTCATTTCTAATTAACTGTTCAATGTTGCCGCTTGCAGTGCTGATGAACCTGAAACCGTTCTTTTTCCGGGTATTTTCTTTCTCAGCATTATTTAAGCTTTCAGCCAGCAGTAAAAGTTCAGCTTGTGCATCCTTTTCAAGTTTTTCGAAATTATCCAGCAAAATACTACAGTTGCCATCTCCATCAGTTTTGTTGCCATCAGATTCATCTTTGATAAAACAAAAAAGATCATTTTCCATATTCCGACGCGTTATCTGGGAAGCGTCCACTTTTATGGAATAATCGTCTTTTTTCCCGGATACATTAATAATGGCCCTTGCAATAAGTTCCTTTCCTACTCCCGGTTCTCCCTGGATCAGTACCGGTTCATTTGAAGCGCCAATTACCGGTATTATTTTCTTGATTTTTGATATATCCGAAGAGCTTCCAATAACAACCTGTTTTATCTTTATTTCTCTATCGTTCTCTTCTGTTATGGTTTGATGGATTTTTTCTTCAAACGCTTCATCAACCACACTGACTTTTGTTAATTTTATGTCCTTTATATACTTTTTAATTTTTTTTTGTTTTGAATAAAATAGTACCGGTAAATCCTTATTGATGATGCTTATTAAATGCAATAATCGTGTTGCCGTATCAACTGAGTTTGGCTCAAATAAAACAGCCGTAGGCTTGATCAGGCGCAAGTTTTCCAGGCACATGCCTTCATTTTCAAAGCAAACAGGTGTGTAGCCCGAAGCAGACACCTTCCTTCTCAGGTAGTCTCTTTTTTGCCGATCTTTTTCAAATATGGCGATTGAATATTCCAGAACCAACTCCATCAATTAAAGTGTGTGTCTCAGTTCCACTTTAGCAATTTTCTTGCCATTTAATTCGGGTTAGACTTTTTTATGGGCTGAAACAGTTTTTCGATGCCATATCTTGTGAAATTATATACCAATAATTAGTACACCATTACAGTGTGTTTATTCAATCTTTATTGTTTCATTTTCGCAAATCGTTGAACAATACCATAAGTTTACCTATTTTTAAGTACTATTTTACACAATTTAGGTATTTAATTTCACATATTTATATGCCCAAATTGCATAGCTGATGTTTTGGGTATGGATTTACTTGCCAATTTCTCAAATATAATATATGTTTATGTATCTCGTCGGTCTTACCTAAATATCTGAATACTAAAAATGAAAGGGGCTGACATGGGTAAATCTTTCAAACTGCTGATTATCGATGACAGTGAAGAGATACTGACGGCTCTATGCAATTACTTTACGCAAAAAAGCTATGATGTGACTTCCGCATCAAACGGACTGGATGGCCTGAAGCTTCTCGAGTCGGAAAAAAACGGATTCGATCTTGTCATAACAGATCTGGTTCTGCCCAACATCAGTGGTGTTGCAATCATTTCCATTGTGAAAAATAAATTTCCGGATACTCCGGTAATTGCCATCACCGGATGGGGAGAGCATCCTGAATCCCTTGCAAAAGAAGCAAACGCTGATTTAGTTCTTGAAAAACCGTTCAAACTGCCTGAACTTGAAAAACAAGCCAAACAACTAATTGCAAAAAATAAAGAGTAATCACTGATGGGACCACCAATTATTGGCAACAGCAAAAATATCCAGCGCGTACGCGAATTGATCAACCATGTCGCGCACACAGGACTCAATACCGTTATTTTCGGAGAAAGCGGTGTCGGAAAAGAAGTTGTTGCGCAAAACCTGTATAAAAATTCTCCCCGGTTAGGAAAGCCTTTTATCAAGATTAACTGCGCCGCACTACCGGAAGGACTGCTTGAAAGTGAACTTTTTGGCTATGAAAAAGGCGCTTTTACAGGTGCTGAACAAAAAAGAAGAGGCAAGTTTCAGCTCGCACATGGCGGCGTTCTTCTTCTTGATGAAATCGGTGATATGTCATTGCCGTTGCAGGCAAAACTCCTGCATGTCCTTCAAAGCGGTGAATTTGCACCATTGGGTTCGGAAAAAGACGTTAAAACAGATACCTGGATCATTGCAGCAACCAATCATGACTTAAAGCAGAATATCAATGAGGGAAAATTCCGGGAGGACCTTTATTATCGTCTGAACATCATCAAAATCCATATTACCCCTTTAAGGGAACGGCCGGAAGACATTATCCCTTTAATCGAATACTATATTAATGAATATTCTTCCCAGTTAAACAGTGAACACATTGAAAAACCAAACCAACAGGTGATAGATCGTCTCACCGCCTACCCTTGGCCGGGCAATGTAAGGGAACTTCAAAATATATTAAAACGGATGCTCGTGCTTGGCAATTGCGATCAAATATTAGAAGACCTGTTTGATAATGCAAATAAGAATATAAACGCGTCCGATCCTGACAGTCCGGTAGATGAACGCTCTGCCAACATATCTTCCATATTGGATTTAAGCGGCAAAAATTCTCCTGATAACGAAACTTTTTCACTTAAAGGTGCAAAAAAGCAGGCTGTTGATCTTGTTGAAAGAGAAATTATATCCCATGTTTTGGGAAAAACAGGCTGGAACAGGAGCAAAGCATCTAAAATTTTAAAAATCAGCTATAAAACCCTGTTGTACAAAATCAGTGATCTGGGGATTGTGCCGCCGGCGTGAGTTGTGTTTGGTGTTTCGTAAAGATCGTTTGTCCTTGTTTACTCTTTGCGCAGATAAAAAAAGGGGAGAGAAAAAACCAATGGCTTTTTCCTTCTCCCTTTTAATTTGGTCTAAACTTGCTCTTATCTATTTCTTTATAAACTTTTTGCGGCTTATTCCTGCAAGACCGATCAAGCCGGTGCCTAGCAGGAGCATGGTTGCTGGTTCAGGGACAGGTTTCAATTCCGCATCCAAGCTGGTGATTTCTCCTGCTCCTCCATGGTGTATATTTGCAACAATTGTCATTGCAAACGAACTATTCAGGATGCCTGAAGTATCAAACCAGGAAACAGTGTCAGAAAAAGCACCATTTGAAAAGATTCCAAGGTTTGCCATAGTTGTTTCGGTGCCAAATGCAGTATTTGTACTGTCTATATATGTGGCAAGGGAAACATTCCCGTCTGTGGTACCGCCTATGAGGCTATACATACCATTGATAGGCGTATTCACCGGCCCGAAATCTGTGTCTGTTAATTTAATTGTCAAATCACCAGCGGCGCCAGATACATCAACCGAAAACAGATCCAACTTTGGGTAGCCCTCACTTCCTATCATGGGCTTGGATGTTCCTATGGAAATTGCAACGTTAAAACTTCCTATAGCCCCATCAAACTTGACCAAACCATCTTCAGGTGTAAGATCCACACTATCATCTATAGTATAAGTCGCAGAGCCATCGGTAATTTCCAAGATAGGGTACGCAAATGCAGATCCGCATAAAAGTGCTACTATTGCAATTAAAATCAGTGGTGCTTTTATTATCTTTTTCATATTCATATAACCATTCTCCTTAAGTTGTTTTGTGGGTATTACCTGAAACATTATTTCGATTGTGATCACCTCCTTTTTATTAATGTCTTTGTGATCTTTGTGCAGTTATAGCAAGTGAAGTGCCACATCCTATTTTCTTAATTTTTATCTTCTGAAGTTATATTATTATCTTTATATATCAGTTGGTTTAATTGAATTATATCTTTCAGATATCTTTGTTATCCCCTTTGTTAATCCTTCTGCACCGCTTTGATTGTGATATTTATGTTATAATTACATAAGGGTAAGTAATTAATTCCACACATTTGACAGAACATATGAAATAAGCTTATGAAAGCACCATTCTGAATTGAAATGTACTTTTTGGAAATCTGCAAAGTCCGGTTTAGCCGTCAATACGTAATAGGTTTCCCTAAGGTGTGATGCTCATCCTATTAGGTTGTTATTCTATAGAAAAAGATTCGTGACTTTTCCTGGATTGGTTGTTTACAAACCGCGTGCTTTGCACGCGGTGTCAACAGCAACATTAAAGCACTGACGTGCTTTTGTCTTTCCTGCCTATGACCGAAAAGACAAGCCACTCGCTATACGGGTGGTCGTTGACTCCGGATTTTCACTGCGCTACAGCAGGAATGACGATTGAAGAGTGCTTCGCGAAAACTGTTTACGGAGAAATGAGGGATCGATATGGAATGTTGTAATCGTTC
>JAAEKY010000874.1 GCA_024227235.1 Desulfobacteraceae bacterium | reverse complement strand
AGCTCTTACCATTTGTATCCAGCATTTCAATTTCAACTCTTCTCCCGGGTCTTATTTCATCTCTTTCCAATTCATCCGGTCCCAATCCAATGGTTACGATTCTGTCGGGTTCGATCCCCTTGCCAATCAGATAGGTCTTGACAATATCCGCTCTAAATTCAGATAGTTTGATATTATATGCCCGTACGCCGAATGTATCGGTGAACCCTCTTAGGATGATGCTCTTTTCATTATCATTGGCCAACAACAAAGCAACATCATTTAACAAAGCGTATGATCCGGATTCAAGACTGTTTGAGTCAAATCCAAATATAACATAGGGATCGGGGCCATATGTTTGAATAATTTTCTCGATGGACAGGGTGTCAACCGGTTTATTTTTTTCCGGAACCGGTTGGACCGGTTTTGGTTTGGCGGATTCGGTTTGCATCACCGTCTCTTTAGCCGGTGGTTTAACAATGTCTTGTTGTTGATCATCTGGTGCTATGGCGTCAGGTTTTTCATCATTTCCCGTTTCTTTTGCGTCAACTGGGATTTCAACCTTTTCTTTGATTTCACTTTCAGTGTCTATTGTCTTTTCAGCAATTGTTGCAGGGGCATCTTCTATGGGCTTATCCGCTTTTGAAATATCGATTTTATCTTCACTGCTTTCCCGTATATCAGACTCAGCCGTTATGCCGGACTTATTATAAGCGCTTATGATAAAAAAGCCCACTATGGTCAACCAGACAACAAGAATGGTCGTAAATATGAGATATAACGGAATTTTGGATTTACTTGATGCAGTTGCGGGCTGATACGATACATTGATTTTCTCTTGTTGCATATTGGCTTCCGGCGTGGCGCGCATATCCGGTTCTTTGGTATGGTATGGAATTTTTAATTCCTGCGCACACTCTTTTACAATTTCAGATTTAATACGCTTCCGGTCATTTACATAACCGGTCAAGAGGGCATGATCACAGATGATATTGATAAGCCTTGGGTATCCACCGGAAAACTTGTATATTTCTCGAATCGCGCTGGACATGAAGATAATTTTTTCAGCGCCGGCAACCCTTAATCGATATCGTATGTATTTTTCGGTCTCACTTTCAGATAGGGCTTCAACAGTGTAGTTAATTGTGATCCGTTGTCGAATTGCACGGTTATTGGGCCTGAGGATAATTTCATTGAATTCATCCTGACCGACAAAGAAAATATTAATCAGTTTTGTATTTTGTTTTTCTATATTGGAAAGAAGCCTGATTTCTTCAAGAAGTTTTTGATTGAGCCTCTGGCACTCGTCAACAATCAGGAGAACTGTTTTATTTTGCTGATGCGCATCGAATAAAAAATGCTTCAACTGAATTAAAAAATCACCTTTGCTTTTAAAAGTGGTTTTCATATCAAAAGCATCGGCTACAAAATTAAAAAAATCCATTTTGCCAAGACCCGGGTCCTGCACCATTGCGGCAACCACTTCGTCGCCCAGACTATTTAAGAGCGCATTCAAAAGCGTTGTCTTCCCGGTTCCGACATCTCCGGTAAGCAATAAAAACCCTTTATTATCCAGCACCCCGTACTTTAAAATAGCGAGCGCTTCTTTGTGCTTTTCACCCAGCCAGAGGAACCTGGGGTCCGTACTGATCTGGAAAGGTTTTATTTTAAGATTATAATAGTTTAGATACATGGATTATAAATGAGTTTATTTTTGTGAATAGTCGGTATCCTGCTGTGATGAGACAAAGCACCGATGGTGTTGATACCGTGGCAAGATACCACATCATTAATCTTTAAAAATATTACAGGTTATCAAGAAAGGCGAGATCACTGCCCTGAGTATGTTTTGTGCCGATGACAAGAACCTCAACCCCTGTTTTCCGAGTATTTCTAAAATACAATCTTCCTTTATAGGCGAATATGATTTCAAAAACAGTTTCCCTGTTTTTTTTCCCAAATACCTTTCTTTTGATGGTAACTTCCCTGGGATCATCATTGAGTTGATGAATCACCTCTTCCGCCTTTATTTTCATATCTTCCGTCAGGTCATTATAGCCGCTTACGGCACGGTCATTTACAACCACGTTTTTATACAGTGTCGCAAATCTCCGTTTTGCAGCATCAATGACCTTAATATTCTTCTTTGCTTTTTTCTTTTCGAGCTGCTCAATTGTTGTTTTCAGTTTTAATATTTCATCTTCTTTTTCTTCGTAAAGATTTATATTTGCACTGATCTTCTCTTCAAGAGCAACCATTTCCTCTACCATTTCATCTTCAGTGTCAATGGCTTTTTTTCTCTCCAAATATAGTGTTTCTTTTATCTGAACCATCTGGTTGCTCAACGCATCATGCGTCTTTTCAAGATCAGAAAGGTTTGAAAGACTTTTCTCTTTAATGGTTTTAAGTTTTTCAATCTCGCTTTTTCTTTTAATTTCATCCTTTTTCGATTTGTTTACTCCTGTTTTGTAAAACACGCCCAATATTGTCACAGAAAGAGAAATAAAAAATAAAAGAATTGCATTGGCGACAATGGTATTATGGTTAACTTTAATTTGCACTTTAACGATCAGCCCATCGGTCAGCATACGATAATTTTCCCGGGCTATTGTGATGTTGTCCGTATTCAGATAATCTTTTTTTTCATTTTCATACAATTGCGGATACAGCGGAACGCCTTCACTTGTTGACACACTTATATTCGCCTTTAACCCAAGCGAGATTAATTTTTTTTTGCTCACATATTTTTCTATATTGTTGTTTATGCTATCTTTTAATCTCAAAGTTCCATTGAATAGCAATTGTGTATCTCCGGCAACAATACTGCGAACCTCCTGAGTATATCTTTTCCCTATTGCGTTTTCCATAAACGCCAGTGAAAAGACGTAGCAAAAAGGCGGCAACAAAATACAAAACACCAGTATTTTAAAGGGTAAATAGCGCATGATTACAACTCTGCAAGGATCTTTCTTGCATCTTTTGCTCCTTCAAAGTTTTCATCTATTTCAAGCGCCTTTAACAGCTCCTGCTTTGCCTTCTCTTTTTTATCATACTTATAATATGCAGCTCCAAGGTGATAGCGAACAATTGCATTGCCCGGTATTTTTTCAAGGCTATCTGCAAATTCCGCTATTGCATTTCCATAAAGTCCTTTCTTATAGTAAATCCAGCCAAGGGTATCCATCACACTGGGGTCCTCCGGCAGTTTACCTTTTGCAACTTGAGCGAATTTCAGTGCCTCGTCTATCTTTTCATCATTTGAGGATAACAGGTAGGCGAGATTGTTGGCGGCAGGCGCAAACTCAGGACTTATCTTAAGGGCCGCCCTGTAATGTTCTTCTGATAGATCGTATTTTTTCTGCAGGTCATAGATGGTGCCGATCAGCATATGGGGTCCTGCCTGATCCGGTTTTTTATCAAGAACAGCCTTGTATTGATCAATAGCCTTTTCCTGATTGCCGGTTGACAGATAAATTTTCGACAGTGCGTAATACGGTTTCAAATAACTCGGATCAGTTTCAATGGCCAACTTAAAGGTTTCCTCGGCTGCATCCAGTTTTTTCTCAGCCGTATACATTCCCCCTTTGAGATTATATATTATAGCTTTGTGGACTTTCGAATCACCCACTTTTTTTATCTGCTCATCGCATTTTTCAATTGCTGTTGAAAAATCTTTCCGTACGGCATGCACAATGATCATATTGGTAAACACATCCATAAGCTTCGGGTTGATGGACAATGCCTTGTCAAAATACGACAATGCCTCATCGTATTTTTTAGTTACCCTTTTCAGTATACCCAACCGATAATAACCCACTGGATTTTCAGGCTGTTGTTCAACCATTAAATTAAAGTTCTTCTCAGCACCGGACAGTTTGCCTGTCGCCATTAAAGCATTCCCCAATATGGCGCTTGCCCTAAAATCTTCAGGCAGAAACTTTAAAACCTCCCTGCTCTCTTGTATGGCTTCATCAAAGTTTTTCTCCTTAAGATAAATTTCACCCAACAGCAGTCTGGCCTTTATATATTTTGGGTTCAACTCCAGAGCTTTAGAAAATGATGCTTTTGCAACTTCTTTTTCTCCTTTACCAAGATGGGAAAAGCCCTTCAGGTAGTGTGCCTTGAAGGCCTTGGGTTCTTCCTTCAAAAGCTCATCGAATATGCCGATTGCAGAAACATAATCCTTTTTTAATACGGCAATTTCACCTTTCAACATCCTTGTGGGGAAATATTTCGGCCTTTCCTTAAGAACCTTTTCAATATATTCTTCAGTTTTGTCTATTTTCCTGTATTTGAGATAAAATCTTGCCATATTATCCGCAATGCGAATATCTTCCGGCTTTATCTCTAACGATTTTAAATACATGGATTCTGCTTTGTCAAAATCACCCTTCACGTTATAATATCCGGCAAACACCATATAGGGTTTTATATTTTCCGGGTCTGCATCAATTGCTTTTTGATACGCTTTTTCTGCATTTACACTGTCTTTTCTTTTAAAGTAAAAATTACCCAGCACAGTATAAAGGTCACTGTTTCCGGGATTCATCTCAATGGCGTCTTGAATCTGCATTTCCGCCTTACCAAATTCTTTCCGGCCATTATAAAAACTGACAAGTGCAAGATGGGTTTGTATGGATTTTTCATCAAGCTTCACAGCTTTTTCAAGAACACCTTCCGCCTCATCAAATTTCCCCTGACGTGCATATACCCTTGCCAGCCCGATATACGCCCGGGTCTGTCCCGCATCCAGTTCAATGATTTTTTCAAACACCGAACCTGCCTCATACAGATTTTTTTCAACATCATAGAGCCCGGCTTGCAGAAATAAGGCATCAATGTTGTCGGGGTCTTTTTCAAGAATGATTGCAATATGCTCACGGGATTTATCCATATTTTTCCCAAGCATGTAAAATGTCGCCAGCTTCAGCAGGGCATCCGTGTTTTCCGGTTCAAGCTTTACCACCATGGAATACTCCCTGAACGCCCCTCTTGGATTTCCTATTTTCAAATAGGTTTCGGCAAGGCTCTGATATGCCAGCACATACTCCGGATCGATCTGTACGGCATTTCGAAATTCAAGCTCTGCGCTGCGATACTCCCCTTTTTCAAAATAAGCGCTTCCCTTTTTAAAATGGGAAAGCTTTTTTTCCTCATCCGATGAGCAGCCAAAAACCAAAAGGATTACAAAAAACAAAATTGCTGCTGTTTTTGTCAATCGAACCATTATACAACTCCTCTGAATGATGTGATTATTTTAATTTTAGCTATCTTTTATAATCTTGTATTCGTAAAATTTTAGCCTACAAGTCAGTGCATCGTGAATAAAAACCCTTGAAAAACAAAAGCTTAACTTTCACATTTCATGCAATAGAAACTTTTTGAGATGGCAAAACAGGCATTGGCAGATACTTAGCTTTAGCCACCCACCACAAACCACGGATTGAAAAGATTTTCTTTGTTGTACAAAAGCGCTTCTTTGTTCTCGTATGTAAGTATCTTAACCCCTGCGCATTCTGCAATGGCCTGGCCGGCTGCTGTATCCCACTCCATTGTGGGTCCTAATCTTGGATAAACATCCGCGCTGCCCTCTGCAACCCGGCATATCTTAAGGGAACTGCCGGCCGGCGTATAATCGATATCCCCATGGATATTCTTTTTCTCCTCAATGTATGCTTCAAGGGCCTGGGATGGATGGGACCTGCTGCCGATAATGGTAAACGGTCGCTTTTCCTTTTTTTCAACAGGCAACCGCACGGATTTGCCAATGATGCGCTTTAAACGGCCTGATGCATCTTCTTTACTTTCAACTCTATTTTCCCATTTGATTTGATTTGCATTTTCAAGCTTGAACGCGCCTTTTTCAGATAATGCAAAGTACAATACATCTTTGACCGGAACATAAATAACGCCCAGAACAGGCCTTCTCCCCTTAACAAGAGCAATATTAATGGTAAACTCTCCATTTCTCTTTATAAACTCTT
>JAAEKY010000873.1 GCA_024227235.1 Desulfobacteraceae bacterium | reverse complement strand
TCAGGCGTCCAAACAATTACCTTAATTCCTTCAGCGTTGGCTTTTTCCACTATTTTTGAAGTTATGTTTTTCTTATGTCCGGTTACATGTTTATAATTGGTAATCCAGTATGTTCCACCCGCGGATTTTATGGCTTTTGGTATTGAATCAAATTTATCAATATCGATTCCAGCCATCCAAGGCGAAGCACCGGGCTTGTTTTTTTGGATAGTGTCGAAATCCTTTTTTGCAATGGTGACATAACCTGTTGGAACCTCAGGCATAATTCCTTGAAAATACCTTAATATATTCCAATCAAAAGATATAATCGTTACCCTTTCCGCAATATTTTCATCTTTGATTACCGTTGCAACTGCGTTTGAAATTTCTTCAGGCGACTTTGTCTCTTCAGGCTTTAAAGGAGAAAACTTAAGCTCAATGAACAAATGGGTTTTATCGTTGGTTTTTTTTACCAACTGTATGACATCCCCCAGGGTCGGAATACGTTCCCCTTCCGCCGGTTTTTGATCAGGGTACTTTTTAGCATATTTTTCCCTGCGGTTCAGTTTCCCAACAGTATAAGATTGAATTTCAGATCGTGTTAATTCCTTGATCAGGGGTCTTGTTTTTATCCATTTTCCGTTGGCATCTCTTGTGGTGGCGGGATTTAATCTGGAATCGTGGTAAACAACGACTTCATTGTCGGATGTAAGATGAATATCCAATTCAATGGTATCAACGCCCATATCC
>JAAEKY010000872.1 GCA_024227235.1 Desulfobacteraceae bacterium | reverse complement strand
TATGCGTGCGTGCTAGCATACAAATGAGACTTTGAAATGACCATCAAACTTTGGCCTGTATTTATAAAGGCTTCGTGCAGAGTAACCTAGTCATATTTGGTATCAAAAGAACGGGCTTTTCGTGCTCTTTAAAACCATGTGTGTTTTATTCAGATAGGGTTAAGAGAAAACGGTGGTTAAAGACAGCGTAACGCAAATACGGGGACATTGTCAAATATCGTTTTAGTATGTACTGTGAAGTAATGGCTTTCAATCCCTGAGGCACTCCGACACGAAATCTTTAATAATGCATGAAATTAATTTTTAAATTTTTCATTTTGATGTCCTGAGGTGGGTGTCAATAATACATAGATATAGGGGTGAGCACGCTATTTGACAATGTCCCCGTATTTGCGTTACGCTGTCTTTAACCACCGTTTTCGCAATGTTCTCTTCACCCTATCTGGATAAAACGCACATGGTTTTAAAGAGCTCGAAAAGCCCGTTCTTTTGATACCAATATTGACGTGATTGCATTCATTAGCGCCCTCGTAAACACCACTCAAAGTTGGGTACTATTTTAGCAGCTAGATTAAGATCTATTCACAAAAGCAATGGAATGGGGTTGTTTTCCCAATAAAAAGACATTTTTCTATGATTCTGACATATTTTTTTTTCATCAGCTATTTTTGTCTGAACACTTGTTGCTGGTGT
>JAAEKY010000871.1 GCA_024227235.1 Desulfobacteraceae bacterium | reverse complement strand
TCGGTAACATCACTTTCGGAAAGCCGCTGCCTCATAGCCTAAGGCATGCCTTTGCCATTAACACCTTAAATCAGATTAAAGCCTGGGGAAATTGCCCTCAGCAGGCCTTGCCGGTTTTGGCGACTTACATGGGCCATCGTAAATACCAGTACACCGCCGCGTATCTAAAGGTCAAAGATGCCAGAGATATTCCCGGATTAATCGCCTTTACTAAATCTCAGTTGGATGTCATATGAAGCTTTCTACCGTCGTCTATCAATTTTTTAGCACCTACCTGCCTCACATCAAAGGGGTGAGCAGCGCAACCATTAAAACTTACCGCGATGCATTTACACTGTTTTTACCCTTTGCGGCAAACTACTACAGCATTAAAATCAACGCCCTGAGCCTTGATCATCTCAGCGCCGAACTAATCCTGGCCTTTTTGCAGGATCTCGAGCAACATCGCAAAAACTGCGCTAAAACCAGAAATCATCGCCTGGCAGTCATCAAATCACTGGCCAAAATGATCCGCTTTATGCATCCGGATAAAAAACTATTGGCAGATAATATCCTGTCCATCCCGCAAAAACGCATGCAAAAAAAACTGATCGGATTCTTATACCCCGATGAAATTGATAAAGTACTCAACGCCGTTGATCTGAAAAAATCTCAGGGACTGCGCGATTATTGTATCCTGCAGCTGCTTTATGACTCCGGCGTGCGTGCCAGTGAACTGGCAACCTTGAATCTGGATTACTTTGATCCCCAAAGAAAAGTGCTGGCCATACTGGGCAAAGGCAATCGCTACCGCCAAATTGAGCTGGAACCTAAAACTTGCCAATTGCTTAAAATCTATATGACTCAGTATCGCATACACCCAAAACCGCTTTACCAACAGCGCCTGTTTATCAATCAACGCAACAAAGAATTTACCCGCCATGGTATTTATCACATCTGTAGAAAATATCTCTCGATGGCCTTGTCAGCCAAGCGCCTCAAACATATCAATCCGGTCCACAGTTTTCGTCACACCTGCGCCATTAGAATGCTTGCCCGCGGTCACTCCATCACTGAAATCAAAAATCATTTAGGCCACGATAAAATTGAATCTACCATGGTGTATCTCAAACTGGATCTGGCAAGAAAAAAACACATCCAGCAACAATTTATCCAACACACCCAATCGCTTCTACCCCATGATCCCAAAATAGATAAACTCATCGATTGGAAAAACAAAAAAGATATTATGGACTGGCTCGACAGCCTCTAAGCCCCAGGGGCCTCGATTCGTCATCGAAATTTCTTACAAGTAAATAAAAATGACACTCAGTGAGGAGTAAAAAAATGGAAAAAAATTTGGAAGTCAACATCGCATTTAGAATATGGAATCAATTAAATCAACTCGAATCAATCTTGTGGGATCGGTACCGCGCTGATTTTTTAAACCTAAACTTAGAGCAAGATGATGAGGATCCCTCATATGATGATAGTCAAGACGTAGACGATCCATTTTAAACGATCGATAACGCAACTGGTGGAAATTATTTGTTCTGCCGCTAATGGCTAAAACCATATTAGCCTTACAGCCTCTTTAACTAATATCATATTACTTGAAACAAGCACCATCCATTATCGCAATTTGTCTCATAGGAGTTGGATCTTTTACATCCATTATTATGTTAGCAACTCAATTGAAGCTTGAGAATGATTTGTTCGCATCTAATTGGTATTATAAATAAAACTGGGCTTTTTAAAAAAATGATAGATTTATTAATATCCCCAATAGGTTAGAAAAACTCACAACAAAATAGCCGTAATTCACACTTCTGGGGCAAGCCTAAAATGATTGGTTGGGATGGCTAATCTCCACTTTTCATGCCGCCACATTATTATAGATTGGCAGAAGCAATATAAAATTTGAGGTTCTATGGATGTCGATTGCTAATCG
>JAAEKY010000870.1 GCA_024227235.1 Desulfobacteraceae bacterium | reverse complement strand
TAGTGGCTTTTCGCCTATAAATATTTAAGACCAGAATGCCAATTTGAATCTCAAGGCAAGAAGACAGAAATAATAGGTCTGTGGACATGAATTTATTATTCTTTCAATTGGAATAGCTTTTGAAAAAAATAGTTGTTTGTAGTTTTGACCTGACTATTAGGTTACCAACTCTGGAGTTCATAGTCTCATTTTAATTAGTTAATCAACTCGGGCTACTAGTATTGATGTCCTTGGATGGTAGATGTAAATAAAACAGTCAAAATAAGCTTCTAACGTTATCGGGAACCATATTTGTGAATTCTGTCAAGATACAGTTGTGGCAGCTTAAAGTCGCCCCTTTCCCGGTCGAATTTTCGGTTTGGTTTGGTAACTTGGAGCTTCAAAAGTGGTCTAGGAATGTTCGCCTTGCTTTGTAGTTTTCAAAACTGGTACTGGAAGGTGAAATTGGGCAAAATTTAGCCAAGTTATAGCTGTTCAAAGTTAAAAACCAGACAATATCAGGTATCAAAATTAAGAGTTTGAGGCTGGTTTCACCCCTTTCTTCACCCCAAAATGACCTTTTTGCCCCTAAATAATGAGCAGTAGTACTAATTACAACTACAGAGTTCTTTTGGGGTTGTTTGGGAGTCATTTTGGGGTGATTGAGGGCTAATTTGAGTCCATTTGGAGGCCAAAAAGCAAGTTATAAAAGCCATTTTGGGGCTGATTTCACCCCTTTTTCTTGCCCAAATCCCCCGAAATTTTATTTTGTTGCACTTGCCATAAACACACAGTACTTGGGGGTGCCTTGGGGAGCCATTCTGGGGTAATTCGGGCCATTTGGGGCCCATTTGGAGGTCCCACAGCAAGATTTTAGCCATTATTGGGACAATTCTACCACATATTGCAGACAAATAGGGCCTGATACACATTAAGAGCCCCTAAAACACCCCCACTGTTGCTGTATATTTATAGTCTGTCCCATTTGACCTGTTAAAAGGGTAATAAGGCCCTTTTTGGCTGCAAGAATAGGTTACATTAGCCCAATAATGACCCAAATCTTGCTATGGGACCTTCAAATAGGCCCCAAATTGGCTCTAAGAGGCCCTAAATGGCCCAAATTACCCCAAAAATGTCCCTCAAAGGCTCCCCCAAGTACTGTGTGTTTATGGCAAGTGCAACAGAATTTTATTTGGGGGGATTTGGGCATTTGTAAGCAAGAAAAAGGGGTAAAATCAGCCCAAAATGGCTTCTATAACTTGCTTGATGTGCCTCGAAATGGACTTAAATTAGCCCTGAATTGCCCCAAAATGACTCTCAAACACCCCTAAAAGTACTCTATAGTTGTGGTTAGTACTACTGCTCATTATTTAGGGGCAAAAAGGTCATTTTGGGGTGAAGAAAAGGGTGAAACCAGCCTCAAACTCTTAATTTTGATACCTGACATTGTCTGGTTTTTAATTCTGAACAGCAAAAACTTGGGTAAATTTGGCCCAATTTCACTTTCCAGTACCAGTTTTGAAAACTACAAAGCAAGGCAAACATTCCTAGACCACTTTTGAAGGTCCAAGTTACCAAACCAAACCGTAATTCGACCGGGAAAGGGGCGACTTTATGCTGCCATGACTGTATCTTGACAGAATTCACAAATATGGTTCCCGAT
>JAAEKY010000869.1 GCA_024227235.1 Desulfobacteraceae bacterium | reverse complement strand
TTTTCGATCTTCCATCGGGTACGCCCACCGCGCATGATTTGATACGCATTGTCTTTTGTCACAGTAAAATCGGTAACCCAGCTGAAGTGCTTTATCTTATCCGGGGTAACTTCCCAGTATTCTATAAAATTAATCAACAAATCCTGGTTTGACGCGTTGAGTGGTATTTGGTTTATAAAACTAAAACGATGAATCATTTGTGGATTCTGTTCATCGACAATTTCAAACTCAGTGGTCTGGCCCTCATTTCGGGCTGTTTTGACCTGGTCGAAAAGAAAAGAATGATCGCCTTCTTTGACTCCCAGAATATAGTGCAGATTATATTTTTGAGCTTCCCTAATATGAGGCGCATTTGAACTTAAAGCATCTTCGGTAATTATAAGCGGCAAATGAGGATGATCTTTTCTAAGCTTTTCAAAAAATCGCTTGGCAGCATTACGCTCGCAGTCGTTTTTACTCTGACCATCCTGTTTGTTGATGAATTCCGGTGCTAAAGGAATCACTTCCTTGAAATCGGGATGAACAATTGCGGCTCCTAACATCTGTAGGTAATAGGTAACTTCCCCTGTCTTCTTATTTACTTTTTGTAAACAAAAATCAGCGTGCAGTTTTTTCGAGGAAAAAAAGCCTGTTCCATCCAAACTCAATAGATAACATCCCTCAAAAAACACCATACGCTCAAGAACTTTGCCTCTTTGCAGTTGCCGGATAGGCTGTTTAAATGCCGCTCTAAGCTGCTCTGGGTAAACTTCATCCAGGATAGTTCGCATCTGCGTGTCACAGGGTACTTTATCTATAAGGTAAATGCTTTTTAAGTTTTGATCAATTCCTCTTCTTTCGTCAAAAGCGAGCAATGATGGATCTTTGAGGGAAAACATGGCAAAGCCGGACATCAGGGCGTCTGTCATAGAGATCTTAACATCCTTTTGACGAAAATCGGCTACTTTTGAAAAATCAGTATGAAGAGCTCTAAATAAAGCATCTGCATTAAGATGCTTTCGAAGTATCGAATTGGTGGTATTTTTGGGTTTTGGATGTTTCATGACTATTCCTAGGAAATAATCATGCACCATTTTTGCCCAAAAGTCCAGCCCATCCCCCTATTTTTTTGATAAAAATGCAATTTTTTTAAAAATCTCAGAAATAACTAGATTTTTGTCTATTTTTGTGTTAAAAGTTTA
>JAAEKY010000868.1 GCA_024227235.1 Desulfobacteraceae bacterium | reverse complement strand
GGCTGGAGCAGGTCCCAAGGGTTTGGCTGTTCGCCAATTAAAGTGGTACGTGAGCTGGGTTTAAAACGTCGTGAGACAGTTTGGTCCCTATCTTTCGTGGGCGTAGGATATTTGAGGAGCTCTGTTCCTAGTACGAGAGGACCGGAATGGACGAACCAATGGTGTTCCTGTTGTCGCGCCAGCGGCATTGCAGGGTAGCTAAGTTCGGCATGGATAACCGCTGAAAGCATCTAAGCGGGAAGCCACCTTCAAGATAAGATATCCCATCACGCAAGTGACTAAAGATCCCTTGAAGACTACAAGGTTGATAGGCCGGGTGTGTAAGTGCAGTAATGCATTCAGCTAACCGGTACTAACAGATCGTGAGGCTTAGCCACTTTTAACCCCAAATGGGTTTGAACGCTTTAATGAGAACATTTTAACAAGATTTACCACAACAGAAACAAGCTTATACAGTTTAATCCGGAGGCAATGGCAGAGAGGCCACACCCGTTCCCATCCCGAACACGGCAGTAAAGTTCTTTAGCGCCGATGGTACTGCAGGGGCAGCCCTGTGGGAGAGTAGGACGCTGCCGGATTAATTTTTTATAAAAGCCCTGATCATTTTTTATGGTCAGGGCTTTTTTGTTTTTTAACGGCAGTTTTAGTACCCTGTAGATACCTAATATCCTTAGTTTGCAATTGATTTGGAACTATCTGTAAATAATAAAGCTTAGAAAATTAGGATATTCGAGACAAACAGCGTTCCAGGTAGTTCTGTTTTGATCCGGATCAAGGCAGGCCGGGATTTTAACCGGAGCCATAGCCCTCTATTGGGCAGTTCTGTGCCACAGTTTCTGATTTAGATCTGTTGCTTTTTACATCACTCAGTTGCCGACTATCCTACAGGGATCTATTATATCTTGACAACAAGCCGCCTTTTATCGTATTGCTACCTAATTTTCACGGCACCTTTCTGTTATTGACATAGGGGTTGGTATGCTTTTTAATTCACCGGTTTATCTTTTTTTGTTCCTCCCCATAACTATTGTTATTTTTTTTTTCTTAAACAAATATGGCCTCACAACTTTTGGAAAAATTTTCCTTGTCGCTGCATCCCTTTTCTTCTACTCATATTGGAACCGGATCTATCTTTTTTTGATAATCGGATCGGTACTGGTGAATTATTGTGTCAGCCAGGGAATGGCCGGTCATTATCACGGCATTCTCTCTTTTAAAGGTTTGTCCAATAAAATCCTGCTTTATCTGGGTGTTGTTTTTAATTTAGGCCTGTTGGGCTTTTTTAAGTATGCAGATTTTTTTATTCTGAATATTAATCATCTGACCGGTCAGAATATTAAACTGCTCCAGATAGCACTGCCCCTTGCCATCAGCTTTTTTACTTTTCAGCAGATCGCTTACCTTGTAGATGGCTATTATCATAATTCGTTTAAGACCACATTTCTTGATTACTGCCTTTTTGTAACGTTTTTTCCGCAACTCATTGCAGGCCCCATTGTTCACCACAAAGAGATGCTGCCTCAATTCGCAATGAAACAAAATAAGATCCTAAATTGGAAAAACATGAATATCGGGCTGTTTCTTTTTTCCATTGGCCTGTTTAAAAAAACCGTCATTGCAGACGGTTTTTCCATTTGGGCCAATGCCGGTTATGCAGTTCCTGCAAATCTTACGGTTTTTGAAGCCTGGTGTACGAGCCTTAGTTATACCTTTCAGCTCTATTTTGATTTTTCCGGTTACACCGATATGGCGTTGGGATCGGCTTATATGTTAAACATTAAATTGCCGCTTAATTTCAATTCTCCTTATAAAGCGGTCAATATCCAGGATTTCTGGCGTCGATGGCATATGACGCTCTCAAGATGGTTAAAAAATTATCTATATGTCCCATTGGGCGGCAACCGGGCAGGTAACTATAGAACATATCAGAATTTATTTTTGACCTTTTTATTGGGCGGGCTCTGGCATGGAGCGGCATGGACATTTGTTGCATGGGGCGCTCTCCATGGATTAGGCTCCATGGTGCACCGTCTGTGGTCGAAAAGAGGACTGAAGATGCCGCTCCTATTCGGGTGGATCACAACTTTTTTATTTGTTCATTTTGCATGGGTCTTTTTCCGGGCAGATACTTTTTCAGATGCACTGTCCGTTATAACCTCCATGCTCGGCTTCAATGGCATTAAGATGTCAAGCGGATTAAATGGTGCTTACTATGCCATCAGCCAGCAGAGTTGGCTTAAACAGTTCTGGAATCATTGGAATTTCATCCTTCCTATTGATGCTTTAATCTATATGGTGTTTTTTGGGCTCGTAGCCTTTTTAATGCCGAACAGCCAGGAGTTTTTAAATAAAGACAGAGTCGCAAAAAAGGTGTCTTATAAACTAAATTATGGATTTTCTGTTTTGACCGGTTTATTGATCTCCATCTCTCTTTCATTCATCTTAATGTCTTCAGAATCAGAATTTTTATATTTCAATTTTTAGGTGTGGTTTAATGAAACAGCAGATTTTCCTATTCTTTACCTCATTAATCATCGGTTTTACCGGATTGACTGCACTCCCGCTATTCAATTATATAACAGATCAGTACAGGATTTTTCACCAGGATATGGATTATAAATATGAAGAGTCGGAAACCAATGTGCGGTTTTTGCACATGCTCAATGTACTACAAAATTCAAAAAAATATGATTCTTTTATATTCGGTTCTTCACGAATAGGCCAATGGGACATATCCGAACTGGGAAATAGCTGGTACAAGCTGTTTTATGCAGGAGGTGTAGTAAAAGAGCATTACCGGCACATTAAAATCCTGCTAAAACATAAAGTAGCTATTAAAGAGATAATAGTTGCTATTGACCATATGGATTTTTCAACTAAACTTCATAAAAAAATAGAACATAATATTATATGGAAACCCTTTCCTTCAAGCGTTTCTGAAACAATTCAGTTTTATCTATCCTATCTTTTTAAAAAACCGGGAGAGCGGGATATACAAATATTTGCAAAAAAAAGAAAACTAGTAAAAAATTATGATATTAAAGCCGTACAACAGTACAAGTGGAATGAAAGCATCAAAAAAGAAACCCTCAGCAAGGAACATGAGTTAAAACTTTTAAAAGAACCGCCCTTTGCCTATTCATTCAATACAAAAACCGATAGAATGAACCAAACAATAGCGGAAATAAATAGTCTTGTCATACTGTGCCGTAACAATAATATAAACCTTACACTGCTTATCAATCCTTTTCATTATAAGAATCTTCTGGCCATGGATCTATTCCGAATGGAAGAATACAAACAAAAACTGTCTAACATATCTCCCTTTTATGATTTCTCAGGCTTAAACCGGATTACGACAGATAATCAGTTCTGGTGGGACACATCCCATTACACTGCACAAGTATCCAATGAAATGATTAAGGTAATACAGAATCAAAAGCCCATCTATCCGGATTTTGGCATGTTGGTTACGAAGGAGAAGGTTGATGCTCATCTTAAGGAGGTTAGAAGCGGTATCCTTGAAAACTTCCAAGGTATTGTTCTCTATGACGAGAATGTGGTTAGTGATGCCTCAATGAACAGCATTCTTTATTCATCTGAAAAAACAGGTTCTCACACGGTAAATGCAGCAAGTGGAATTTACTCTTTAATAGCATGTTTTCCTGATTCAACATCAAACCCGGAATTAAGCCAAATACATAACATTACCTTAGAGAATAAGACCATACCCTCAATCTTTGCCCATCCACCCTGGAAACCGGAACATTTCAGTAAGCTTTCCGGTGATTACAACAGCATCCAATTTAAAGACGTAAAGCTTTCAGATAATCCTATTTTTAAAACAAGCCTTGCATTAAGGGCGGAACCCGGGAAAAGTGACGGCGTTGAATTTCAATTGGTTGTTAATGACAATACCATTGCATCCCAGGTAATCACCGGTTCTTCTCAAATGGTTAATAAATGGCATCCCTGGACCGTCAGGCTGGAGCAGTTTGCAAATCAAAAAATCAGGCTTGAGTTTAGAGTGCTGAAAATAAATCATACCTGGGTTGACCATGCATTCTGGGGGAATCCGCTTTTACTCAATCCTTAACCGTCCCGCCATCTGTTTCCCTTTTAACTTTTTATATGAAAGAACTTGGAAAACCCCATTTATTCTTTCATGATTCGTTGTGGGCATACCGCGGTGCAAT
>JAAEKY010000867.1 GCA_024227235.1 Desulfobacteraceae bacterium | reverse complement strand
TATTTATTGAATTTGCCTAAACTTGAAAGTCCAATCGATGCTTTCATATTAATTACAGCAGGTGACCCAGACGAATCAGGTTTTTCCGTTCAGGAAAGCACTGAAATTCTGCGGAAAAATGGACTTAATGTAACATATAGTGATGTTGTTCATATGCCTGCAAATTGGAGATAATAAACCTATATGGGCAAAAACCTGTGAACAATGCATGCGCTGTGTCAATTTTTGTCCAAAACAAGCAATTTTTCAAAAAGGAGAAGGCAGCATAAAAGGTAAAAACATATATTACGAACCTACCTTTAAGCCTTTAAAAATGAAAGCGCAAAAAGCATAACAACAGCTTTCACACAGGACCGGGCGGGCCGTGGATTTTTTGAGAGCCTATGCTGGTATGTACTTCAATAACTTTTGGTAGGCTTTTCAGGTAACCCGCCCGACCGGTAAAGCTGGGCGTTAAACCTAAGGGCTCGCGCAAAAATAAGTTTACATTTTAGGCGCTCAGAATTAGGTCAGATTCAGGTGATCCATGGCGTCAAAAACCACAGGAATAGCAAGCTATTTTGAGGATTTTTGCCGCTATGGATCGCGTG
>JAAEKY010000866.1 GCA_024227235.1 Desulfobacteraceae bacterium | reverse complement strand
TAACCATTTGACCCAGAATATCAAGTAATACCACTTTTTGCATAGTTTTCTATATCAACAGTCCATTTCTAGCATTGTCTTTGTGATTGGAGGTCACAGATCCAAGATGGCCACCAAAATGGCCGACATTTCACAGAAAACATAATGATAAAGGTGACAAAGCAAATTTGTGTGGGTGGGGGGGCATAACCCTGAATTAAATGTTATTTATTTTATTGGATTGTGCATCCTTAGGACCTCTTCATTGAATATCAGGCAGATATCAAGTGGGTATCCTTGAGCTAACTGAGAAATCCAACACAAGAGTTGGTAACCTTCCTGAAAAAACACCTCGATTTAGAGGGCCAAAAGATATGTAATCATTGATGTTGATTCTTCTGCATCTCACAAAATCATGATTTTGTTTTCTACAGAATACATATGTAAGATCAACGAAGGCCATTGATACATGTTAATCTGTATCTGTGGTGGCCATCTTTGAATTAAAGATGGCTGACATGGACGATG
>JAAEKY010000865.1 GCA_024227235.1 Desulfobacteraceae bacterium | reverse complement strand
TTTCCAATTAACTTATGGATTTTTTATTGGTGTCATTAATTGCCGGGTTAACAACCTGACAATCAGGCAACTTTTCAATGGAGAAGCCACTCAAAATGAAATTATTTCATAAAAGGCTCATTTTTAAATTACCGATGTGAAGCCTCCAGGGATTTTGTTACTCTCTGGAGGCATTTTCCCAATGTTCAACTATATTTTCCGGCTGTTAACCTTAAACCATGAAAGGATAAAACATGGTTATCATCGGCGATATATCATTTCCCCAAGAGAGTGCGAATGATGTTGGTAAACGTTTCCTCGAAGTACCTGCAGTACCCGATTTCATGACGTTGAAAGGCCCATACATTAAAGGCATGAAAAAAGAAGGTATTCAGGTTTTTGAAATTTATGAAGTTGATAAACCAAATGTTGCTGAAGGAATCGAGTTCGTTACCAACCGTTGTGTCAGCTATTTTGGCATCCCTGGTTACACCTACAAAATCGATATATACTTTGAAGCCACAGAGGCGTTAAAAATGATCGGATTGGCATAATATTGTAAAGAGACAGGGTCTTATGCGATCCTGTCTCTGATTTTTTATTCAGGATAAAGGGGGCGGTTTCAAGGTCGGGTTGAAAAACGAAACCCGACAAGAGATTATTTCATTGAAAAGGAAACAATGGCGAAAAAAAAGCCATTTTAAAACAACAGTCGGCCCGAGC
>JAAEKY010000864.1 GCA_024227235.1 Desulfobacteraceae bacterium | reverse complement strand
ATTAAATACTTTTTCAATTAAAAATGATCCGGTTAATATAATAGAAATATTATTTCCAAAGCTGGTTGCTATTGGGATAAGGCTGTTTCTCATTGCATGATTCAAAATCGCTTTTTTAAATGGAAGGCCTTTGGCAATAGCAGTTCTCACATAATCTGCAGACAGGTTATCCATAAGGGTATTTTTCATTAAAAGCGTCATGACGCTAAACGCGCCAATAACATACGCAATTAAAGGCAGGATAGTATGCCAGGCAATATCCAGAACTTTTTCAACCAGGTTCATGTCACTAAACTCTTCAGACATGAGCCCGCCCAAGGGGAAAACATCATAATTGGATGCAAACAAAACCAGCAAAAACACACCAGCCACCCATCCGGGGATGGCATAGCCGGTAAAAATGAGGATGGATGTAAAATTATCGAATCCTGTTTTGTGTCGAATCGCTTTTGCAACCCCAAGGGGAATGCAGACACTATAAATCATGATCATACTCAAAATACCAAAATAAAGAGAAATGGGAATGCGTTCTTTTATAATATCCCATACCGGATCATAATACCGTGTGGATTTGCCAAGATCTCCTTTCAGCACCTTGCCAAGCCATAAAAAATAACTGGTTAAAATGGGTTTATCAAACCCATAATATTCTTTTAATTTTTGAATCTGTTCTTCGGAAAGCGGTTGCCCGCCAGTGGGGCCGGTTAAAGTAGAGGAAGATGATTCGCCTTGTCCTGTCTGCATGGCCCTTGTTTCTGCAATAATTCGTTCAATCGGACCTCCGGGAACAAAACGAGTGATGGTAAAAACCATAATGGTGATACCGATAAATGTCGGTATCACCAAAAGTAATCGTCTTATGAAATATGCGGTCATGACATTGTTTGATAAACTGATTCAAGTGCTTTATCAAGATTTTCAGGTTTTGTGCCGCCCGCCTGAGCCATGTCAGGACGGCCGCCGCCACCACCACCCACTATTTTCGCAGCAGCTTTTACAATATCGCCTGCTTTATAGTCTTTTGTTAAATCGTTTGTTACAATAGAAATCAACAACGCCTTTCCATTAGACTCAGCACCCAGAAGGATAACACCAGAGCCTATTTTTGTCTTAAATTTATCAGCAAGGTCTCTTAATTGAGACGGATTTTCAATATCCACCTTCTTTGAAATAACCTTAACTCCATTGATTTCTTTTATATCATCATCCATATTTTCAACAGATTTTGAGGCCATTTTCGCTTTTAAAGATTCCAGCTCTTTTTCAAGATCTTTTTTATCTTTCAGCAATGCTTCAACTTTTGATACTACATCTTCTTTTGCCCCTTTTAAAAGGCCTGCAGTTGATTCAACAAGTGCTTGCTCTTTATGAATAAAATCAAGTGCTGTTTGTCCTGTCGCCGCTTCAATTCGTCGAACACCTGATGCAATCCCGCCTTCTGACAAAATTTTAAACATCCCGATATCTCCGGATTGTTTTGTATGGGTTCCGCCACAAAGCTCTTGAGAAAAGTCACCTTGAGATACTACCCTTACCACATCTCCATATTTTTCTTCAAAAAGCGCGGTTGCCCCGGACTTAACGGCCTCATCCATATCCATTTCTTTAGTTTCAACCCGATGATTTTCACGAATTCTCAAATTGGTCTCATTTTCAATCGCCTGAATATCTTCCGGCAGGATAGAGGAGAAATGCGTAAAATCAAACCGCAATCTTGTGTCTGTCACAAGCGAACCCGACTGTTTGACATGATCACCTAAAACTTTTCGCAAGGCTGAGTGCAAAATATGGGTAGCCGTATGGTTCAAGGCGGTATTTTGTCTTTTTTGAGCATCCACTTTAAGGGTAAAAGAATCCCCTTTTTTCACCGCACCTTTTTGAACCAACCCTTTATGGATAAATAAGCCGGTTGGATCTTTTAGTGTCTGGGTAATCTTTATCAGACAATTTTTATTTTCAAAGGTTCCTGCATCACCCGCCTGCCCTCCAGATTCTGCATAAAAGACTGTTGCAGTCGTGACGACTTCAATTTGATCGCCTTTCTTTGCTGTTTGAATTTCTTTATCATCTTTAACAATAATGAGGACATCAGAGTTTCCTTCTATGGTGTCATAGCCTTCAAAAGACGTCTTTATACCTTGAGATGTCAGTGGCTTATAGGCTTCACCCACACCTGCAAATGTTTTAGTAGATTTTGATCTGGCTTTCTGTTGGGCCATTGCCTTATCAAACCCATCCATATCAAGGTCAATATCCGTCTCTTTAACATGATCTGCAATAATATCTACGGGAAATCCAAAGGTATCATAGAGTTTGAAAATCACATCTCCGGGGATGGTGGAACTATTTTGTGATTTTAAACTATCAATGGTGGATTCTAGAAGTCTCATGCCTGTACCAAGGGTTTCAAGAAACTTTTCTTCTTCATTTTTAACGACATTAAGGATAAATGCTGACGAATCTTTCAACTCTGGATAGGCCTGATCCATTATCTTAAAAACAGTTTGCACTGTTTCATGCAAAAAGGGTTTAACAAGCCCGATACTTCTGCCGTAACGAATGGCCCGCCTCATGATACGGCGTAGGACATATCCCCGTCCTTCATTGGACGGTAACACCCCATCGCAGATTAAAAAGGCTGATGCCCTGGAATGATCGGCAATCACTTTCATCGCCACTTCAACCAGGTCGGATTCATGGCGTTTTTTGCCGGAAAGCACACCAACTTTTTCCATAATCGGGATAAAAAGGTCTGTGTCATAATTTGTGGGAACTCCCTGGAGAACAGAAATCACCCGTTCAAGACCCAGGCCGGTATCAATGCTCGGCTTTGGCAATGGGGTCATATTGCCCTGCTCATCTTTTTCAAACTGCATAAAGACTAAATTCCACAACTCCAGCCATCGATCACAATCGCAGCCGACCGCACAGTTTTTATCATCACAGCCAAACTCTTTGCCCCGGTCAATATGGATTTCACTACAAGGGCCACAAGGGCCTGTATCACCCATGGACCAGAAATTATCCTCTTCTCCCAGTCTGACAATTCTTTCTTCTGGAACACCGACTTGATCCCGCCATATATTAAAGGCTTCATCATCTTCATAATAAACAGATACCCACAGTTTGTCTTTATCAAACCCATACCCGTTTGTAAGAAGATCCCAACCGAAATCAATGGCTTTTTCCTTAAAATAGTCCCCAAAAGAAAAATTACCCAGCATTTCAAAAAAGGTATGATGCCGTGCTGTATACCCTACATTTTCTAGATCATTATGCTTTCCACCTGCTCTAACGCATTTTTGAGAAGTGACTGCAGTTGAATAGTCTCTTTTTTCATCACCTGTAAATACACGTTTGAACTGAACCATACCGGCATTCACAAATAAAAGGGTTGGATCGTCCTGCGGGACAAGAGAAGAAGACCTTACTTGTTGATGATTATGTTTTTTAAAATATTCTAGAAATATTTTTCTGGCATCATTGCCTGTCATTTTACAACTCCTATTTAAAAACTGTTACGCTATTGCTTCTTTCTTTTGATCGTTATTGTTTGGGGCTGCGAGCCCAAGCTTCTCACGAACAGAACTTTCAATTTTCTCAAATATATCTGGATTGTCAATTAAAAACAGCTTCACATTTTCTCTTCCCTGCCCGATTCTTTCGCCGCCAAAGGAATACCATGATCCGCTTTTATCCACAATTTCCAGGTTAACACCCATATCCAGAAGATCCCCGGTTTTAGAAATTCCTTCTCCATACATAAGATCGAATTCCACATTCTTAAACGGAGGAGCTAATTTATTTTTAACCACCTTTACTTTAGTCCTGTTACCAATAATTTCCTGCCCGTCCTTGATGGGGGATGACCGTCTAATTTCAAGGCGCATGGATGAATAAAACTTCAAGGCATTACCCCCAGTTGTGGTTTCAGGATTTCCATACACCACACCAATTTTCATCCTGATCTGGTTAATGAAGATAATCGTTGTATTTGTTTTGCCAATTGTTGCGGTTAATTTTCTCAGGGCCTGGGACATGAGTCTGGCCTGAAGGCCCATATGAGAATCTCCCATGTCCCCTTCAATTTCAGACCGGGGTACAAGGGCTGCGACAGAGTCTACAACCATGATGTCAACGCCACCACTTCTGACCAGCATATCAGCGATTTCAAGTGCCTGCTCCCCCGTATCAGGCTGTGACACTAAAAGCTCATCACAATCCACACCCAGGCGTTTGGCATATGCTACATCTAAGGCATGTTCCGCGTCAATGAAAGCCGCTATTCCGCCGCCCTCTTGTGCTTGAGCAACAGCATGAAGTGCCAGGGTTGTTTTTCCAGAAGATTCAGGTCCATATATCTCAATCACCCTGCCCCTTGGATATCCACCCACACCCAGCGCTTTATCCAGAGCAAGAGAACCGGTTCGTATGACGGGAACGGCCTCTACTTCCCTGCCACCCAGTTTCATGATAGATCCTTTTCCAAATTGGCGTTCAATTTGGCTCATAGCCGTTTTTACAGCTTTTTCTTTTTCTGAATTTTTCTCCATCCCTTTTTCTCCTAAAACATACCCAATAAATATAAAATTCTTAAAACTGCTGCAGAAAGAATGCCTGCCATTATATCATCTAATACCACCCCTGCTCCTCCTGAAAAATTGTTCTCAAAATATTTGACAGGCGCAAGCTTAACAATATCAAAAAATCTAAATATAAAAAATCCAGTCACCAGTGTATACACACTAAGTGGGACCAATGACATGGTTATTACATATCCTGCGATCTCATCAATTACAATACAGCCCGGGTCTTTTTTCCCCAATATCTTTTCAGCCTGATCTGCAAAATAAATAGCGGCAAGAATCATGCTCACCACATAAACCCCATAAAAAGGCGGTGGAATCACTAATAGAACAAGTGCAAAAGGTATTCCTGCAATGGTTCCAAACGTTCCAGGTGCAAAAGGAATTTTGCCTGAATACCCCCCTGTGGCAAAAAACATTATTATTTTCTGATTCAAGGTCATCCTGCAGTTCTATATTCCACATCAATCCCTGTCAAGTAGATTGGGATCAAGAGAATGGGTCTCACTTAAAATTTGTTGATAAACATCTTTTAACGGTATCTTTTTTTGTTTTGCCACTTTCTTTGCAACAGTATACTCTGGAACAAATCTAATACGATTGTCTGGATCGGTGATTTTTTTTACCTGCAATTTTCCAAATGAAGTTTCAACCACAGCGGTTTCCCTCAAAAGAAAAGATCGTTCACACAAATGATATCTTACCCCTATTGATGTCGTCTGGGTCAAAATAATCTGAATAATATCATCCAAATGTTCTTTGCGGCATATCACTTCAATTTGAATGCCTGGTCTGTTTTTCTTCATATGGACCGGAATATAGCAGACATCCAATGCATTATTCTCAAACAACGTCTCCATCAAAAATCCAGATACCTCAGGACTCATATCATCCACATTCGTCTTAACAACATGTATCGATTCGTTTTGAATCGCTGATCCCTTGATTTGTTTATCTATTGTCCCCTCTCCCAACACTACACGCAACAAATTTGGAAGGCTCGACCCGGTATCCCTTTTCCCTGAACCATAGCCGACTTGTTTTATCATCATTTCAGGCATCTCACCAAAACAAGAGGCAAGCGTTGATATAATCGCAGCGCCAGTTGGCGTAACAATCTCTGTTTTTGCATCAGAAGGTTTGACAGGGATATCTTTTAAAATGGCTATGGTTGCAGGAACAGGAACAGGAATTTTTCCATGAGAACACGTTACAAATCCTGAACCTAAAGGAATAGACGACGCATATATTTTTTTTATCCCCAGATATTCTACACTCAAAAAAGAACCGATAATGTCAACAATAGAATCTATGCCGCCAATTTCATGAAAATGAACCGTTTCAATATCTTTCCCATGAATATGAGATTCAGCTTTTGCTATTTTTTCAAAGGTCAGAAGACTATTTTCTTTCACTTTTTCAGACAAAGTACTTTTTTCTATCAAGGCCTTGATATCTTTATAATTTCTGGATGATTTATCTTCGCCTTCAACGATGACAACCAGATCAGTTGCTTTTAAGTGATGTTTATAAACAATATTTGTCTTTAATTGAAACCCATTTAAAACACTTGATAATTCTTTTTCCAACCAATCACACGGTACACCAAGATCAATTAATGCACCCAGAGTCATATCTCCGCTGATGCCGGAAAACGCATCAAAATAGGCAATCATTAATTAATTTCTCCAGCAGCATGAACCTTGAGAATCTCGAGAACCAGTCTAGCAGAATTTTCCATATCTTTAATGTCAATGGATTCATTTAAAGTATGAACATCCGTCATACCTGTTCCCAAGACACCTGCAATAATACCTTTCCCAAAAAAAATATTTGCATCTGCGCCACCACCAATGGTCTTGCTTGCTAAAGAGATCCCCATGTTATCTGCTGCTCTCCTGGCAAGCTGAATTGCTTCATGATTTTCCGGAATATTTGTATTTGGGAAATCATTTTCAACAATGGCCTCTATTTTAGGGGCACCTGAGCTGTCCTTAAAAGCCTGGGCCGCCGTTCGGAAAGATGTTATAATCTTATCGGTAATTATGTTCAGCTTTTCCGGATCATGGCTTCTGGCTTCTCCGTGGATTTCAACAAACTCCGGTACAATATTAGTCGCAACCCCACCTTTAATCGTTCCAAGGTTACAGGTCGTTTCCTCATCAATTCTGCCAAGAGACAAATTAGAAATTGCTTTTGACGCTATAGAAATTGCATTGATACCATTTTCAGGTGCAGCACCTGCATGAGCCGCTCTGCCATAAATTTTAAGAATAATCTTATTTGAAGCCGGTGCTTTTGTAACAATCCCTTCTGTATCTGTTGAATCAAGTATATATCCGAATGTTGAATCCATTAAAGAATAATCTAGAGTTTTTGCGCCTAAAAGACCGATTTCTTCACACACTGTAAAAATAATTTCAATGGGCGGATACTCCATATTATTTTCAAGAATCACATCCATGACTTCAAGAATGATGGCTATGGCTGATTTATCATCTGCTCCCAGAATGGTTGTACCATCACTTTTAAAGATACCATCTTCGAACTTAACTTTTATATTTTTCCCTGGCCCTACTGTATCCATATGGCCGGATAAAAATATGGGTTTTCTATCAACAGTTCCTTTAAATTTGGCTATAAGATTGGAGCAATTGCCATCCACCTTTTCTTTTGCATTATCAAAGCAGACGATTGCACCCATTGATGTTAATGTCTTCTCAAGCACCACCGCAACATTATGTTCCTCACGGGATAAAGAGTCGATCTCAACCAGATCTTTAAACCGTTTTGCCAGCCTTTGCGAATTTATCATCCATACTTCCTTAAGTTAAAACACCTTATAAAAAATAACTTGAAAAGCCAAAGGCATTATATATACTAAATTTCTTATATTTATTCTATAATAAATTACGAAAGTACACGGCTCACTGAAGGGCTCTCAAACTTCAAATTTATCTATATCATTTTTAATACAATCATTTAAGTCAAAATCAACTTTCAGAATGAATGATTTGCATCCTGATTACTGAGGACCTTGATTCTATTCACAGTTATCTGTATGATGTCACGGGTATTAAAAAAATGGTTGATCTTTCTTTTAAAAAATACATGCAGATTTGAAAAAAGGAAAATTGGTATGAAAACAAGACGGTTTGCCTGGGTGCTCCCACTGATTTTAGCCCTGGTTGTTTCCTCATCTTTTGCAAGTGACAAGAGCGTACAGGTCAATGTTTTGACAAAAACCACTGAATCCTGGAACAAAA
Source organism: Desulfobacteraceae bacterium (assembly GCA_024227235.1). GTDB lineage: Bacteria > Desulfobacterota > Desulfobacteria > Desulfobacterales > Desulfobacteraceae > Desulfobacula. The sequence goes on along the minus strand of JAAEKY010000864.1, from coordinate 4,007 downwards.
TCCCTTTACCCCGATATCCCAAGGGACAACCCCAAGTGACCATTTTAAGGATTATTATCCCACCCGCAACCACCCTGCCTATGCACACACACCCGGTTATTAATGCCGGTCTGCTGATTAAAGGTGAACTTACTGTAGTGACAAAAGATGGTAAAACACTACACCTGAAGGAGGGTGATCCCATTGTGGAAGTAGTCAATACATGGCATTACGGGAAAAATGAAGGCACGGAACCCGTTGATATCGTAGTTTTTTATGCTGGCGTTAAAGATGCTTCGATTACAGTAAAAGAATAAAAAAACACCCCAATTTTTCTTTTGAATTTAAATTTATCAAAACTTTATATCAATCAAAAAAAGAATTGGCCAATCTAACAGAATTTAAATAAATCTGAGGCAATTCAGAGACAATCTTTGTACCTGCCATAACACTAAAAAAATTATTATTCCAATCCCCTCTTTCAAAGCAGGTTAAAATATTTACAATTTTATTAAATTCTTTGTTTTTTAAAAGTAATGCTTTTGTTATTTTTTCTGAAAGAGATAAATGGTTTAAAATAATTTCCATTTTTTGATCTAAAAGTGCATCCATAAGCGAAAACAATCCAAGTGTGAATAATTCTTCTGTAGAAAATTCAGTTTTAATAATAGCGCCACATTGCTCGCTCATTCTCGCACGAATTACAGATTGGCGGATCAATTCATTTGGCTTGGTGTCACATAGGTCTGCTACCACCACCACATTAATAAATTTTCTAAGTTCATCAGTTCCTAAAAAAGTCATGGCATCCTTTAATGTATTAATCGGATTAGGCCGCTTAAAATATGCAGAGTTAGTGAATTTTAAAAGCTTATAAGAAACCGAAAGATCGTTTTTAATAAGGTGCTCAATTTTTTTTAAATCAAGGTTTGTTTTCCCTATCTCATTGATCAGTTTCAACTTTGCTATTTGGTTAGTTGATATATCTTTTTTTGAAATCACTTCTGGTTTTGAAAAAAAATATCCCTGAAATAGTTTAAACCCCATTTGCTCTGCTTGTTTAAACTCTTCATATGTTTCTACTTTCTCAGCAAGTAGTGTTATATTCCAATTGGACTGAATTTCTTTTACAATGTCAGCAATACTTTCTAATGGCGTAGCGATTAGATCAAATTTGATAATTCTACACAATTGCATCATGGGTATAAATTTTTCATGATACACAAAATCATCTAAAGCAATATTGAAACCTTTTGTTTTAATCTGTTTTAAAGCATCAATGACATCCTTTTCAGGCTGAATGTTCTCTAGAACTTCTACAATGATGTGTTTTTGGGGAAAAAGAAGTGGTGATTTTTGAAGGATTAATTCTTTTGTAAAATTTATCAATCCGGGTTTGTTGTCTAAAATTTCTTTTAGTTCAAAAGAGAAAAAAGTATTAGATAACACATTAGAAGTAGCAATATCCCCATCAATATCAGGGAAAGAATTTTCCAAACCATCTCTGAATAAAAGTTCATAACCAAAAATTTTCTTTTCCCTGTTAAAAATGGGTTGTCTTGCTACAAATACTTCCATACGGCCTACCTCTTAAAAGTTACACCAATTCGCTCATATAAAAAACAAATCATTTAGTATTTGATTCGTCATAAAAAAACTATTTCAATCCGTTCTCATTGAAAAATGCAGAATAATTTTTATCCGTTCCTTATTGTTCTGGTAAACTAAAATTTAAATTTATTTAATTTTTACCTATTTTTTGACCTATTCCCACTATACCGATATTAACACGAAGCGTAAATATGGTTTCTCTTCTTAAAAACCATTACGTTATTTTATCAGGCAAGCACATAAATTCTTATAAATACCTTTATTAATTTTTTTAGCCACGACGTCTTCTTTTAATATTTTTTATAAAGAGATATTTGAGATTTCTTAACTGCAATATATTCTGTCATAAACTAATTCAGACTCCGTCTTTAGACTAATTCTGACTAACTTACAATACAATAAATAAGAGTCAATTGCAAATTCATAGTATTGACTTGTGGTCTACATGGTCGCTGGGAAAAATTAAAAACAGAGTGTGCGGAAAAAAGGATTAAACGCCTTTATTTACGGTCGTTTTAGTGGTTGATTATAGACCCATCAAGCACCTTTTTCCTACCGCAAAAGAAAGGAGTTGACAATGAGCAGGAAAAGAAAGCAGTACAGTTCAGAATTTAAAGCTAAAGTTGCCCTTCAGGCCCTGAAAAATGAACAAACAGTGGCACAGTTAGCATCCCGATATGAGGTCCATCCTACAATGATCCACACTTGGAAACGTAATTTGCTTAAAGGTGCAGCAAACATTTTTGATAAAGGCCATAAAACAAATAAACAGTCAGTAGCCAAGGTAGATGAGCTGTATCGACATATTGGCAAATTAAAGGTAGAAAACGATTTTTTGTCCAGAAAGCTCAGTCTTTAGATCACAAACAAAGAAAAGACATGATTGAATTCCAAAACAAAAAGATCAGTATTGTTCGGCAATGCAAATTGCTTAAAATCAGCCGTACTTCGGTTTATAATAAACCTCAAGGTGAAAACTCGGGGAATCTTAAACTGATGCAGCTCATGGATGCACAATATTTAAAGACACCATGTTATGGGAGCCGATCAATGGTAACTTTTCTTAAAGGACTGGGCTATAACACCAATCGTAAACGGATTCAGCGACTAATGAGATTGATGGGTTTAGAAGCCATTTACCCAAAGCCAAAGACCAGTAAACCCCATCGGCCACACAAGATATATCCGTATTTGCTTCGCAATCTTTGTATTGATCATCCAAATCAAGTATGGGCGGCAGACATAAGTTATCTTCCGGTTGAGAAGGGATTCATGTATCTGGTGGCGATAATGGACTGGCATAGCCGAAAGGTTTTGTCCTGGAGAATATCGAATACAATGGAAAATGACTTTTGTGTTGAGGCACTGAAAGAAGCGATCCACAACTATGGTTGCCCTGAAATTTTCAATACAGATCAAGGCAGCCAATTTACCAGCGATAAATTTACAGGCACTCTCAAAGACAATGGTATAAAAATTAGCATGGATGGCCGTGGTCGTTTTCAAGATAATATTTTTATTGAACGGTTGTGGTGGACATTGAAGTATCATTATTTTTACTTGAGAACGTTTAATAACGGGTCTGAAATCCGTAATGGTCTTAAAAAATGGTTCCAGTATTATAATCAGGAACGGTTTCACCAGTCACTGGAAAACTGGACACCAGATGAAATATATTTTATGAAACAGGAGTTAAAGAAAGCAGCATGAAAAGACCTTCGGTTTCTGGTTCTTTTTTAAACGCCCTGCGGGCGCATAAAAATTCTCCAGACATTGCGGTTTTTTCGATTTTTAATTTTTTCAAACAAAAAATTTAGAGCTTATTTTAACATTGTACCTGTTCAGGATTTGGGGTCCACCGTACACATATCAATTCAACAGCTTCATTAATCTTTCAAATAGCTTTAGTTGTCCATATCCAAAAATAGTTTTGATAACAAATAATACTACTTGTTATCAAAAATTGCTCAGAATTCATAGTGATTTACTATAGTATTATTCGATACAAGTCAAATCAATCAATTTCGGAAACCATTATTTCTTGCTAAAAATAGAATCCTTTTATCAATGCTGTTCCATAGCATCTGTTTTTGAATACCCGCTATAATATGCCGTTTCCATCTTTCTTTAACAGTCGGGAAAAATTTTATTCAACCCCAATATATTCACTGACCCGGAGGAGATCCGGGGCCTTAAAAAAATGAAAAAATAAGGCCAGAAATATTCTGCTTTTTTCTTTGTATTGTGGAACGAAGAACTGTAAAATAGGTTGACAAATAAGGCTCTTCAGGTATACTGATTATCCTTTATTTTGATGCGGAAGTGCGCGGCTCACTGGTGGGGCCCTCGGACTTCAAATCCGATGTGCCGGGCTAAGACCCTGGCGGGTGGGTTCGATTCCCATGCACTTCCGCCAT
>JAAEKY010000863.1 GCA_024227235.1 Desulfobacteraceae bacterium | reverse complement strand
TGCATGAAAAATATCAATTCAAAATTAAGGATGATATAAATTCCAACAGCGGTTACGCGGCACACTTTGACGGCACGACAGAAAAGATGAGCGGCGTAATAAATTTTGTGGTAATGGACAGCCTTACAGGTCATATTCTTATAAGCGAAATGATCGAAACTGAGAGCTATAAAAATGTCACATCGCTTTTCAGGAAGGTCAAATTCAGGTATCGAAATCCATTGGCGACAATCAGTGATTTAAAACCGGGTTTTCTTTCAGCCTCCAGAGACAGCTTTGATAAAGTTCCCCATAAATTTTGTGATTTTCATTTTTTGAAAACTTTTAAAGAACTCTTAAGCAAGTATCACAGTTTCATTAAAAAGCGTTTATGTTCAACCTGGAAGGTTAAATCCAAGTTGCAAAAACAATTAAAATCTATAGACAAGCCAACAGGCAAAAGAATAAAATATAAAACTATTAAAGATATTGAAAAATACTGGCAAGACAATAAAAATGTTTCGGAAACTTACCGATTAACGCTGCAATGGATTTTGGCATTTAAGCTGGCTTCTTCGGGGAAAGGACTTCCTTTTGATTTGCCATACCTTGACTTCTACGAACGTTTAATTCGGGGGAAAAAGTTTATTGACACGATCAACACAAAAAACGATATTTCAATAAAAAAGCATTATCGAAAGCTTGATGCTCTTATTGCAGAAATAAACAACGGCGCTAAGTGGAGTTCTCAATTTAAAAAATCGGTAAGAATGCTAAAGTTTGCTAAAAAATGGCTCACGAAATTAAGGGGTTTATTGTTTTTAGGATATATTCAGGACAAAAAAGACCCATCAGCCCCTCTTTCCAAAAAATATCAAATAACCGAAGATGAGGCGAAAGCTATCCCTCAAAATATTGACAAATATCTAAAAGAGACAGATGCCGCAATTAAATTATGTAAAAACCCTGATAAAATGGAAATATTAACCAAATTCAGGGATCAAACAAAAAAATATAAGGACAACCTTAAAATACCTTTAATTACTGTTTCAGTCGCCGGAGTTGCGAAAACAATTGTGCCTTCGCGAACAAATAACTGTTTAGAAAGTTTTTTCAGATTGGTTAAGTCATCACTGCGTAGAAATACAGGGCGCAGCGCATTGACAAAAGAATTTTCCTCCGTTGGCGCATTGCTGCCATATTACATTTCTATGAGAAACCATAAAACGTTTAAAACAATATTTGAAAATGAGGATAAACTTATTGAGGAATTTGCGGCAATAAACAAAGACAAACAGGATATGCCATGCAATAGAGTTAATATTGACAGAAAGCTTAGTGATAATAGTAAAATTTTTCATGAAAATCTAGTGGCAACTGGCTAAATCCAACGGGTTGTTGGAACAATGGCTTTCATGTTTTATTGTCTCCCTTGCACAATGGATTGTGAAATTCTCTGACTTCACAATTCCTTGTTCCGGCGCCGAGGCAAGAACTGGACAATGTCAGCACCGCGATTCCTGGCGACGTAGCCCCCAGAAATAAATTAT
>JAAEKY010000862.1 GCA_024227235.1 Desulfobacteraceae bacterium | reverse complement strand
TCAGCTCCTTTCTGGGAGATGGAATACCTTGACGGACAATATCTTCAAACAAATTCGGTCACTTTGCTTATGCCACTAAATGGGATTGCACCCGAGGCTCAGTTCTGTGAAGACTTGTATCATTAGCCCGGCCTTTTTTTGAATTCAGGTCGGGTACAACATCTTGCAGCATACATGATTTTAATTTTTCCACTGCCCGTTAAAATATATGAACCAAGGGCATTAGAATTGGCCAATCTTTCACTGTAATTTTTATAAATACTGTAAAAAATGATAAGGACAAGCGGATGCCAAGGGCGACGAATAATGGTATTAAGAGTGACGAGTCAAATTTGATAAATTACCGAGCCCTTCTTCCACAAATCCGGGTTTTTTACATTTTACCAGGGTACAAGATGTAGTATGGACATATTTTTCCGATTTAGATGTGAAATTCAACTAAATGAAAAAATTTGAGCTGGAATGATCAAATCTTCCATTAAACTTACTACATCAAACACTTTATTTTGATCAAACCCAGGAAAATAATTTTTTCAGAATCTGCCAAAATGTGATCTATATATTGGTACGTTGAAAGAAATAGATATCGTGAGTGTGTGTGAGCCTTTAGGCGAGCTCACACACACTCACGATTCTATTCTTTGGTATTAAATAATTATATTCGAACAGCTAAGTCATAGTTTAAAATACCAATAGAAAAGGAGGGATTCCCCTAATAATAACCATCCGATTTAAATCGGTGATAAAGTTGTTAGATCAATCTGCTATAAAGCAGTTGAAGAACTTAAGGAGGGGAACCCCATGAAAAAACGAAACATTTATCGGAACCAAAGTCAAGAAATTCTTAGTCTTTTTGAGTCTGCAGAGGACAGGGACAAAATTATGTGCATCCCAATGGATTATGCAAAAAAAGATCACGTTGTTATGTTTTGCAATGGCAATGGTGATATCCTACGAAAACCGTTTTCAGTCAAGAATTCATTGGAAGGCAAAAATTATCTGCTGAATCAGGTTAAAAAATCCTGCCGGCATCGTGGTATTACCCGTCAGCATGTCTTTTTCGGCGGCGAAGACTGCGGTGCCTATGCTGATAATTTTATTGCAGCTTTACGTTCAGACAATTGGGTGGTTGCCGGAGTAAACGCCTGTGATGCAAAGAAGCATCGTGACAACAAACAGGCAAGCACGGATACCCTTGATTTACTGGGGATCTGTAAAATGCTCCTCAGTTGCAAAGGGAACTGCTCTCCTGCTCAAACCGGCATCTATTGGAATTTACGAATGCTGGTCCGGCAGAGGCGAAAACTGGTTCAAATGGCAACTGGGGTTAAACGTAGAATTCACTTCATTGTTGATCAGATCTTTCCTGGCTTTTTGGACGAGAAAAAAAGTGGGATTTTTCCGTTCTCAAGGGGGTCGTTAGCGTTGATGGGCAATCGGTTCAGCGTACACCAAATTCGCCGGCGTAATCGGTCGACACTATCCAGGTTTCTCGCCCGCAATTTAGTCCATCATGCTGATCATTGTGCGGAACACCTCCAGAAATATTCATCTCAGGTTCTCCAACCACCGGCAAAATATATTGGTACCTTGCAGCTATCTTTGCAACAACAGATCAAGCTCTTTGCCTGCCTTCAAGAGAGTATCCAGCAGATGGAAAAGGAAATTGCTGAACACTTAGCCCAGACCCCTGGTGCTTTTTTGACCAGTGTCCGGGGTATCGGGATCGTTTTAGCTGCTGGGGTTTGTGCTGAGATTGGTGATCCTAATAGACAGAAATCTTTAAGTCAGTTGGTTTCATATGCCGGTATTATTCCAAGAATTAAACAAACCGGTGGAGTCCAGGGCAAAACTCAAGTGAGAAAAGTGGCAAAACGCTGCAATCGTATCCTGAAAGACTATGTTGTAAGATCTGGTTACCATATAGGGGTAAATGGACCTGAAGAGTTAAAGCTGGATCACAAGCGACGAGGTGCGCAAGGGCAACATGCGGATTTTGGCATGAGCAGGCGATACCTGCGGATGGCAATGTGCTTGATGCGAACGTCTCAAACGTATCTTCCTAAAAGTCTGCGAGATACAAGGACCCCTAAGAAGGAAAGGGCTCAATTTTATATATTAACCTGGTCCACACTTCGTGAAAAATGGAAAAGAAAAGGCGCATTAGAGTTTGCATTTGATAAAGATAGGCCATTAGGCCAGTGGCGCAACGTTGTACAGGCTCTTTATGGGATAGAACTTGGATTATAAATAGGCACAGGCCTGGCTTTGTTTTAATAGTTTGAGATTTCAAAATTTATGCGGACAGGATGGCTATCTATATATTGTCGCATTCCTTCGGGTAAATGACGGCTTACTATAAAATGTTACCATGTCCGCTCCAATATCATAGTATGGCTCAAAGGTGCTCTGATCCTTGAATTTATATTAAGAGATCTTGTTATACCAATATGCCAACATTGGACATAAGGGACATGGGTTTCCACCTGAAACGCTGAATTTTAAGAATCTATGATTAAAAAATTAAGCCGGTCGCATGCATGTTTTAAAAACCGACAAGAATCGGAGAGGTGTAGTATGGCCTAAAAACAAAAAGGAAAAAATGGGTTGATTTCCTTCTGGTACTTTATCAAGTTTCGATTTGTCCATACTTGAGTACACATCAGGTTTAAAAGTGTCCGGATATAGTAGAGGTCAGGAACTCTGAACTTGTATTATTTTTAACCCCTTAAACATTCAACAATTAAAAAAGTATCTTTTGACAATAGGATTTTCCAAAAAACTCAGACCTGATGGAAAAGTTCAGACTACAAGATATTGTATCGTAAGACAATAAAAATTCTGTTCCGGTTGTAAACTATACAAAAAATGTGCAGGGGCAAATGAACCAATTTTCCATTCTACTCTATACATCATTTAGTAGAATCCATCCCTCCAAGAATTACCAATGGGTCCTTCTGAAACATTTTCATTATACGGACAGCCAAGGCGCAATAATTTCCCAGATAAAAACCTTTTTTTTACCCTTGTCAAGAACAGATTGTTCATACCATGATCGGTTGATTTGACAGGGATAAGAGGGGATATGGAAACCTATT
>JAAEKY010000861.1 GCA_024227235.1 Desulfobacteraceae bacterium | reverse complement strand
TATACTTTCGCCTAATTCAACAGCTAAAGCTGTTGGTCTTGCCATGCTGATTATTATTTCAATTTTTGCCCGGGCGCATTTTTGTACCATCTCATAACTTGCCCTTGAAGACAAAAGTGCAATGCATGCTTTAGAAAGTTTATTTTCAAGGAAAAGAGTTCCAATATTTTTATCAAGAGCATTATGTCTGCCCACATCTTCTGCTTCTGATATTTTTTGAAAGTCATTGGTAAACAAAGCAACTGCATGGGAAGAATAACATCTTTTTCTTAATTTCTGTATATCCTTCATTTGGCTGACAATCCCCATTGCCTGATCAAAGGTTATAGCAATGGTTGATTTAAGATATGTCAGATTGTTTTTTAGATCATCAATTATTTCCCTGCCACATAGTCCACAGCTTGTCTGGCTGATATATCCTTTTTTCTCAAGAAGGTGAGGGATTTGATCTGCTCGATCTTTTGTTAGTTTAACTGCAACGACGTTGGAGTCATCTCCATCACAAAGAGCAATATCAGCAATATCAGATGGAGTGTCAATAATACCTTCAGCAAAGCAGAAACCT
>JAAEKY010000860.1 GCA_024227235.1 Desulfobacteraceae bacterium | reverse complement strand
GTTTCGCCACGAAGAGGCGATTCATGGTTAAACAAAATACCGTTGCAGGCATATATATTATAGGCTTCCCTGTAATTGACGGTTATCCAATAGGCATACAGTTTTGCGCAGGCATAAGGGGAACGGGGGTAAAAAGGTGTTTTCTCGGTTTGCGGTGTTTCCTGGACCTTACCATACAGTTCTGAGGTAGACGCCTGGTAGAATTTTGTTTTATCTTCAAGGCCTAGAAGTCTTATGCCTTCCAAAATACGCATGGTGCCAAGGGCATCGGTATCTGCTGTATACTCGGGAGATTCAAAAGACACCTGGACATGGCTTTGGGCGGCCAGGTTATAGAGTTCATCCGGCTGAACTTCCTGCAGGATACGAATAAGATTGGTAGCATCGGTAAGATCGCCGTAATGAAGAACCATGTGTGGCTTTTTTTCATGGGGGTCCTGGTACAGGTGATCAATACGATCTGTATTAAAAAGTGAGGCCCGTCTTTTAATACCGTGAACCTCATAGCCTTTTGCAAGCAAAAACTCTGCCAGATAGGCGCCATCTTGTCCTGTGATTCCTGTAATTAAAGCTTTTTTCATGATTTAATCTTTTTATATTCTTTTAAGTAAATAATATAAACGGCTATGGTAAAACGTGAATATTTAATCTTTAATTTCTGAAATGCTTTCTATAATTTTCATTTGGTTATAATTTTTTGCTATTTTAAAATTATATCAACAATTCGTTCTGCAGCATTGCCATCCCAAAACTTTGGTTTTTGACCGGTCTTCCAGTTTTGGGCCATAATTTGATCAAAGGCGGTTAATATCTTTTCTTTTGATGTTCCCATCAGCTCATTGGTGCCTTGCGTAACCGTGATGGGACGTTCTGTATTTTCACGGATGGTCAGGCAGGGAATACCCAAGGCGGTTGTTTCTTCCTGTAAACCGCCAGAATCTGTTAATGCTAATTTTGAATCTTTCCACAGGTTTAAAAACGCCATGTAAGAAAGCGGATCGGTAAGTGTCATGGCCTTTGGAGGCTTGATATTGAATGCTTCCATATTTTTCCGGGTTCTGGGATGGATGGGAAAAATTAAGGGAAGGGTTTGTGTTATTCTCTCAAAGGTTTCAAATATCCGTTCCAGAGTTTGTTTATCATCTACATTTGAGGGTCTGTGAAGGGTGACAACCCCATATTCAGCATTTTGGGATTTATAGCGACTCATTTCAAAATCATGCGCCGGCATCTGTTCTAATTTTTTGAGTTGATAAAAAAGATTGTCGATCATGACATGGCCGACAAAATGAATGGCGGTTTTTTGTTTGCCCTCACTTTTCAAATTGACCATGCCCTGCTCTTCTGTGACGAAAAACAGATCAGAGACAGCATCGGTTACCATCCTGTTTATTTCTTCAGGCATCTCAAGATCAAAGCTGCGCAGGCCTGCTTCCACATGGGCAACTTTTATATGCATTTTTTTTGCAACAATTGAGCAGGCCAAAGTTGAGTTGACATCGCCGACAACAATGACAAGATCCGGCAGATCTTTATCGCAAATTGTCTCAAACTCCACCATGATTTTTGCGGTTTGCTGGGAGTGGGTGCCGCCGCCGGCGCCCAGATGATAATCTGGATTTCGTATTCCCAGCTCGTCAAAAAAAACATCACTCATGTTTTGGTCATAATGCTGGCCGGTATGAACAATTTTATATTCGATCTGACTATATTGTTCGAAAGCCCTGGCAATGGGGGCGATTTTCATAAAATTCGGCCGCGCTCCGGCAATCAAAAAAATTTTCATTTATGCCTACTTTTATAAAATTTGAGAATTGATTTTGGATTGAATTGTTTGGATCATGAATTAAGATAAAGACAGCTCCGCCCTGTTGATTACATAGGCAACCACCTTCTTTGTGTCGATCAAACCATTTTCTCTTCTAAAATACAAGCAAATAGTGGACCAAAAACAAAGCCAATAGGAATTATATGGAGAATTTTTACAAAAAAAAAGGACGGATAATTTAATCCGCCCTTTTTTGATTTTTTCTATTTCGAAATCATTCGGTATAAATTCAATATCAGATTAAAACGTTTCCACACCAAAGCGTTCTGCAAAAAATGCAATGTCTGCTGGATCTAAAACTTCATCATTGTTCAAATCTCCCGGGCATGGTGCTGGGCAGTAAGCTTCAGGGACATAGTTTTGGATTAATGTTCTTAAATCTTCACCATCCTGATCCCCGTCATTATCAGAGTCTGGAACTGAAAGATACTCATCGGGATCGGAATTATTTTCGAATTCAAAGAAATTGGATAATCCATCCTGGTCCTTGTCTCCATATTTTCCATTGACACCTGTGTCATCTTTTGGATCGAGTCCATTGTCTTCTTCAAATACATCTGGTAAGTCATCATTGTCATCATCTGGATCTGCATTGTCACCAATGCCGTCTCCATCAAAGTCTTCCCATTCAGTTGAATCATCGGGGAAGGCATCCATGTAATCAGGGTATCCATCCTCGTCTGTATCAATCCTCAAATCCAGATTCCGAACAATATCACTATCAAAATTCGAAATGGGGTAAGAAACGGAGGGTTCGTCTGTGGTAAAAATACCATTGCCATCAATGTCCTGGAATGCACTCAGTAATAGATTCTCATTGGTTGTGGCAAGTAAGGGCAAGAGGTAAGCATCACCACTATCATATACATAATCGTTTTCCATCATGGCACCATAACTATCAGATCTAAGTTTGATTAAAACCGTTCCTGCTGCACTGGGTTCTTTTGTCACTATTCCTTCGATCTGAAGAGGGGTACTGATCTGCAGGTATGTATCGTTATAATCGTTGTTATTACTAAACTGCCGCCAGTTTGAAAATGTGATGAACTTACCGTCCAAAGGACCGATCTGGTCTACAATATCTTGAAGAGGTACTCTTAATTCAATAAAGTTGCCATTTCTAGCAAGAGCATGTTTGCCTGCGCCAAAGGCATTATCGGCATTATCGACTGGGGGAAAGACATTATCGCTATAAGTCTTGATCCAATTCCATTGGCCATTGTATTGTTTAATCAGCTGGGTTCGCCACACATTATAATGTGTATCATATGATGCTTCAATGGTAAGCTGCTGGTGTTCCTCATGATCTATATAAGTTCTTAAACTCATTTGATAGTTCATGTATCCTGGAGGGGTCGAAGGAATGTCGCCTTGAAGGGTCATGGCAATATACAAATATGTACTGTCTTTGGCCATATACCCATTATTGATGTCCATTGACGGGGATATGTTTTCATGCTCCCCGACCACATCATCCAGTATTAATGCACCGGCTTGGGCATTCCAATCCGCAGCATCACCATCAATTTGGATAGTGGTGGTTGTCGGAATGGTTACCGATCCTTCAGGTTGGAAATCTTCTTCCATGGTCATATCCATGTTTAGCGATGTACCCGGCAGGAATCCATTAAATATCGGGTTAGATATGCGGTCCTCTGGTGATGAAGGATTTCTAGGAGGGAAGGAGCCTCTTACAGGCTCATTCTCAAGATTAAAGTCAGGCAGGATGGCTCTAAGATCCATTGGATAAGGATAATTTGTGCTTCCAAAAATCAAATTAAAATTATACTGGGTAGTTGTCACGCGATCATCATCAGATAATTCTGCCGGCCGATCTTGTACAAGAGACTTCCTTGTTTCTTTAATTTCATAGTATATGGGGTCGAACTCATCAAGGTCTTCTGAATTAAAACTGAACAAATCGTCATCCTGCCCATCTGGCTCTGTTGTAATTGAATTATAGGCAAGCTCAAGTGTATCTATTGATAAAATCAGTTCCGCTTTTGCCGCTGTCAATTGTGCAGCACCACCTGAAATCAGGCTGAATGCAGGCGTAAACTCTGGCGCCTTATATCTATCAATCAAATCCCGCTGTAGTCTTAATATATCTGCTGTTCCCAATTGGATCAATTCTGCGGTGTCAATACCATCCACGCTGTATGCAAACAGAGTTAAAAAATAGGCTTTCATCGTATGGATAAACGTTTTATACACCAGGACATCGCCTCTATCAATCTCCATATCAACCGTATCATCGATCTCAAGGGCGGTCAGCTTAAAAGCTATGGGGTTTGTTGTGCCAGCGGCCACATCAAGATTGTCCAAGATATCATCGAGAAGATCTATAAAATGGGTGAGTAAAAGCTGACTGATCAAACCTGCCTGGGGAATAGTTGGGGGTGAGGGCGGCAGGTACTCGCCTTCTTTTTCCGGAGGATCAGTGAATGGGTCGTCGTCTTCTAAAGGATCATCAAGAGCAGTTATAGGACCATCATAGTCTTTTTTTGTCGAGATGCCAAAGTCTTCAGCCACATCAAGCAGCGTTTCATACTCTGCGCCTGATCCATGTTCAAGGGCAAAAACGAATAGTCTTGTAACTGCATAAAAAAAGTTTGCTTTCTTATCTGTCTTATCAGCGTCAACCGCTTGCTTGAAATATTTATCGGCCAAAACAATTCCAGAATAGGTCGGATTTCCTTCATTAAAAAGAGCTGCTCTACCGTTGTTGACATGATATTCTGATAAACGGCTGGCATTAGCGAAACCGCTGAAAAACAATAATAACAAGATTGAAATGAATAGTTTTTTTCTCATAGTCCACCTAAGTTTTGAGTATATGATGTTAAAAATATATTTGTATGAAGTGTATCACCTTTAATAATCTGTTCAGGAAGCTTAAGGACAAATCCATCCCTGGCAACCATTTCTCCACCCTTTGACGTCATTGACAGTGATCCCGCATAAAGGGTTTTTCCACTGGAAACAACTTTCACATTCTCTTTGAAAACAAACTTTTTATCTTTTATATCAACTCCGGCTGATTGAGCTGATATCGTCGTTACAGGCATTCCTTTTTCTGCCAGCACTCGAAGCGTGACGGGTTTAAATATTATATTTTTACTTTTGTTTGCTTTAAATTTAGATAGGGTTTTCGGGTCTACAATGGTTTGAAGATTTATTTGTGTTTCTGGAATTTGATAAATATCTATTTTTGCATTATCAACAACAACCTCTTTCACCAGGCCAAATCTTATCATTCCCAGCTTTTTTTTCTGAACCCGGAACCGATCTGCCTGGATGGTAAACACACGCTGACCCTTTTCAGTCTTTGAATAATAGAATGTTTTAATATCATGAAAGGGTCTTGAAACTGATTTGGATTTTAGAGGAAATTTTGTGCGGGTGGTATCTGTTGCAGATATGTATTTGAGTACAACAACAAGTGTTAAACTGATCAACAAAATAAATATCAATATTTGAATAATTCTTTTTTTCAACGCAAAGCTATTATATTGAAGATCCAAATCTGCTCCAGAGATTAATTTATCGGTGTTTTCCACTGGTATTAAATTATTTTACCAGAGAAGATGCAATTACCGTTCCAACTCTTTCAAGATCCCCGTATGTTTTCAGTATGTTTAGATAATTTTAAATTCTCAACAAAGGCATTCAATATTTTTGTTAAAAATGAGAAAAAAATGTACTAGTTTGGATATTTTTTGTAATAATTTATGAAAAAAAGTTCACACCATTCAGCGGATTAAAATAATATTCATTTTCTTATATAATCATACTTTAAAAAGAACGATACATCCTGATACGCTTTTTATTTTGACAATCTTTACAGATCGGGTATAACTGTTTTTACTATGGCTGTATTTGAATATAACGCTCTAAACAATAAAGGCAAAAAAGTATCCGGTATTATTGATGCTGAGAGTACATCTGCTGCAAAATCAAAATTGCGGCAAAAAAATATTTTTCCAACTTTGCTGCATAAAATTGAATCCTCTTCTACTGCCAAAGGGAAAAAATCGCCCTCTTTTTTTTCAGGATTCAGCCTGTTTTCAAAAATCAGTTCATCTGAGCTGTCTATGATTACAAGACAAATGTCAACCTTGTTGTCTGCTGGTTTTCCGCTGGTTAAAGCGGTTGCAACGCTTGTTCCGCAGACCAAATCAAAAGCCATGCAAAAAGTCCTTTCAAGCGTTAAGGACGCCATTGAAGAAGGCAGCAGTTTTGCAAATGCGCTTGCCTTGTATCCAAATGTTTTTTCACCGATTTTTATTAACATGGTGAATGCCGGAGAATCATCGGGTACATTAGAAATTGTTCTGGAACGACTGGCTGATTTTAATGAAAATAAAGAAGATTCAAAAAAGAAAATTCAGGCTTCACTTGCTTACCCGGTTTTAATGTCTTTTATCGGATTTGGCGTTTTAATTATCCTTTTAACCTATGTTGTGCCGGGTATTGTTGATATTTTTTCTGATATGAACCATACCCTGCCTCTTCCGACGATTATTCTTATTACTGTTAGTTCTTTTTTTAAATCTTATTGGTGGGGAATTGTTCTGACGCCTTTTCTTTTAACCTTTCTATTTTTTTTAGTGCGAAAAACCCAAAAAGGCGCCTATTTTATCGACAATCTTCTTATTTCACTGCCGATTATTGGAATGCTTCTACAAAAGCTTATCGCTGCCCGATTTTCCAGAACGCTTGGGTCTTTGCTGGACAATGGGGTCCCTATGCTGACGGCGCTGAATATTACCAAAAGCATTGCCGGAAACGTGGTTTTTTTTAAACTTATTTCAAACGCCTATGATACAGTTGAACAAGGCGGAGAACTGGG
>JAAEKY010000859.1 GCA_024227235.1 Desulfobacteraceae bacterium | reverse complement strand
CAGGATTTTGATAAAACATTTTTAACTAAAGGAAAACCAAAAGTTTTTTCTTTGCTGGATTTAATTGAGCAGGCAAAAAAAAAGAAAGAGAATGAAGATTGATATATTTAAAACAGGTAAATATTCATTCGGAAAAATTTCCTGTACTGAATTTTTATCCTTTTAACCAAAAATTGTTTCAGAAGACTGATAATTTAACTTTTGATAAAGCAATTACTTTTTTTATCGGTGAAAACGGGACTGGTAAATCAACACTGCTTAAAGCACTTGCCTATAAATGCGGGATCCATATATGGCAGAGCGAGTTTAATTTAAGATGTGAACACAACCCCTACGAAGAGGATTTATATAAATCCATTTCTGTTCAATGGGAAAACGGGATGGTACCTGGTTCGTTTTTTGGATCACAGATATTTACCCATTTCGCAAAGAACCTTGAAGAATGGGCAATCAATGATTCTGAAATGCTTGACTATTTTGGGGGTAAATCACTTATCACTCAATCCCATGGCCAGTCACTCATGTCTTATTTCCAATCAAGATATAACAGGAAGGGAATATATTTTTTAGATGAGCCTGAAACAGCTATGTCGCCTTCATCTTTGGTTGAACTTTTAAACCTTTTAATTAAAATTAATAAACAGGGGCATGCCCAGTTCATAATTGTTACCCATTCTCCTTTTTTACTTGCCTTGCCTGAAAGCCAGATTCTAACTTTTGATAACTCAATTATTGAACCTATAGAGTACAAAGATACTGAGTATTATAAACTCTATAAAAATTTTATGAATGATCCTGATGAATTTATTAAAGCTTAAATAATGAGTCATCCTTCTGACACAAATCTGAACACAGTAAGTGTACCAGATGATTTCCATAATATTTTTCTGAATGCCCAGAATTACGTAAAAAATTATTTTGCAACCATGAAGAAGGATCCTGCAAAAGGATTGATTACATTTTCAGATGAGCGATATGTCCTTATCAGAGCTTCATCCATGTCAAAAGAATTTTTTGATATGATGGCGCTTTTATATAAAGACAGGGGTGAAAAAGAGGCTAGAACTCTTTCATTTAACTTTCTTTTTGATATTGCCCATTCCATTGGTAAAGCAGATGCAAATAGTTTTTTTTCAAAAATGAAAGTGGATGATCCCATTGAAAAACTTGCAGCAGGACCGATTCATTTTGCTTATACTGGTTGGGCATCTGTGAAAATACATCCTATGTCAAGTCCAACACCAGATGAAAATTTCTATCTTATTTATGATCATCTTCATTCCTTTGAAGCAGAAGCT
>JAAEKY010000858.1 GCA_024227235.1 Desulfobacteraceae bacterium | reverse complement strand
TAGCTATCCTGGTCAGCAAGATAATCATCATACATAGATTCTAAAGCAAGTTTGTGCTGTGCTTCTTCCTGTACGAGAATCTGAAAAACTTTTTTTGCATCTTCATTATCGGTGTGATTACCAAGAGCTGTGTAGAGCAAGACAGCTTTCTCTTCTCTTTTCATGGCAAGTTTAAGAATTTCTGGCATTGGCATGCCTTGTTGATACTCTGTTTCTACCATGTAATCACTTATTTTAAGATCTGTAACTTCTTTAAACTCATAGGAATCAATTTTTTCTTTATTACCTGCCATATCAGATAAAAGGGTAACATGTTTTTCTTCTTCTTTTGCAAATCTCTCAAAGGTTTCTTTAAGGGCTGCACTTGTTGCTTCTTTAGCTAAAGATGAATAAAAAGCCACTGCTTCTTTTTCCTTGCCAATGGCAAAATCAATTACTTTATCAACTGATCCAAATTCCATGCTTAATTTCCTCCTGTTAAGTTGTTAATATATTTTAAAAAATTTTTAACTGCTATATTAAATTGCAAATTATATACCACATTTCTGAAAATCTAAAGCTGTATTTTATTATTTCAATCTTGCTTTTAAAATCGAATTTATTGACTAAGAATATCTTTAAGTGCTGATTCCACATCTGAGAATGAAAACCGATATCCTGAGTCTGTAAGATTTTTAGGTATTGCTTTTTGGCTTTGTAAAAGTGAAGTACCAAGTTCGCCCATTATTGCTTTAATCATAAAAGATGGAGCTGGCATAATGGCAGGTCTGTTAAGTGTATGCCCCAGCACTTTTGCAAACTCTTTTTGTCTGAGAGGTTCTGGTCCTGTAAAATTAAATATACCTTCAAGGGATTGATTTTCAACAATAAATTCCAATGCTTTCTCAAGGTCTGCAATATGAATCCAAGGGAACCAATGCTGACCATTGCCCAAAGGTCCACCAATAAATATTTTAAATGCCCGTGTCATCAAAGATAATGCCCCACCACTTCCAAGCACAACACCAAATCGCATTACAGCTACTTTTACGCCCTTTCCCCTGGCTTTTAATCCTTCTGACTCCCAATCTTTGCATACTTTTGCCAAAAAATCATTTCCTGGCAACTTTTCTTCTGTCAGAACATCTTCTTTGCAATCACCATAAATACCTATGGCCGATGTTGTTAAAAGTTTTTGAGTTTTCCCATCTTCTATGGCATCAACAATATGCTTAGTTGTTAATATTCTTGAGTCATAAATGGATTTTTTGTATTTTTTTGTCCAGTAGTGGAAAATATTTTTACCAGTTAAATTAATGATAATATCTGAGGCTGTAACATGAGTCTGCCAGTTGCCTTTAATAGTGGTGTCAGAACTAACCCATTCAAAATTTTTAAATTCTTTTGAAAAAGGATGGTTTGAGGATGTGCCAATACCAACTACAGAATGTCCTTTTGATAAAAAAAGCCGTGCAAGCCTTTTTCCAATAAAACCTGAAGCACCTGTGATTAATACTTTTTCCATGATTTGTCACATCTGCTAAGTATGGGTTATGATTCTTTAAATAAATCCGTACTAAGATATCTTTCCCCAGTATCAGGGATTATAAACACAATTGTCTTGCCTTTATTTTCAGGTCTGGATGCAACAACTTTTGCTGCATGGAAAGCAGCACCCGATGAAATACCACATAGAATGCCTTCTTCTTTTGCAAGAGCGTCTGCTCCCTGAATAGCTTCTTGGGCATTTACCAAAATGACTTCATCAATTATATCTTTGTTGAGATTATCCGGAATAAAACCCGCACCAATGCCTTGAATCTTGTGGGGACCAGGGTTTCCACCTGAGATTAC
>JAAEKY010000857.1 GCA_024227235.1 Desulfobacteraceae bacterium | reverse complement strand
GATGTTCTGGGATCCCTCATCGATTGGAATAACGACGATCACAATTGTCCGGATTACCCGACCAACTGCGATGAATGGGACGACGAGGCAGGCCAATGCGGCTGCGGAGATGACGGTATAGATCCGCCATCAGAACCGGGGATTTATAGAAGAGCGTTTAATCGATTGTTGCATATCACCACCTGTATTTAAAGTTGCTTTCAGGTTTGCAACAAATCGATTAAATGTATGAACTGGATGGTAATGTTTACCGGATAAGCTATGGGGATTGTATGATTTTCCTTCGAAGGATTTTCCTGGATAGAAATTTTAAAAACAAAAAGATATGAACACAAACATCATTTTTTATATTCCAAAGGGCTCTTTATCACAGTATCTTTTACCAAAACTCTAATTTTAGCGCACTGGTCCGATATCGCTTGAACAGCGATTTATTTTTAAACTTCCATTTTAATTTTGGTCATGATGAATTTAAAAGTTTTTTTGGCAATTCCTTAATGATCGTCATCCTCCCTTTTTTGCAATTGGGGCAACATAAGAGATCTTTGTCTGTCAGTCGCTGCATCATCTCAAGAAATGTCTCTTTTATTTTCTGGGGTATTTTGGCATCAGGATCAATCAGCTTTCGGATAAGCTTAATTGCTTGTTTTTTGTTCCTGTGTGATAAAAAACCAAAATATCGTATTTTCATAAATTTATGCGGGAGTACATGAAGTAAGAATCTGCGGATAAATTCATGAGCAGTTACTGTCATTGTTTTGGTTGTGTTATTGTCAGCCCTGTCCTTGTATTCAAAACAAACCTGGCCATTATCAATGGATTTGATTCGATTGTTTGATATGGCGACTCTATGGGTGTACCGACCAAGGTACTCAAGGACCTGCTCAGGACCAGCAAAAGGTCGTTTGGCATAAGTGTTCCATTTTATCTTAAAAAGAGATTGAACAAAGGTATCGAACTCTTGTCTGGATCTGTATTTTGCAATTTTGCCTGGTAAAGACAGTTCATGATTCAAATATGATTTTTCAAAAAGTCCAAGATACCTTTTTTTAAACTCTTTTGACAGGGATTGAGCCCTGAACAAAAAAGATTTATTCGAGGCTATCCAGCGTTTCTTATCAAAGGAGAGAGCCCCACCGGCTACAAGACAATGGATATGAAAATGATCAGTAAGTTTTTGTGACCAGGTGTGAAGAACACAGATAAATCCAAGTTGACCTTGAACCTTCCACTGTGGATCACGGGCAAAAACCTGCAATGTTTGACTTACAGCAGTAAAAAGATGACTTAGCATAATCTTTGGGTTAACCAGTATAATTGGATTCAATTCATGAGGTATCGTGAAGACCATATGAAAATAATTACAGGGAAGTAAATCTGCTTTGCGATCATTCAACCACCGTTCCTTAACCATGGTCTGGCATTTGGGGCAGTGTCTGTCCCTGCAGGAGTTATAGGCTATTCGTTCAAAACTGCAATGATCGCACTGTTCAACATGACCACCAAGTTGAGCTGTACGGCATATCTTGATTTTGTGCATAACCTTAAGTTTTTTGTAAGATAGATTCGTTTGCTCCTGGTATTCATTGCCATAAAGATGAAAAATATCTGCAACTTCATATTTTGTTTTCATTTTTGTCCCTCCTGTTTATACATGGCGTCAAGAGGACTTTTAAATTCTGTGGGCTTTTGTTGAACTAAATGAAGATAAATAATAGTCGTTTTTAAAGAAGAATGACCAAGGAGTTGTTTGATGGCATAAAGATCTGTCCCCTGGGCAAGAAGATGTGTGGCAAAGCTATGTCTGAGACTATGGAGGCTTTGGCCTCTTTTTATGCGGGCTTTTTTTTTGCTTTTTTGAAGGTATCCCTGGCAGCAGTATAACCAAGGTGATTTTCTTTATTGTAACCTGGAAAAATCCATTTGCCGGGTTTATATTTTTGCCAGTAGATTCTGAGTTCATCAAGCAGATGTTTAGATAAAACAGTGTAACGATCCTTGCTGCCTTTTCCTTGTTCCACTTTGATCATCATTCTGGATGGATCGCTTTCAATATGCCTGGGTTTGAGTCTTAAAGCTTCTCCGGTCCTAAGACCGGCACTGTAAACAGTCTTAAGAAAAACACGGTGTTTAAGATTGGCAGCTGATTCAAACAGCTTTTTTACCTCTTCGACGCTTAAAACATTTGGAAGTTTTTTAACCCGAGGTCGCGGCGGAAGTTTGAATTTTCTTTCATCCCACTTAAGGACATTTCTATAAAAACATGCCAACCCAGATAAATGCGTATTGCAAGTACCCCAAGAAAGTTTGCGTTCCTTGAGAAGATAGAGCAGGTAATCTTGAATTTCTTCCTGAGTAAGCAGATCCGGAGATTTATTATAATACTTTGCAAGCCTCTTCATTGTATCCATATAATTCTTGATGGTCCATGGTGAAAAACGATTTAGAACCATATGGTCCATAAATTGAGTTCTAAGACTTTTAGCCATTTTGATACCTCCTTGATTTAAATTAATAAGACTGGCGGAACGCCACAGGAGGTATTATAAATCTATTTGGATAAAATGAAAAACGTTGATTTGATTTTAGATGTTAGGGCGCACAACTTCCGCGCAGCGGTTCAGTTCAAAGTATATATACCCGGTTATATCACCTCTGTCTTTCACCTACTCATGGTGTTTTAATCTGTGAACAGCTTTAAATTAACGCTATTCATCATGATCCAACGCATTATCTGCATTGAGAT
>JAAEKY010000856.1 GCA_024227235.1 Desulfobacteraceae bacterium | reverse complement strand
TTCTTTTGGTGCTCTTGATTTGATTTGTTTTCCATTATATTCTTTGACGCAAACGCTGAACCTGTTGGTTTCCAAAGAAAACCACAACACCCTGCGGCTAACCCGTATCCAAGGCCTCTCTTAATGAATTCTCGTCGGCAATAAGTATCAATTATATCCATTTGATTATCCAATTTCGAATGATCCAGTAATTTCTAATAGTGCAAGATCTCGAATGTTTCATTCGACAACTTTACCATAGAACATGGTGTATGTGAAAAAGCCATAGTAATCATGGTGCTTTAATATAAAATCAGGAGATTCGGGATGACAAAGACGTTGGAATTCGATCCAATCATTTCCCGACAACTCGGGTTTTGGTATTCCCCAGCGCATTTCAAACAGGGATATTAATGCTTTTAGTTGTTCATCGGTTAATGGGTGCCTGTACACTTCCAACAAAGGTTTGTACGGTATATTCTTTCAGGCCAGCAGCCTCAAACCAACCCAGGGCTTTTAAAAAATGAGATTCCGGGGGTTGACCATTTGCGAAAGGTGCGATGCCAGCGCTTATAAAACTTTTCATGGGTTTTTTTCGTTTGAATCTTATTTATGCTCTTTGAAAAGCCAACCGTTCATCACCCCATCGATTATATATCATGCCACAATACTGGAATCCGTTTTTAACCAAAAGTTTTTGCATTGAAATATTATCGTTATGAGTATCTATTTTGATATTCTTGCATCGACTGTAACACCACTCAATACAATTTGATCCTATCCCCTTGCCATGCTCAAGGACTGCTATCCTGTGAATTACTGCATATGGATTGTTGTTAAGCCATTTACCGTTGACGATTTCTCTGTATGTAGGATCATCTCCTTCAATAAATACAAAGCAGCCAAGAACCTGATTGCCATCAACACAAATAAAATGATTGCCGTTTCCAATGTCTAATAGAATTGTTTTTACATCGGGATATCCATAGATCCACTGATTTGGATTACCATGTTCCAGCATATATTGACGAGCTGAATCATATACATTAAGGATTTCATCGAGATCATATCGATTTGTCTGTTTGATTTCCATACCCTACCTTCAGCCTATATGACCAGTTGGTAATGTATTCCGAATAGTATATTGGTCCATAGTAATGAATGGACTTTTTCCATTTTGATTACAGCTTCTCCTGCATACCTATTGTTTATGCTATTTGGATTGTCGCCACCCAGCCGAAAGACCATCTGAAGTTTCAAGTCCTACCCCAACTATGATAACTTCTTCGTTTTGACTCCAAAAAAGATCGTAAATAGCCCCATTTTTTTCAATTTCCAGATCAAATGTAGAGCGTTCAGCTCCATCAGGATTAAAATATGTCACAACATACCTTTCGGCAAACCCGTTTGTTGTATCTCCTTTAGCAATACCATTGCAGACTATTTTTTGATCCAAACGGGATGTGTACCAGATGGCTTCGATTTCATTTTCATTTATTATTCGATAATGAACTATTCCAATATCTATCATTAATGACTCCTAATCGGTCGCTGGGCAAATCTTTCTGCGCACAAGCGCCAGCTTTATCCATACGGCTCGATCTGCTTGGATATATATTTAATCAAATCACGTTTGTGAAACTCTTTCCATATATCGATTTTCAACATTAAAAATTACTGACTTAGAAATAATTTCAAACCCAAATTTTTTATAAAACCGCACATTTTCATCCAAATCGGTTTCTAAGTAAGCCTTTGTAGAACAAGCATCCGCTTCTTTGCAGAACCGTTCCATCAGTTTAGAACCAATCCCCAATTTACGATGAGATGGCAGAACACCAATAGGACCAAGATGCCAATGTTGCTCTAAAGGATCCCTAATTGACCATTCCCTGTGCCAAATAGCTTTCCTGTAATTACTATTGTTCTCATCTTTCAGTTCCTTTGATTCATCCTCAGTCTTTCGGCCAATGCATGATTTCATCCTCATAACACCAACAATCGTTTGATGTTCTTTTGCTATAAATACAATGCCCGGCAATTCACATAAAAGTTCATAAAACATCTTTTGTATTTCCAAACGTTCAATTTCACCATTACCCTGAAAAACAGCAATATGTAGTGGATTGTCCAGCATTGCTATACTAAGAACTTTTGCCGATTCCTGGATGTTACTAATCTCCATAAAGGAGATATGAAAATGACTCATATTTCATTCCTTAATTTTAGAATAGTTTAAATATTCACATAATCGGCTGCCAGGGACAACAGTGCTGTCAGCCGAGTTTCTTGCCGCCTAGTGGATGTTTTTTTTAGCTATATTTATCTTCGACATTCCCAAAAAGAGCCTTTATTTGTTTTGCTCAAAGGACTTTTTTGATCTAATTCGTGACAGTTTAAATTGTACCCACCCATCAGGACAAGTGATTGTCACCTCCCCATTTGAATCTTCAAATGCTGTATTTTCTGCAAAACGCATTGCATTGACAAATGGCCAAATGGCAACAAAACCTGCAGCGCAAAATCCAGGTGGGGTTTGTCTGTTGATCAGATACTCCCCATTAACATATTCGCAAAATTCATTTTCAATTACCTTGCATCTTATGTCATACATAAAATCCTTTCCTTAACGTATTATGAAATCTATTTATCTAAAAAATAATTGAGGTATTTGATTGAAGCAGCTCCGCTTTGTCAATTACAAGGCAATTAACATTTTTTATCTCAATTTGACACATTGGTACTTTTTAAACATCACCCATATGGGTGATGAAATAAAAAAAATAGCACCTATAATAGGTGCTTAATAGTGCAGTTACGATATGGGTTATTGAATAAATTATAGTTAGCAACTGATTCAAAACTATTATTAACTTTAATAAGGATACTGGAAAAAAATGTCTACAATAAATATAAATTCGATTAAGATTGCATATGAAGCATTCGGTAAACACGCAAACCCAAGCGTTATACTTATCGCGGGGCTTGGAGAACAAATGGTTTCCTGGCCAATAGAATTTTGCCAGAAGCTGTCAAATGAAGGATTTTATGTTATTCGATTTGATAACAGAGACACTGGCTTGTCTACAACTTTTGATAAGAAAGGAATTCCTGATCTTCAAAAGGCTTGGGAAGCCTATTTCACTTCATCGCCAATCACACCGCCATACTCTCTGGAAGATATGGCATCCGATGTGAATGGCTTACTTGAAGCATTAAATATTGACAAAGCATATGTCTTTGGGCACTCCATGGGTGGTATGGTAGCACAAAACATGGCTTTTAAATATCCCGAACGCATGGCTGGAATGGTTTGCATAGGATCAAGTACTGGGGACTTGACGCTCCCACCCCCAAAGCCAGAAGTTCAGACTGTTATGGCGGATCCACCACCTGATTCTCGAGAAAAATTTATAGCCCACTCTGTATTAGTTTTTAAGGTGTTTTCAAACGGTTCAACAGGATATGACGCTGAATGCCGAGCCAAAATTGCTGAACAGACATATGACCGTAATTATTACCCTATAGGTTTCATGCGCCATAGTGTTGCAATGTTAGCTGATGGAAGCAGGACGGAAAGGTTAAAAGAGATTAGTGTGCCAACTCTTGTGATTCAAGGGGAGATAGATCCTCTTGCACAGCCTGCTCATGGTCAGGCAATTGCTGGAGCTGTCCAAAATTCTAAATTTATACAAATTCCCAATCTGGGACACGGTATGGATTATCCTGAATTATGGCCAATTATTATCAATCACTTTTTAAATTTTTTGGATGAAAACTAAAATTAGAATTTCACTTAAAATATCATAACTACTCTTTGCATAAACTCCTAATATTGATATTTAATATAGGATTCAATGTTTTGAATCAGCTTTTTGGGAAAAGAGGGGATCTTTTGAGATTCCCTCTTTTTTTATGGAACTTAATAAAATCATTAAAGCTTATTATTGATTTTTGATTTTCTCTTAGACAGCAATTTATTTTAAAACAAAGTGATTTCTAAAAGTGTCTCCAGAAAATTGGTGCGCGCCCCTTTAAGTGTCTCCTCGTTTCTCATCAAGATCACCATTTTACCGGTCACGGATAATACCTGGGCCATGGAGTGGCAGGAAACAAGACGAAATACCTCAGATGGCGACATTATTGAAACCGCAAAATTCAAAGCCATTCTTACGGTTTTAAAAAAAGCGCCAGAAACAGAAGAACAATGGGATCATAACCCTTTTGGTATTTGGATAATTGATTTTGAATGGGAGAAAAAATTATGAAGACAAAAATATTAATACTGATCAGCATAGCCCTTGTTTTTTGTGTAAGTAATGCCTGGTCAATGACATCAACTGCACAAAAAAAGGCAGCCGTGATCCTTGCTGAAAAATGGCAGAATAATAGGATTGAACCGATCCTGAGCCTGGATGGTAAAATTACATATCTGTATGGTGCCACAGCTGTAACGATAAAAACCAAACTTTATCATTCAACAGACATTGAGCTACAACCCGGAGAAACAATAGAGGCCTTAGATGCCGGTGATACTGTAAGGTGGGTTTTTCGTCCTGCTTATCATGGGACAGGAAAAGCAAAAACGCTCCACATTTTTGTGAAGCCCACGGATACAAATTTGAAAACAAATCTTACAATCCTGACGAATAAAAGAGCCTACCGGTTTAATCTTGAAAGCTCTAAAAAAGATCATATGAGCATTGTGGGTTTTGAATATCCAAAACATTACCAGGATATTGTAGCCGGTTTAAAAATTCAAGATCAGATTGAAAAAGAAAAAGCAAAAAAGAATTCTTTGCCAAAAGTTGAAAATACAAGCAAACGAATTGCTGTTGCCGACCTTGATTTTAATTATAATATCAATGGTGATACGCCTTCCTGGAAACCCATCCGTGTCTATAATGATGGTGTTAAAACCATTATTGAATTACCAGAAAAAGCCAAATACACAAAAGTCCCAGTGCTGTCTGTTGTTGATGAAAACAAACAAAAAGCAATCGTAAATTACAGGCTTTTAGATAATAAATTCGTGGTTGATATGCTTTTTCATAAAGCCATTCTGGTCTCTGGTGTCGGCCGTGATCAAACAAAAGTCACCATTGAATATAAGGAGAATTGATAATGACAGAATCAAATCTGATCACGATAGAACAGATATCTGACACAATTTATTATATCCGTGGTGTAAAAGTAATGCTTGATAGAGATCTTGCAGATCTTTACGAAGTTGAAACAAGAATTTTAAAAAGAAATGTCAGGCGACATATTGATCGTTTTCCTGATGATTTTATGTTTGAGCTGACACAAGAAGAGTTTAAGAATTGGAGATCCCAAATTGGGACCTCCAATTCTGATAAAATGGGTTTAAGGTATGCTCCAATGGCTTTTACCGAACAGGGCGTTGCCATGCTTTCAAGCGTCCTGCACAGCGATAGAGCTATCCAGGTTAACATTCAGATCATGAGGACATTTACAAGACTTCGGCATGCATTGTTTGAAAACAAAGAGCTGCAAACAGCCATTGAAGACTTAAAAAAACAGACTGAGGAGCGGTTTGATCAAGCAGATGAAAAATTTGAGATTGTTTTCTCTGTCTTAGATAAGCTTTTGGCAGATAATCGAAAACCAAAAAATAAAATAGGATTTTAAACTGATGAAAACCATTATAATAATCGTACTTTGTTTTTGCCTGACAGGCTTTAGCTGCGCCACCAAACAGCAAAGCTTTTCATATGAGGATATAGAAGATGACAAGAAAATTGTAAATCGCCTGGCACTTGAAATAGCTGATCTTATCAGTCAGGAAAAAAACGTTAATACAACCATAAATTTTATTAATGATAGTGATAGTGTTTTAGGAGATAAGGTTCTCACCCATCTTAAAACAAGAGGCTTTCCTCTGTCTGAAACAGATGGCGTTAAAGTTTCGTTTATGGCATACCGGTATGACTCAAATCAAATTTATCTTTCAATAACCTTAGGCAAAACCATTTTGTCCCGAATTTTTATTTATGAAGTACAGACAGGGACACTATCTGTTGGATCACCATTAAACAAAGGAGAAGTTTAAAATGTCTTCAAAAGGAATTCCAACAAGGCCGACAGCAAAACGGATTAATAAGCGCCCGCTTATAATACTAATTACAGTTTTGTCTTTGGTGATTTTTTTTTGTTTATATGCGGTCAGCAAAAGGCAGAACCGGTTAAAAAACAGTGCGGAAAATAGTGATGTTATTAAAACGTCTTCAATAAATGATAACACACCGCAGCCTGAATTTTTAACTGAAAATTATGCGGATAAGATTGAGGCTTTAAGAAGAAGCCGGCACGAAAGACAAACAGCTGAAAATCAGAGAGCAGAACAATCATTAAAAGTAAAATCTTATGATGAAAATGAAAACAAGACCCAACCGGCTGCAACAGATAAAACTGCCGTACAAACCCAGGATCAAAAATCAAGGTTCCAACAAGCACCACCGCTTTATCAGGAGCCGGGTCAATCGCTTGAACCCAAAAAAACAGACAAAGAGGTTTTTGCCGAAAAAATAGCGAACCAAAAACGGGAACTGGCATTAAAAGCATTAAGAGCACCCACCCTGGTAAATATTAGCGGCTCTACAACCAATGCTCAATCAGTCATCCCTGGAATGCCACAGTCTCCAAGAGGTGGCCAAAATCAAATACCTGGCATACCGATACCTGAATCAGAAAAAAAAGACCAGACTCTAAAACAGGAGTTTTTAGCGAATGCCGGAGAAACACAAGTCTCATTAGCCAATGCGTACCATAAAGCGATCTCACCCTTTGAGCTTAAGCAGGGCCATTTAATACCCATGACACTTATTACAAAGATAAACAGCGATCTTCCAGGGAGGATAAAAGCTCAGGTTACAGAAAATGTGTATGATACAGCCACAGGCAATCACTTACTGATTCCTCAAGGAACAATGGTGAACGGTATTTATGATTCCAGGGTTGTGTTTGGTCAAAAAAGAGTATTGATCGCATGGCAAAGGTTAATATTTCCTGACGGATCAACACTTAACGTTGGCTCTATGCCCGGTACAGATAAGCAAGGAACATCCGGACTTGAAGATCTTGTAGACAATCATTATTTCCAGGTTTTTGGTTCAGCTATTTTAATGAGCATTGTTAATGCCGGTTTTACAATTGCAACCGAGACACAAGACAATACCAATACGGTAGAAACTGCATCAGACTCCCTGGCAAAATCTGCCGCCCAACAAATGCAGCAAACATTCGCAAGAATGATTGATAAAATTATGAACATACAACCTGAATTGATCATAAGGCAGGGCAAGGAAGGACATATCATTCTAACCAAAGATGTTATTGGCTTAAAACCGTATGATCCGGCTAAAAAATCAACCTATTATTTAAAAACCGCAAACGTAAATTAAATAAGGAGATTTTATGAAAAGGATTTTTTTTACAATCGGTTTTATTATTGCCGTTGTTTTCAGTGCAAATGCACAAACATTTAATGTACCCAATTCTCCTTTTGTAATAACGAAAACAACCACCACAGTCCAAGTGCCTTGTAACTGGGGCAGTAGTGTAACACAAACCCGATATCAATATTATTTAAGCGTAAGACCTCAAAGTTTGCACGCAGGATTACAGCGGATTGAATATGTTGGATTTAGAGTGGTTTATCAAAACTCAATGAGATATTTTCAACTCTATCCTACCGGCGGCATAAGAGAAATTAGCAATCCTAATCAGGCCTTGTATGAGCCGTCAAAACTTGTGTTAGCACCCTCAAGTGTTGGGCTATACAAATTGTTTTCTGAGCCAATACCAAATAATCTTCAAGTGATAAATGGTTCTGTGTGCTTAAACAATAACATTGCTTTTTTTAATCTTCCTGATCCTACCAAGATCAAAGCCATTAATTTTATGGCCGGATATGGTTTTTTAACAAATGAGAACCTTGTATTAATTGCCCGACAAAAAGCCTTGGAAAATGATCCGATGATCCAACAGCACCTCGCGAATGCCCAAACAATGGATATACAAACTATGAAATGGGCGCTGGCCCAAGGAAACATGTTTCAACACAAGGCGTATTATAATGTTTTTGATCTAAATTATACCTGTCAGTCAAATAATAGTGGGTGTGGGTCGAACAACAATGGATGGGGTGCAGGCCTTTAAACAGGACATACCATATGAAAATAATCAATTCTTTTAGAAATAAGGTTCATAAACGTATCATTGTTCGTTTATCCATAACGTTTATTATCCTTTTAATATTGCTGAGCGTTTTTACTCAATACCTTGGATTTAAGTTTAACTACAATACGGCTCTGGGCAGCCCATTATTTGGAAAATTTTATAATCCGTTTAGTTGTATATTCTGGTACCTAAAATATTACCATTATTACCCAAAGAGCTTTTATGATGCCTTTGTCATAACAGGATTTGTCATGGCCGTAATTGTAATGGTGACCTTTCTTATAACCATAATTTTGCAGCGCAGGTTAAGATTTATAAAAGATCTTCATGGCAGTGCAGATTGGGCAACATTTAAAGAGATTAAGCAAATGGGCATCATCCAGGATGATAACAATAATAATGGTGTTATTATTGGGGGGTACCAGTCTGGAAATTTTAAATATTATTTACAAAGCAATAGCCCTGATCATGCGATTATGATCGCTCCACCTCGATCTGGTAAAGGGGTAGGGGTTGTTATCCCGACAGCTCTAACCTGGGAAGAAAGTATGATTTGTATGGATCTAAAAGGCGAACTTTGGCAGCTTACATCAGGCGCTAGAAAAATCAAAGGCCAGAAGGTTTTAAAATTTCGTCCCGGAGCTCTTGAAGATAATTGCCAGTACAATCCTTTGTCAGAAATCAGAATTGATACTCAGTATGCTGTCTCTGACGCTCAAAACCTTGCCACAATCATCATTGATCCTGAAGGTAAGGGGTTAGACGGTTATGATGGCCACTGGAAGAAAAAGGGCAGGGCGTTTATATCTGCTGCAATTTTGCATGTGTTGTATTTAGATTCAAATGCCAACATGACAGCCCTGGCCTATTTTATCAGTACTGATATTGATAAACATTTAGAAGAAATGCGGAACAATACGCATAAACAAGGGGCAAAGGACAAATTTATTTTTGCAGCTGCAGATTCACTTAGCAACACACCCGTCAGAGAAAAGGGCAGTATTATTTCTACGGCTGAGGCTTTTTTTGAAATTTATAAAGACCCGGTGGTTCAAAGCAACACACAACACTCTGATTTTAAAATCAGAGACTTAATGGATAATAAAGAGCCGGTAAGTTTGTATATTTGTGTTGAGCCAAAAGACCTGATCAGACTAACCCCGCTTTTACGTATCCTTATGACCCAAATTATTTTAGGCCTAACAGAAGGAATGGAATTTGATCAAGGAGAACAAATAAAAAGGAAACACAGGTTACTGCTCTTATGGGATGAGTTCACAGCCATAGGACGCTTGGATATGTTTGAAAAACAGTTGGCCTATATGCCTGGGTATGGAATCAAATCATTGATAATCGTCCAGGATATCAGCCAGCTTCATAGAACGTATGGAAAAGATGAAAGCATCCTTTCAACCTGTGGTATTAAAATGGCCTTTGCACCCTCTAAAATGGATACTGCAGAACTCTTATCAAGAATGACCGGGATTACAACTGTTAAAAAAGAGGCGGTTACTAAAAGTGGTGGTATTCATTCGCCCACATTAAAACATGTCAGTATATCCACCCAGGAGATCCAACGACCATTAATGACGGCTGATGAAATATTAAAATTAAAATCAGCCATTAAAGATAAAGATGGCAGAATACTTGAACCCGGAGAAATGCTGATTTTTATTGCTGGGCAATCACCCATCCATGGCACACAAATCTTATTTTTTGAAGACCCGCAATTTTTACGACAAACACAGATTGCCTCACCTTTAACCTCCGAGGTCCTGCTTTCTTCACAACCGGATTTTAAAATAGACAAGGATCCAAGTTTTTATTCAATGAATAAAGGAACAGATAAATGACAAAAACAAAAGAAGCCTCAAAAAATCAAGTTCATATCATTTTGCAAGGCAAAGGCGGTGTAGGCAAAAGCGTAGTGGCAACTTTACTTGCACAATACCTTCAAAAACAAGGGGATGTGTGCTGTATTGATACCGATCCGATAAATCCGACATTTTCCAAGTTTAAAGGATTGGAAGCAATACACCTGAATCTTTTAAGCGCACCAAATAAAATCAATGAGAGAATGTTTGATCAATTGATAGAAAATATTTTATCGACTAATAAAAATTTTATCATAGATAATGGGGCAGGGGGGTTCTTAGGCATTTCTAATTATATCATTGAAAACGATATAATTAGCGTTCTGACAGATTTTGATGTTTTTGTTCATATCCCTATTACCGGCGGCCAAGCGCTTGAGGAAACAGCAAACGGCCTGGTAAGTATATCAAGCCAGTTTGATGAAAAAACAAGAATAATCCTCTGGATCAACGAGTTTTTTGGAAAACTCAATGGGGATCTTAAAGGGTTTAAATTTTATAAATCTGTAGAAAGCAGACTTACGGCAAAAATCATTCTGCCTGAACAAAACCCGGATACGTTTGGTGAGGACATCAAAATGATGCTCTCTGAACATAAAACCTTTGAAGAAATCAGCAAAAGCGACAATCAAAAATTCATGGTTAAACGCCGCCTTAACCTATTTAGAGATCAAATATTTGCTCAACTTGAAGAGGTTAAATTATGCAGCTAAAATTTTCAAAAACCCGGTTTAAAAAAGTCAGCTTAATTTGCGCTTGTGTCTTTTCTTTTGTTTTCATAACCGCATGCCTTTTTTATAAAGCCGGATATAGAATTAATGTAACATCGTCTTTACCAATAGGTATCTGGAAAATTGATAAATCATTCTCAAAAATTGAAAAGGGTGATTATGTTTGGTTCACGCCCACAAAAGAAATCGCAGATTTTGGAATCAAAAGAAATTATTTAGAAGAAAATAAAAACTGTCTAAATAATTCAAACCCCTTGCTTAAGATTGTATACGGCTTACCAGGTGATAGCTACTCTTTTTACAAGGACGCTATCAAGATCAATAATGAACCTATTGAGAATGCAAAAAGAAGAAAATTGGATTCTAAAGGAAGACCAATGCCAATCATTTCTAATGGCATTATTAAAGAGGATCACCTTTTTGTTATGACCATGCACACACATAGTTATGATTCTCGATATTATGGAACTATCCCAGTTCAAAACATAGAAGGAACGGCACAGCCGGTACTCACGTGGAAGAATTAAAAACAACCCCTGCTGATGAGTTCTTTTTGGGTGATCCCATAAAGAGAACATTGTTCTCCCCCAGGATGGTGCAATCCTTGACATATATCGTGCTGAGTATAACCACCGGTATAATTGGATGGGCCATTTATTTGCCGGTGGTTATACTAATTCCTGTTATTTGGTCTAAAGCGCCCACAAAAAAAAATGCCTGGCTGGTTGGTCTGCTGTATCACCTTGCAGCATCCAAAGGATTGATTTTTGGTATTCCTGTTTTTTTTAGTTCAACTATTTTTTATGGTATTGTTCTTTGGCTAATCGCCGGATTGATACAGTCGTTGCCTTATTTTTTATGCACTTATGTACGTAATTCTTATCTTGCAATCGTGTTATTATTGATTGCCCTGATTTTACCTCCAGTAGGCATTGTCGGATGGGCAAATCCATTGACCGCAGCCGGTATGCTTTTCCCTGGAACCGGATTTATGGGGCTTTTTTTAACACTATGCCTTATTGGGTTTTTGGTCTGGCTGTATGATAGAAACAAGATCTTTACAGGTGTTTTGGCTCTGTCAATACTCATATTTCCAATAATTGTTGGATCTAATGTAAAAGTAAGCCAACAAATAAAAGGCTCTACCACTAATTTTGCAGGCAATCCTTCTAACATTGGAGATAAATTTGAAAGAGATTATCAAAAATTTATCAAGACCTATAATCAATATAGCGATGCTGAATTCAAAACCTTAGTCCTACCAGAATCAACAGCTGGGATCTGGTTTGATTCAACAAAACATTTGTGGTCAAGATGGCAAAGGCAGCTTGACCAGGATCAAAGTATTGTACTGCCTACCTTATTGCCAGAAAATAAAATTTCAATGAAAACGTATAATACGCTAATTAAAATGGAACAAGAAAATTTTACTGTTTTATATAAATCAAGACAGTCTGTGCCGATGGCTATGTGGCGGCCCTGGGCCATAGATAATGTTCAAAACAATTGGTTCGACAACCCGGTATTTGAAATTAAC
>JAAEKY010000855.1 GCA_024227235.1 Desulfobacteraceae bacterium | reverse complement strand
TTAGGTCAGATTCGGGTGATCCATGGCGGCAAAAACCGCAGGAATAGCAGGCTATTTTGAGGATTTTTGCCGCCATGGATCGCGTGAAGGTGGCCTGAAGATGAGATGCATAAGATGTGAAGTTATTTTTGCGCGAACCCTATGCACAAGTAGCCTTGGGATTCGGTATGTCATGACGCCTCCAAGGTATTTAAGGCTATTATGGAATAGAAGCGATATATGATATTTTCATTGAAGTAAAATAGAGATCATAGTTATCAGCCTCAATCTTGCTGAGTGAAGCAATCGTGAAAAGATCTCGGACATTGTAATCCACCAGGCGGAGCCATATTCACCCTAACGCCAATGCCGTTTCGTTTTAGCTGCGTGAGCGGCATGAGGTCGCGACAATACCCCCTACTGCTGCATAAACAACATCACAAGAACCGTCAAAACATCTTAGGTTCCAACGTAAATCTCTGTACTACTTTCCAATTGCAAATCACTTGCGACTGTAATTTTCAAAGTATAAGTGCATTAATTTTATTGGAGATAAAATTTGGAAACCGGATTAAAAGGAAAGAAAAAAAATACCAGATTCATTGTCATTATAGGAATTATTGTTGCATGTGTTACCATATCTTGGGGCATATACTACCACGCACATAACGAGATCAGGGTTGTGCAATCAAAACATGAGAACGGTATGGATAAAGAGGTTTGGGTATTTAAGAAAGGTATTTTTGGAAAAAAGAAAAAAATTATGGAATTAACTTATTTCAAAAATGGCGACAAAGGATCCGAGGTAAACTATAAAAACGGCAAAGTCAACGGCTGGGCCCGAATGTGGTACGAAAGCGGGCAACTGCATCTTGAAGCAACGTACAAGAACAGTAAGACCCATGGAATAAGAACCGCCTACCATGAGAATGGACAAATATTTTGTCGGGCGAAATATAAAAATGGGGAAATATTGCATAAAAGAAATTGGGATGAAAATGGGAAGGAAATTTACCTTCCTATAGATAGGGATTAGAGATCTTTTAGATAGGGATTAGAGATCTTTTCTAAGTAATCGCTGTGCCGAGGCAGCTGATCTCATCGCTAACCCAGGTCCACTAAGGGACCGGCCAGTTGTTCCCATGATGATCTTTTCAAGGGAACCTTATAGGAGAAATAATATGCCAAAATCTCAAGTAGAGCAAAGCGAGGCACTTTTAAGCGATGAACCTATAGTTAAGATTTCGAAAAGCGAAGGGATTTTTAATGGTATCGCCATGGGTACATTGGCTATATACGTTATTTTCATCATCATAATAATAGGGTCTGTTGTGGTTTATA
>JAAEKY010000854.1 GCA_024227235.1 Desulfobacteraceae bacterium | reverse complement strand
GGGTACTAGCTCAAATCGCGCTTCTAAAGCATCAAGTACCGTTTCTTGAAGCGTGTTGACTCGCTCTTTCCGCCTACCCATATCATACAGTTGCCTCCCAGCCACTGTGTCCATCAAATCAAATTTTAACATAGCAATCACCTCCTCATAAGTGATCTCGCGAAAACGATTGAGTATTAATAAACCTAATGCACTCAAGACTTCCCCGTGTTTTTCAACGGGGAATCTTTGAGTGAGGGCTTTTTGCCATTCGCGCCCTTTTGCCAACAACGTCGTTTTATCCGTTTTATCCGACAAAGTAAAGGGCGCTAAAACGATCAGTTTTGGATCAATCGCTTCTAACTGTTCTTCAGTATAGTCAGTCAGAACGATTTCCCGAAAACAGCCTTTTAAATGGCACTCTTCTTTCTCGAAGCCATTAAAGGCATTGAGTGGCTTTGCGGCTTTTTGATATTTTTTATCTGTATAGACAATACCTGCCATCACAGAGCCTTGATATTCTTCCCCAGCACACCCTAAAAACACCTCTGCCATCAGCCGATGACGAATAAAGGGATCCTTATATCCCTGAAACTCAATAAAAATTCGCCCCTTTTCACTTTTCAACAGGGGAAAACCTTCGATATCAGGTTTAAGGCTTTTATCCTTGAGCACCACGGCATGAAAGTGATACTTCTCCGCTTTTGCCGCTGGTATTCCAAAGAGCTTTAAAAGGCTACTGCCACTGACTTTCATCAGTTTTAAAAAGACATCATCAGTGCCTCGCGTTAT
>JAAEKY010000853.1 GCA_024227235.1 Desulfobacteraceae bacterium | reverse complement strand
TTCAACTCCAGGTGCTCTTTTTGCTTCTCTTTCACAATCCATTGCAACATCACCTGCACCGATGATGGCAACTCTTTTTCCAAGATCAACCTTAAGGTTTTCTTTTTTTGATTCCAAGAGTAAATCCACGGCATCCATTAGTTTGTCACCACCTTGTTTTACTGGAATGTATCCTTTTTTCCAGGCGCCTGTTGCTAAAATCACAAAATCATACTCTTTTTTCAGTCCTGCAATATCAACATTTGAATCAACATTAAATTTAAAGTCAACTCCCATTTTTACAGCCACCTGATAATCTTTATCAATCATATCTTGAGAGATTCTGAATTCAGGAATCACATATTTGATTATGCCAAAAGGCTTTTCTCTTTTTTACTGTACTTTAACATCCATACCGTTTCTTCTTAAAAACAGAGCCGCAGAAACACCTCCGGGACCTGCACCGATCACCACTGCTTTTTTGTCTGTTTTTATTTTTGGAGCCTCAAGGTTCTCAATATATTTGTCCTGGGCATTTAAGACTGCTATCTTTTTGCTGTTTCTAATGTTTAATGAAGAATCATAATCAAGTCGTGTACATTTGGTCTGGCAGGCATGATTACATATGGCGCCTGTTATGGCAGGAGTGGCATTGTCAATGGC
>JAAEKY010000852.1 GCA_024227235.1 Desulfobacteraceae bacterium | reverse complement strand
CTTGTGATCGAAATTGCACTGGGCTTTTATTACGGCGGTGGGGAAGCAAATTTGGAAAGTGTCAACCAGATATTAACAGGCATTCAGTCGCAGTTCAGCGTCAACCCGCTGTTATTGATTCCACCGGTAATTATCCTGGTCCTTGCGTTCAAAAAAATTCCAGCTGTGCCGGGAATTGTGATCGGAATAATGGCTGCCGGTATTTTGGGAGTTATTTTTCAGAGTAACAATTTCGGCAGCATTTTATCTGCAGCCTATGGCGGCTATACGAGCAACAGCGGGATTGAAGCCGTTGACAACCTGTTAACCAAGGGTGGTTTTTCATCCATGATGTACACCATATCCTTGGTGATCTGCGCCATGATGTACGGCGGGATTATGGAAAAGACCAATCAGCTTCGGGTTGTTGTTAGCGTTATTCTTAAAAAGGCCGAATCAACCGGGTCTTTGAT
The DNA here is from genome assembly GCA_024227235.1 of Desulfobacteraceae bacterium. Taxonomy (GTDB): domain Bacteria; phylum Desulfobacterota; class Desulfobacteria; order Desulfobacterales; family Desulfobacteraceae; genus Desulfobacula. Next base: position 6,057 of record JAAEKY010000852.1, on the reverse strand, counting down.
CACCGCTACGATCCTGACAGCCATTGGGTGCAACATGATCCTGTGTGACCAATACATGTCCATTGTCATGACGGGTAAAATGTATGCCCAGTCTTATAAGGATAAAGGGCTTCACCCGAAAAATCTGTCACGGGCCATCGAGGACAGTGCAACTGTAACTGCAAACCTAGTGCCTTGGAACTCGGGTGGTGCCTATCAGGCTGCTACACTCGGGGTGCCCACCATTCTGTATCTACCGTTCAATTTCTTTTGCTGGATTACGCCGATTGTTTCTATGCTATTCGGTTGGTTCAATATTACTATTGATAAGGCAGATGAATCGGACGAAGAGACCGAAGAAGTTAAAGTTTAAACTTAGACAGGATAGAGGAGATACGCAATGCTTAAAAATATTTACTTTAAGATAATTATCTACTTCCTGGTCTCCATTTTTTGGATAGGAGCACCTGCATTTGGTAAAGATGCTGAGTTATTGAAAGACTCCACGTTGGAAGGTATTTTAAAACGCGGTGAACTTCGCATTGGCCTGGAAGTGGGATATATGCCTTTTGAGATGATTGATAAACGTAGTGGTCTTCGCCAAAAGGCTATCCGGCATGGAGATTTACGACACAAAGCCCGTCAACTCAGTTTGATTGGTTTTGACATTGATATGGGGATTGAAATGGCAAAAGAGCTGGGTGTTAAACCAGTATTTGTCGATACGTTCTGGCCCAGCATTATCCCAGCTCTAAATCTGGGGCGGTTTGATGTCATTTTTGGAGGTATGTCCGTAACCGAAAAGCGTAAGAAAAAAGTAGATTTTGCCAACCCCTTTATGACTGTGGGACAGACCATCCTGCTCAATGCCAAACATAAAGATACGGTCAAATCTTATAAAGATCTGAATGATGCCAAATTTATTATAGTATCTAAACCCGGGACCACCGGAGAAGAGGCAGTTCAAGGACAGTTATCCAAGGCCAAATATGAAACGGTTAACACCGAAATTGAAGGCGCCATGCGGGTGTTGGAAGGTAAAGCAGACGCTTTCGTCTATGATTATCCGTTCAATGCAGTGTTCAATAGCATGAATCCATCAGAAAAAATTATTTTTCTGGATAAACCCTTTACAAAAGAGCCCATCGCCTGGGCGATCCGTAAAAAAGATCCGAACTTCATGAAATTCTTAAATGAGTTTCTGGTTGTGATAAAGGCAGATGGTCGGTTTGACAAGATGGTTGACAAGTGGTTCAAAAGCTCTGACTGGTATCGGTTTGTCCGTTAACTGACGATATTATATTTATTTATTTGATGCCCGTTATGGTGCCTGGTTATGGATCGTAAACCAGCAACTGGATTAGACACTCTCCTTTTTGGCAAATCTATTGCCAGGTACCATAATTAATACTATCCTCACTGTTGGAGGCCATGGTAATACTCGGATAAAATAGGATATCTGATATGGGAATAAAAAAGGCTTGTTTGAAAGTTACAGCCATAGACACAGGCCAGCTTGTTGGATTAATGATACTGGTCTGTGTTCTTTTTTTTTGTATGGTAAATGAGGCTACTGCAAAAGAAAAAAAATTAACGGTGGCAGTTGAAATAACCGCACCGTGCGTCATGCATAACAATGACACGTATACCGGATTTGATATTGAGTTATGGGAAGAAATAGCCCGGGAATTAAATGTGTCGTTTACATATCATGAGACCAGTCTAAAGGGAATTTTTACAGATTTAGTTCGAGGCGATGCAGATGTCGCATTATCCTGTATTACCGTGACCGACGAACGAGAAAAGATTGTCGATTTTTCCCACCACTATCTGGATTCCGGCCTGCGCATCATGGTTCTAAATAATAAAAAGTTCAGTCTGTCCAAATCTGTAAGAGCCATTTATTCACCAATAGTTTTAAAAGCCTTTGCCTACATTGGATTGTTTATCATTAGATGCGGGCATATCTTCTGGTGGGTTGAAAATGGACATAAATATATCAGTACCAGATATTTCCCAGGCATATTTCAGGCATACTGGTATGTTCTGGTGACCATGACGACTGTCGGTTATGGAGATATTGTGCCCCGCAAGTGGGTGGGACGTGTGATGGCCTTTGTTGTAATGGTTATAGGAATCGGGATTTTCGGATGGACGATTGCACAACTTTCTTCGGCCATCACTCTGCAGACACTCCACTCTGATATCACAGATCACTGGGATCTTCGGGACAGACTGGTTTCAACAGTTGAAGGAACAACAAGTGTTCCTGCCCTAGAGGCATTAGGTGCTGTTGTTATGCCGACCGAATCAATAGATCAAGCCTATCATAAGCTCTTGAACGAAGAGGTTGATGCTGTCGTTTTTGATTCGCCGACGATCCTGTACTATGCACGCAACAAAGGGAAAGGAAAAGTTTCGGTTGTCGGCCCACTCTTTGATCTCCAATATTACGGTTTCCTGTTTCCACAGGGAAGTGAATTACGTGAGTCGGTTAATCGAGCCCTTTTAAAATTAAGAAAAAATGGATCATATGATAAACTTTATAATAAATGGTTCGGTGCATATTAGCCAAACCATGCATAAATGATGAAATAAACAAAAAATGCGAAAGAGTTAATGTACACCGAAATCAATTTGACCATGACCATCTTTGCCTTGGAGCTGAGACTGAATATCATTTCCTATTTCAGTTAGTTTTCTGTTAGCTACACTGGGGTCAGCAAATGATCCTTCATTGGTTCTCTTGTCTTCATGCTGGTCAAGTATCTGCTGTAGGTATTCACCCAATGCTGATCGAATTTTCTGCTTGGTAATTGTCATAGATTTGCCTTTTCCAATTTCACTAAGTATCCCTCGTGTTTTGTTGGCGAGTAAGGTGGCCAGTTGACGGGCTGATTTCAGTTTCCCGGTTTTAAGGCTTAGCCTGATCTCGCCGGGAAAGAACGTACAATATTTTTTTGGGAAAAGCATAGTGGAAATGCCAGGTTGTTCCGACTTGTAAAAGATAAGATGGTTGTCTTCCAAATTTGGCCATAAAAAAACTCCTGATTTACGCTTTGTACAAGCACTTTGTACAATTTTTGTACAAAGTTTAAATCAGGAGCTTTTTACTATCTTAAAAGCCTTGTATATCAAGGCCATTGTAATATCTGGTAGCGACGCAGAGATTTGAACTCCGGACCCTGCGGATATGAGCCGCATGCTCTGACCAACTGAGCTACGTCGCCAAAAACCCAGAGAAGGTATCATATGTATGAATTGGTTGTCAATATTATTTTTTATTGGCTTTTTTACTCACCTTTTTTAAAAGTGGTTACTTTAACCGTAAAATTTTGCAATTTTTCAGGGAGATCTGAAAACACAACCATAAAAGGAATACTGGCGCCTGGTTTAATATTGACGTTTGAATTATGGCCCCCCGTCTTTACGATAAGAAGTTTATTGATGTCTGATATATTACCAGTTTTAAGCATGTCTTCTGTGATAATATTCCCACAATAAGCATCTTTTGTTTTTGCTTCTATATCACCTGTTGTGATTAGGGCACCTTGGATTTGAATATTGCTGTAAGATGAATTCGATGGATTCTCCACCCTTCCAGTAATGACAAACAAAGTTCCCGCTGTTGAGTTGGTAACAAATCTTCCGTTCACACTCTTTTGGTTCGGGATCGGTTTGGCATCTGATGTTTTTGGAGTTTGCTTATTAAGATATTGTTCTATAAACGGGATTTTATAATCAGAAAGATAGGGTATTTTATATCCAGTCATAAAACTGGCAGTCCAGGCGCCGGCAACGAGAAAGAAAATTAATAATAGCACGAGGACAGGCGCTCCAATCAAGGGTTTCTTCTTTCTTCTTCTGGGTATTGGTGTTTTATCTACAACAGGCTTCGGCTTTTCAGCCAGTGTTTTCTTTTCGTCTTGGGTATCGTCTATTTCTATGGTCTCTTCTTCAAGGAAATCATCTTCTGGTTCAGTCTCCTGTTCCAAAATTTCATCGTATTCAGAAAAATCATCCTCAGGTGTTATGGTGGGTGGCTCCTTTTCCATTGCAAGTGTGGATTCATTAATTTCTTCATCAGGAGTCTTAGGAGACTCAGTTTCAGAATCATCATCAATATCAAATTCAAGTTCGAAATCTTCTTCATCTTCATTCGTTTCATCTTCGACTTCAAAAGCGATGGTCTCTGTTCCGTCTTCTTGAACGTCATCATCAGGCTCATCAGGCTCATCAGGCTCAACGCCTGATGAATCTGTATCATCATCCATAGGCTCAAATTCAATACCGTCAAAATTTTCTTCATCACTTTCTTCAGACTCAATACTTTCATCCTCAAATTCAAAGTCACTATCATCAAAATCAGTTTCTTGAGATTCTGTCTCATCTTCAAATTCTAATTGGGTATCTTCAATTTCATCATCTTGAGGTTCATCGTCGTCCTCTTCCATTTCGAATTCAGTCTCTTCAAAAGAAAAGTCATCACCGTCATTCAGACCTGATTCGTCTGGGCCAAAATCACTATCCTCTATTTCGAGGTCAGAACTTTTTATTTCTGGATCAGGGTCTTCTAAGGAAAAGTCGGTGTCTTCTATTTCAAATTCAGAGGGTTCTTCAGACGAGTCGCGATTATCTGAATCAGAATCAAGCGTGAGGTCAGATGATTCTTCTGGTTTTTGCTCTAATTCCTGGGGCAAAGGGTACGCTGTAAAAATATGTTTGCAAACACTACAACGAACTTTTGAGCCGGCTTCATGGATAAGAAGATCATCAATGTTGAAATTTGTTGAGCATTTAGTACAGGTAATAACCATTGGATTCCCCTTCTTCCTATAGTTTCAGATCGTATATGGCAGGAAGGTTTCTATATTTTTCATTATAGTCCAGTCCATACCCAACAATAAATCCTTTTTCTATTGAAAAACATGAATAGTCTACATTGATTTTTACCTCACGTCGTTCATGTTTGTCAATTAAAGTGCAAATTTTAATTGATTTTGGATTTAATAATTTCACAAACTCTATGATTTTTAAAAGCGTATTTCCGGTATCAACTATATCTTCCACAAGAAGAATATCTCTTCCTTCGAGCTCTAAATCCGGTTGCTTAGTGAAAACGATTTGTCCGGTCGACGTGGCGCCTTCATAAGATGAGGCGCCAATAAAATCTATCTCATGGTCAACGGAAATTTGTCGAGTGAGGTCTGATAAAAAAATAAATGATCCTTTTAGTACACCAATAAGAACAAGATCTTTTGTTTTATAATCACGGGAGATTTTTTGTCCGACCTTATTAATTTGATCGGTTATCTGTTGTTCAGATAATACGGGGATGAATTCAGGCATAATATAATTTATAATCCTGTTTTTACTAGTTGTTGAATTAATTTTTTTTGTTTTGTTGTAAGTTCCTTTGGTATCGTTATATTAATCACAACAAAAAGATCTCCACAACCATTTCCTTTCATTTGAGGGATTCCATGTTTGGGTATTCGCATTTTTGCTTTGTGATTAGTCCCTGCCGGTAGTTTAAGGTTAATGGTCGTTCCATCAGGGGTTTCTACTTCTATGGTGTCACCCAGAAGTGCCTGGGTGAGTAAAACTTTTTTAGACAGCAGCACATCATTGTCTTCGATGGTATACCCGTTTGATGGAATGGGTTTGGATTTGATATAAAGATTTCCTGCAGGCCCACCGTGGGGACTCATTTCACCTTTTCCAGCAAGTCTGATCTTTTTGCCTTGAGTCAGTCCTTTGGGGATTTTAACTTCTATAGCTTTGGTATCAGCACCCTGTTTAATGGTGATCGTTTTTTTAGTGCCGTTGATAATTTCATGTATGGTTAAGGGAATTTCGTATTCAATATCTTTCCCCTTCATTTGCGGTTGCTGGCGTTGTCCAAAGCCACCCCCTCCCATATTTTGGGAAAACGGATTCCCTCCCATGCCAGGCCCCCCTCGTTGTCTTCCTCCTCCAAAAGCTGAAGAAAAGCCACCGCCTCGAGAACCACCAAATCCAAAGTCCTTTAGGATATCACCCAAATCAAAGTTTCTGAAAATATCTTCCTGTGAGAAT
>JAAEKY010000851.1 GCA_024227235.1 Desulfobacteraceae bacterium | reverse complement strand
GAAGAAGACTTCAGTGAAATCAGAACCAGAAAGTTGTTGATTTTCATGAATGACAGACTCAAAAGAATGAAGACTCATCGGTAAGAACGTTTTATTTTAGATTCATTATATATTAAATTTTTTATTCTTAGATTTAGAGAATATGTATGAAGTAATTTTTAAAACAGATATAGCATTTTCTCAAATTTGATTTCACTTTTTTCAGCAATGATGTTTATGGTTTGGTTTACACCAAATTGCATCTCCCCGTAGCTGTTCCGATGGAGACATCCATCCCCAGAAATGACGAGATTGATGTGGATATTGATGTGGAGCTTGAATCTGTGCCCGATATTGGAGCTGAAGTGGAGATCGAGACCGTGTCCACCCCACCACCATCCCCCAGGGTATGGTTTGAAGATTCTCCAGCTTCACCGGAGATGCCAGAGGGACCCCCGCCTACCCCCGTTGATCCTCCGAGCCCTGTAGGTCCTGTTCCTAGGATGAGTCCACTAGGTCCTGTTCCTTCAAGCCCTATGCTGAGCCCTGTGATGAACCCCTTGGAGAGAGCAGCCTACTTCATAAGGAATGATCCCATGTGGAATGGTGCTACTTCCCAGGATTCGGGTTATGCAGAGATGAATGAGGTGTAAACATTGCCAATGGACAAGTTTTGCAAATTTTGTGTAAACATTGTCAATGGACAAGTTTTGCAAATTTTTTAAGGATTTTGTGGTAAACATTGTCAATGGACAAGTTTTACAAATTTTTTTCAAGGATTTTAATGAATCATAAACATTGTTTATGGACAAGAAAAAAATTGTTG
>JAAEKY010000850.1 GCA_024227235.1 Desulfobacteraceae bacterium | reverse complement strand
GATTAAAAGTTAATCAAAACAACACTTGAATAAAAAGGTTTTCTAGGTAATGGATTCCAAAGCCCCTAATAGCTTAGAAGAATTAAGGCACCTGTACATCAAAATCCGCAATGATGAGCATGCAATCCGACTTACCGATCGTAATCTTGCTATCTTGGAACGTATGCTTGATGAACCTAATGAGACGGCGGCTAAATCAATATCTGAAATAGCCTCTGAAAACGATATCAATATTTCATCTATTACCCGCCTATCGCAAAAATTGGGATTTGATGGTTTTCCGGGTCTGAAAAACCTTTTTAAGAAAAACCTCAAGCAGCACAGGAGTTTTTACAGTGAACAGGTAAAAAGATTTCTACAAAAAGGATACGCAGACAGTAAATCTAAAGTGCCTCTTTTGGAACGCGTGATTCAAGATGAGTGGAGCAACGTCATGCTAATGGCGGATGCTTTTGACCAACAGAGATTTGCTACCATAATCAAGCTAGTGGTCAGTGCTGAGCGAATTCATATTCTGGGGCTGAGAAGCAGCTATCCCTTGGCTCATTATCTGGGCTTCTATCTAAAAATGGTCCGCGATCGCATTTCACTTATAGGACAGGCTGGTCACACATTGGCCGAAGATTTAGCTGTGCTTAAACCGAATGATATTCTCATAGCCATCAGCCTAAATCCATATACGAAAGACACTGTTGATGCTTGCCGTATTTGCAGGAAAAAGAATGTCGATGTCATTGCACTTACGGACAGTTTATCTTCTCCCTTGGCTATCGAAACCGAAAATTTCCTAATTACCTCCGTTGAGGGGGATTATTTTTTTACTCCAGTTGTAGCTACCATCATTTGTATCGAAACATTGCTTTCTGAAATTGTTAAACAATTTGGCGACAAGGCTATTGAACGCTTGAACCAAACTGAATACATTCTTGATCAATTGGGAGTTGAAATATAAAAAATATATAGTAGACAACAAACACGGCTGTAGCGAGGATTTGAATATGGAAAACCAGATTGCTCTAAATCCAAACAAAATTGTACAATATCTGCAAAAACCATCCGAAGAGTTTACCAAACAAGATATCATCAAATTTGTGGAAAACAATAACATCAGAATGATCAACTTCAGGTACGTTGGTGGTGATGGCCGTTTAAAAACATTGAATTTTGTCATCAAAAGCAAGGCGCACCTGGATCAAATACTCTCGATGGGGGAACGAGTCGATGGTTCAAGTCTGTTTAATTGCATACCGCCATCGGCAAGCGATTTGTATGTTATTCCAAGATATAAAACTGCTTTTGTGAATCCGTTCACAGACATTTCCACAATAGACCTGCTG
>JAAEKY010000849.1 GCA_024227235.1 Desulfobacteraceae bacterium | reverse complement strand
GAACCCATCGACCTTAAATCAGACACGCAAAAGCAGCTTGTTGAACGCATATCGACATTTTTTAAATTCAGCTATGCCAGGAATGTCAGCATTTCATTTCCATACGCCGGCATTCAGGTTAAAGCACTTTCCAACCTTTTGTCTTTCGGACCTGGAAAAGAATTCCTTATCGACTTTGGCGATCTTTATGGAGACGCCATTGAAGCCATTAAAAAGACCGGCTTGAATATCGTTAAAATCAGCGTGGGCGACGATGCGTTTGTTGTCATTAAAAAGCTGATGACCGCAGCAGGAATAAAAGTCATCGACAACCCGGTATTTCTAGGCGCAAACCGGCCGGCTGATTTTAATACATCCATAACCATACAAGGACTTGTTATCCACCATGATGAAAAAGGAAAGCTTCTTTTTCTTAACAGGGAACTCGATGGGTTGCTGGTAAGTTTTTTAAATTCAGAGGGCGTGCAAATTGTCAGCTTTTAATTGCCAATGCCGGACACCATTGTTAAACGCCTCTTTTTTCATCATATCTTGCATATCGTTTTATATGGAGCCTATCTTATGAATTACAAATTACAAATCACTTTTATTTTATTCTTATTCACTCTTGTTTCCTGTAATCAGGCGTACAGCCCCATGATTATCAAACAGGCCAAGGCATCAAGAAATTTAGGGGAAGCTTATTTGTTACAGGAAGAAAATACGAAGGCCCTCATTGAGCTTCTAAAATCCGATAAATTATACCCAAAAGATCCCATCACACAAAATGACCTCGGGCTTGCATATATGGGAAAAGAAAAATACGAACTTGCCATCGCCCATTTTCAGAAAGCGCTTGAACTAAAGCCGGATTATCCATCTGCACAAAACAATCTCGGAAGCGCGTATCTTGCAAACAGGCAATGGGACCTTGCCATACCGATTTTAAAAGAGGTGGCTGACAACATGTTGTATGCTTCCCCCCAAAGGCCTCTGGCCAATTTGGGATGGGCATATTTTCAGAAAAAAGAATATGGGACTGCGG
>JAAEKY010000848.1 GCA_024227235.1 Desulfobacteraceae bacterium | reverse complement strand
TTAATAAAGAATTTAAAAGAAGAACAAAACCCATGGAGATTCTGGCAGGGGAACGTTCCTGCTATACCCTGCTTACTTTTGTTTGTTTAAAGATGGAACTTAACTGGCGGTCGAAGCCCATCGGAAAAGTCGCTGGCAATCTGCCATTAATTAAAAATTTGGGCAGAAAATAATTTATACTGTTTGCCATAAATATATTCCGTTTTAAACGATGAAAAACTCGTATATAAGAGATCGTAAAGAAAGAACAGACCGGCTATATTATAAATGGATATGGCATGATAACTCGTTCAATAAATTGACGATATTGCACTCAAGTTCTTTCTTAACGATCTCTAATACACTCAGACAGTTTCCTCATTTAAATCGGAACATATTTATGACAACTACTATAAATCGAATTCAGATACTTTTTTAACAGAACATCAGAATGAAGTAAGGATAAAAATGATGGATCTTAACATAAAGGGGCAGTTGATAAAATATCATATTTTTCATCACATATTGACATTTATATGTTCCTGTTTTAATTTATTTGTTTAAGCAAACCGATTGTTGAGGTAAAATCATTAAGATCATACACAAAGCAGAAGAAATACAAAAACGCTCAGAGCAAATCAGGTGTCAGGGTAAATCAATTGTATTGGTTCCTACCATGGGTTTTTTCCATGAAGGACATCTTTCACTGATGAGAAAAGGGCGTGAAATGGGTGATGACCTTGTCATAAGCATTTTTGTCAATCCTGCCCAGTTCGGTCCGCAAGAAGATTTTGAATCATACCCACGGGATTTTGAAAGAGACCTTGAACTCGCCGGGAAAGAGGGCGTGGATGCTGTTTTTACACCTGATAGCCTGGAATTGTACCCGGAAGGATTCCAGACATATTTAGAGTTGGAAAAACTTCCCAATCATCTTTGCGGACTCTCAAGGCCTGTATTTTTTAAG
>JAAEKY010000847.1 GCA_024227235.1 Desulfobacteraceae bacterium | reverse complement strand
ATATGGTTTGTCATTAAACAGTAAGAAATATAAGTTACACCAAACCGTAAGCTTTGCTCTTTTAAAAGCTTAAGGTATTCAACCCTGTCTTCTTCTTTGAAAAAGACATCCATGGACCGAACACCTCTTTGAACAATATGGTGTGGATATCCAGGAACAACAATTCTTTTCATTCGTGCCATAAGAATATTAATATCTTGTATACAAGAACTTAGTCAAGGAAAAACTGTATCATGTCCCCGGAATTTCGCGATGTCCCCGGAATTTCGGAATTTTCCAATATATGTCTATTATTATGGTTAAATTGAAAATTTTTCTTGTCTTCACATCGAATGACCAATATAATGGTCATTGATATACTCTAAGGCTATTATTTTAGTCGTCCTATGTTTGGTATAAAATTATGAAGAAAAAAAGAACATATTTAAAATATGCAAAAGAAGCTGCTTTATTGCTCGGTCAACAAATCAAACTTGGTCGCAAAAAACATCAATGGTCTGAGCAAAACCTTGCTGATAGAGCTGGTATTTCAAGGGCTACACTTCAGAAAATTGAATCGGGTGAAATGACTCCGGGTATTGGGCTCGTTCTTGAAACGGCTGCATTATGTGGCGTAAAGTTATTTGATCCGGATCGCCAACCTATTGAAACCAGTATTGATCTAATACAAAGCAAGATAGCTTTGCTCCCGGTACGTATCCAAAATAAAAAAGCGGTAGATGATGATTTCTAAGAAAAACAATGAAGCCTTTGTCTGGATATGGCTGCCGAATGAAACGCATCCCGTTGTGGCAGGGAAACTTGAGGCTGAAAGTAACTTTATCCATTTTAACTATGGTAAGAGCTATCTTGAACGAATAAACGATAAAAATCCTGCTATTTCAATTTATGAGCCAGAGCTGCCTTTAAGGTCTGGCTTCTTGCCCCTGCCAGGTGGTTTGGAAATGCCGAACTGCATACGAGATGCTGCACCAGATGCATGGGGGCGGCGTATTATCATCAATAAAAAATTCGGAAAAAAGGGAAAAGATACCGATACCGACGAATTGAGTGAGATTACTTACCTTTTGGAATCTGGCTCTGATCGTATTGGTGCACTTGATTTTCAGCGTTCACCGACTGAATATATCCCCAGATCTGTCAATAATGCTTGTCTGGAAGAATTACTGGAATCTGCACAGAGAGTGGAGCAAGGTGTCCCGTTAACGCCTGAGTTGGATCAAGCACTATTTTTTGGCAGCTCAATTGGTGGTGCAAGACCCAAGGCCTTGATTGAGGATCATGAAACTAAATATATTGCTAAATTTTCTTCCAGCACTGATCTCTACAGCGTTGTAAAGGCGGAATTTATAGCCATGAGACTCGCTGCATTTGCCGGGCTTGATGTTGCTCCTGTTAAATTGGTTAAAGCTGCCTGCAAAGATGTTTTGCTCATTGAGCGCTTTGACCGCATTAAATCTGCGAATGGCTGGGCACGCACATCGATGATTTCAGCCCTGACTATGTTTGGCCTAAACGATATGACCGCACGCTACGCAAGCTATGAAGATCTCGCAGGAATCATCCGTCATCGTTTTTTTGAACCTAAAGATAGTCTCAGGGAAATGTTTGGGCGGCTCATATTTAACATATTGTGCGGAAACACGGATGATCACGCCAGAAACCATGCTGCTTTCTGGGATGGCAGAGAGCTTACGCTTACTCCTGCATATGATATCTGCCCACAAGGGCGGGCGGGAAATGAGGCGTCTCAGGCTATGAAAATTTCGGGAGATAATAATCTAAGTCAGCTTAAATTCTGTCTTGAGGCAGCGCACCATTTTTTACTGCCTAAAGAGGATGCCTTAGATATATGTGAAAATATTGAAAGCTGTATCCGTAAATATTGGAAGGAAGTATGCGAAGAGGCTCAGCTTAAGGAAATAGATAAAAAACTACTTTGGAAACGTCAGTTCCTAAATCCTTTTTCTATCGAGAAATAAAAAAAGATCAGGTAAAATATCCCAGTTATTCTCTTCGAAATTAGAATAGTCCAAGGTAAATTCCGGGGACATCTATGATAAGTTTAGTCAAGGAAAAACTGTATCATGTCCCCGGAATTTTACGGAATTTTATTAAGCTTTTCCTTTAGAGGGTTATTGATTAAGGTGTAAATTTAATAAAAACTCATGGGCTGGTAGCATTGCTGTATTGTTTTTTGTTTTTTTTCGGGTCAGATTATGTACCACCTGTACCGCTTTTACCCCTTGTAAAAATTTTTTGAACCGGAACAATGAAGGAGAAAAATTAGTATCACCGGTCTTTACTTCCACCATCAAGTATGGCGTATTATCCAGGACCACAAGGAAATCGACTTCGCGTTTTTCTTTATCCCTTAAATAATGCAACGCCACACGGGTTCCATTTATATCTTCAATGAAATGCAGTTCCCTCAAGAGTGCACATGCAACCGTGTTTTCCATTCTTGCCCCAAGATCATTGTCCACAGCACCTGTATCATAAAAATAATATTTAGCCTGTTTCAGGATGCTTCTGGCAATATTTTTGCTATAGGGTCTGACCGGAAAAATAATATACAGGTTTTCAAGAATCTGGAGCCAGTGTTTTACAGTATGAACAGAGACCTGAAGGTCAGTGGAAAGAGAGGTATATGAAATAGTTGAACCCACACGTGATTTCAGCATATGGATCAATATTTCTATAGACTTTATATCTCTTACTCTCTCAAGATCAAGAAGATCTTCACGGATAATCGTGTCAGTATGTGTTCTTCGCCATCTTTTTACAAACCGGTCGTTTTTTTTTAAATACGGTTCTGGGAATCCACCAAATTTAAGAAGATTGTTTAGTGCGTCCACAGGCTCTTCATTAAACGAGTGACAGATTTCTTTTATGGTTAGTGGATGAAGACGAAAGGGGAAGAACCTTCCTGCAAGCGATTCTCCTCCTTTTTTATACGTATCGAGTCTTGCAGATCCTGTGACAAGAAGGGATGGGTTAATGCCTTCTGTGTCATATATACCTTTAATCCATGATTTCCAATTCTTTTTTTTATGGAGTTCGTCAAAGATCACCAGTTCCACATCTCGGTTCCATTCACCGGTATTAAGAATATCTCGATCAGAACCGGAATCAAAATTTAAATATTCGTAATTTTTTAAAAGTTGTTTCGACATGGTGGTTTTCCCCACCTGACGCGGACCAGATACAAGTACAATTTTTTGTTTTAAATCTTTTTTTATATAATTTTCCAAATATCGTTTCATGTCGCAATTATGAAGTAAACTTCAAAAAAGTCAAGACTATTATGAAGTTTGGTTCATAATGTCGCATTAAAATAAAATTATAATTTGTCTCACTCAACGTGAATTCCGGGACATGGATTCCGCATGTGGATTCTGGGGACACGTTATAGTTTTTTCTTGACTTACTTTCTCATATGCAAAATTTCTATATCCATGGAATTTCCTGTCTGGCATTGGATTCTGATTGTCTATTTTATAATTTATCTGTTTTTTTGAAGATTAGAAAAATTTTTAAGGAGTTGACATTTTGAATAAAATTGAATATTTTTAGTTATAATATTATTCAAAATGAGGTAGAGTTATGAAAACGGTAACCATGAGGGTTGATGACTCAGTTTATAAAATGATTAAAATTGCTGCAAATGGTCAAAAACGTAATATTTCAAATTTTATTGAATTTGCTACATTGCAATATTTAACATCGGTCCAATATGTTGATAATGATGAAATGAATGAGATATTAAGAGATAAAGCTTTGATTAAAAACCTTAAAGATGGCTTAAATGATTTAGAAAATGGAAATTTTACTATTGTCTGATTTCCAAATTGCAGAATCTAAAACATTTGAAAAAGTAAAAAAGAAAATTGATCCTAAGCTTTATTCAAAAATTAAAACTTATGTATATCCACAGTTAAAATCAAATCCTTTTTTTGGAATTAATATAAAAAAACTAAAAGGTAATTTCGAAAGATATTATCGATATCGAATTGGTTCATATAGACTCTTTTATTTAATTGAAAATGAAAAAGTTTTAGTTGTTATTGTTGATTTGAAACATCGAAAAAATTCTTATTAACGAAATTCCGCGAAATTCCGGGGACACGTTATAGTTTTTTCTTTTAGCTGACTGTTTTCTTTTGCGCTTACATCTAATAATTTTTTCCAATTACTTATGTCGGGTAGTAGCGAAGATCCTTGAACAAGAGGATCATCCTGCACCTCTCCGAAATGAAATCCAGCGCTTGACGATTTATATTTCCATGGGTACTTAACAATTTTTGCATTTGTTGGATTTTGTTCAAGATACCGGATT
>JAAEKY010000846.1 GCA_024227235.1 Desulfobacteraceae bacterium | reverse complement strand
TTGCCATTGTCTGGCAATTTTGCACTATGCTTAACTGCAATTCTTTCAGGTTGGGGTTTTACAGACAAGTTTAAAAAATGACTCTGCAAATGCCTGATCTGGATTGTTTTATTTGTGCCAATAACATTCATGGCACCCTCAATTACATGTTCAAGTTCCCTGACATTTCCGGGCCAGGTATACTTCTTAAAAAGTTTCATAACTTTATCAGAAGCTTTTTGTACGCTTTTCCCCAGCAGAGTGTTATGCTTTTCGATAAAATGATTCACCAGTAGTCCAAGGTCATCCATCCGCTCCCGCAGAGGTATAATATGAATAAAGACCACTCCCAGGCGGTAAAAAAGATCTGATCTCAATGTTCCATTGGAAATGGAGACATGGGGATCATTGTTCACAGAACTTATAATCTTAAGATCAGTTTCAATTTCTTTCAAAGCTCCAACCCTTCTGACTTTACTTTCCTGTATGCTTCGAAGAATTTTACTTTGCAGCCCTATAGGCATGGAATTGACTTCATCTAAAAAGATTGTACCTTTGTTTGTTCTTTCAAACAGGCCTGCCTTATCCACAGAGCCTGTAAAAGCACCTTTTGAGGTACCAAACAATATCCCTTCCAAAAGATTTTCAGGGATGGCAGCACAGTTTACAGGAGTGTATTTTTTTGCACTGCGCGAACTGTGGTTATGAAGTGCCCTTGCAAACAGTTCTTTGCCAGTGCCTGTTTCACCAAACAACATAACAGGAGAGGGTGTGCTTGCAGCCATTCTGGAAGCATTAATAGCATTAACAAAGGCAGGTGTTTTACCAATAATTCTTTCAAATGTAATTGATG
>JAAEKY010000845.1 GCA_024227235.1 Desulfobacteraceae bacterium | reverse complement strand
TCGTTTTATTGTCCGTCCTGATCTGAAAATAATGAGGGGTGCCGCCATATTCTTTTGAACTCTCCCATTCTATTCTACCGGATTCACCGGCCACGACCATATTTCCGTTCTCATTGATCAATACATATTCCTGTGCATCTCCTGTACCTGACATTCCTTTGGTCAAAGATAAGACAGATACATTTCTGGGCAATGGCAGTTTTCTTTGTTCAGTATACGTATTGCCCGTTGCCGTCATGACATAGATCTTGCCTTTATAAGGGTGCCCGACAGATCTTTGGCCTAACAGAATTTTGCCACCATTTTCTCCATCAATCACCCGAAAATAATAGGACTCATTATCTGTCAGAGTGTGATATGCACTGCCATTATATTCCACAACAAAAGACTGAAGGCTCGTCCTCAGGCTATTTAAACTGGTCACAAATATTTCCGGGTACCCGTTTTTATTGATATCTGCAATATCAAGGGAAACGATCCGATTGGTAAAACTAAAGTCGAGTGTTTTTTGAACGGACAGCTTGTTGCCATTAAGTGTATAGATTATAATTTGGGAATCTGTGGCAGCCACGACCTGAACAAGCCCATCTTTATTCAGGTCACCCGCAGCAAGGGCATTGATTTGGCCTTTAAATTTTAAATAGGTCGTAAACCCCTTTTGGCCAGCATTCCGAAGGTCAACAAACCCTGATCCGTTATCGCCTGCCGCTTCGTCCATACTCTGAAAAGATCCGGGTGCCTGAGGGGCTTGTTGTTGAGGCCGTGCATACATTTCATTGGAAATATTACGGTTAAACACCTTTAAATTAATGTCCCCTGCAAAAGTGTTGATCATGGGAATCACATCCCCCATGGTATTGCTTTGTTTAAAAAAAGTTAATGTCTCTTTTTTTCCGGTAATATCCACCATACTTGTGTCCAGGCTGATACTGTCTCCAAAATTGGTCAAACTTCCGAACAAGACATAGTCAACCCCCATATTCGCCCCGATGATCCTGGCTTTTGATTCATTAATCGCTCCTTTGACTGCATCCGATTCTTTAGCCTTTATCATGACTTTATCAACGGTTTCCCGGTCCAACACATCTACTTTCCCCGGATCTGACAACCTGGATGACAGCATGTCAAACAGGCCGTTCTGTAAAAAACTTAAATCCTGGGCAGAATTCATGCTAAAAGGGATGACTGCTACTTTTTTTGCGTTTTCACAAAGGCCTGGTATGGCAATAATGATAAAACACATAGACAAAAATACTATAAGAATACTTTTTTTAAATCCTTTGGTGTTGTTTTCCAAAATCTTTACTCCTTTATTAAACTTTCAAACATGCAACAAGGTATGTGTGCTGCTGATCTTAATCTTTTTTAGTAATCTAATTTTTATAGTCTTCAAAAATATCTAAATCTTGTATACAATCAGATATTTATACAAACAAGTATAAAATTGTAATATTTTGTTTAATCAAAGACTTATATACCATGATAAAATCTTAGACAACCCTTTTAAACAGCTTTTCGATCTGGTGTTTATTCCAATTGATCATGATCGGACGACCATGGGGGCAATGGCGTGGGTTCTCACATTGCTCAAGATCGATTAATAATTTTTCAATTTCTATCTGACTTAAGATTAAATTTGCGCGGATGGCACCATGGCAGGCCATCAAAATTAAACATCTTTCAAGCCAGTCCTCTTTTGAAAATCTATTCTTTTTAATCATGGCTGTTTCAATAATTTCAATGATAACGGGTGTCGTCTCTTTTGCATCCATGATTGAGGGCACAGATTTTACGATATAAGTTGTCTCTCCAAAGGGTTCGATAATGAAACCAAATGCCTTTAAATCATCCAGAATACTTAAAAGGAAATCTGCTTCCTTAAAATTTAATTCAAGGGTTTCGGGCACAACCAAATTCTGACTTTGAACCTGAAGTGAGTCATATCTGGTTTTCAGCTGTTCATATATAATTCTTTCATGGGCAGCATGCTGATCAATCAGAAATAGCCCCTCTTTTGATTCTGCAAGAATGTACGTTCCCATGACCTGCCCTACAATTTTCACATCACTTGTCAACCCTATAGCATGAGTGTAACCCTCGTTGGCCGCCTGCGCTTGGACCTCATCCTTTATATCTTTAGCTGGGATAGACGGCCAATCCATAACAGATTGCTCTACCTTATTTGTCTGGTCTATATTTGTCTGGTCTGTATTTATTCGGTCTGTATTTATCTGAGCAGAGCAACGGGTTTTGCCAAAAGATAAAAATTTTTCAATCGGTTCTTTTATTACTGCATCGGAAATTATAGGCGCGCTTGAATATGCTGAAATATTTTCCTGTGCATGGGTCAATGCACTGTTGATGGTTCCGGACACTGCCTGATATACGTCTTGGCTATTAAAAAATTTAATTTCTTTTTTAGAAGGATGCACATTGACATCAACCTGATCAAACGCAATATCGATGAAAAAGACGCCTAAAGGAAACCTGCCCTTCATGACCCTGCCTTTATATCCTCTAAAGATGGCGGATATAAGTCCCCGGTCATAAACAAGACGTTTATTCACAAACAAAAAAATCTTTGAGGACGTACTTCTGGTAACTAAAGGGTTCGTGCAATATCCATATATATGGATAGATGCCTCTGAAAACTCAAGCGTATATAATTTATCTGCTGTATCTTTTCCAAGAATACTGACAGACCTTTGAAACAGGTCCTGGGAAGAAGAAAAACTTTTTTGCAACTTATTATTTAAAAATAACCTGAACTGAATATGAGAATGCCCAAGGGCCATGCCGGATATGGCATCAGCAATATGACTGATCTCCGTGTTATCAGACTTTAAAAATTTCTTTCGGGCCGGTGTATTAAAAAAAAGCTGTTTAACCTCCACCATAGTTCCAACGGGCGCCCCCGTATCAGATACATTTCTTATTTTCCCACCGATAATTTCAATTTTTGTTCCGATATCGGACTCTTTTGTTCGGGTTATCAAGGTAAATTTTGATACAGACGCTATTGATGGCAGCGCTTCTCCTCTAAAGCCCATTGTGGAAATGGAAAAAAGATCTTCTTTTTCAAAAATCTTGCTTGTGGCATATCTTTCTATGGATAAGAGCGCCTCATCCCTGCAAAGCCCGACACCGTTATCAGAAACTCTGATAAGGGATTTCCCCCCTTTTACAACTTCAATAGTAATACTGGTAGCCAAGGCATCAATACTGTTTTCAACAAGCTCTTTTACAACAGAAACAGGTCTTTGCACGACCTCTCCTGCTGCAATCTGATTCGATAAAATTTCAGGCAGGATTCTGACGGTCGTCATCTTTAACTAACCTTAACAAAAATTCGGAATCTTTTGGGCTTAAATCGAATTGGAAACTTGCCTCATCAACCAATTTATTCGGGTTGATATCAGGATCTTGTTTCCTTTTTTCTGAAATCCATTTAACCGCCTTTCTCAATTTTTCCCCTTGGGGTTGCACTGTTGACAAACCTGATCTCCTTTGCGTTTAAAGATTTGGAAACTTTTTATTCAGTTGGATGGTTTTTTCAAATCCATATCCTGCTCTTAAAAGGGACATTTCGTCAAAGCGGTTAGACATCATCTGGATACCGATGGGGAGTCCATTTGATGCATATCCAGCAGGGATGGAAATGCCAGGAATCCCAGCCATATTGGCAGAAAGTGTAAAAATATCAGTTAAATACATGGTTAAGGGGTCATCAACCTTCTCGCCAATTTTAAATGCAGGTGCGGGCGCTACAGGAGACAGAACAAAATCGCAGGATTTAAAGGCATTTGAAAAATCTTCCATGATGAGTGTCCGAACTTGTGATGCTCTTCCATAATACGCATCATAATAGCCTGCTGAAAGCGCATAGGTTCCAATAATAATTCTTCTTTGAACTTCCGGGCCAAACCCTTTTGATTTGGTTTTTTTATACATATCAATGAGATCATCAGAGGAGGTATCTCTGAAACCGTATTTTACACCATCAAATCGGGCAAGGTTGGAGCTGGCTTCACATGGCGCAATAATGTAATACGCGGCCACAACATAATCCGTATGCGGTAAAGAGATCTCTTTGAGCTGGACACCCAAATCTTTGAAAATCAATTTGGCTTCATTAAATACTTTTTCAACTTCGGGATCAATCCCTTCAACAGACAGGTATTCTTTAGGAATCCCTGCTGTCAAACCTTTTAAAGAGCCTTTTTCAAACTGATCCATGGCTTTTGTAAAATCCGGCACATCAACCTTTGCACTGGTTGAATCCATTTTATCATTTCCGGATATAACATTGAGCAACACTGCCGCATCCTTTACATCTTTTGTGATCGGTCCAATCTGATCAAGCGAAGAGGCATAAGAGACCAAGCCGAATCTGGATACTCTGCCATAGGTCGGTTTAAGTCCAACAACACCACAATGGGAAGCTGGTTGCCGGATTGATCCACCCGTATCTGTCCCAAGAGCTGCACAACAAAACTGAGCAGACACAGCTGCAGCAGAACCGCCACTGGAACCACCGGGTACATATGCCTTATTCCAGGGATTTGTCGTATTTTTATACGCAGAATTTTCAGTGGATGATCCCATGGCAAATTCATCTAAATTAGTTTTCCCAATTATAATCGCGCCACTTTCTTTTAATTTTTGAACAACAGTTCCATTGTATTGGGGGACAAAATTATCCAAAATTTTAGATGCGCATGTGGTTTTAATCCCTTTAGTGCATAAAAGATCTTTTAATGCAATGGGCACACCGGTTAATGTAGAAAATTTATTATTAGCAATATCCTTATCAGCATTTTCAGCTTCTTCAAGAGCCATCTGTTTATCAACCGTAATAAAAGCACCAATACCATCATCAAATTTTTCAATCCGATCCAGCAGCGCAGATGTTAAATCAACAGAAGACAGTTTCTTTTCTAAAAGGTGTTTCTTGGCACCTTCAATCGTTAATTCATGGTATTCCATTGGGTATTATCCTTCATTCTTTGGCAAATCACAAAAGTTCATCAGCTATCAAAGACAGTTCGTTGTAACTTCTGGTTGGATTGTGAATATCGCAAGTCACTCCAACAATAATTATTTCACAACTCTTGGGACGACATAAAAATCCTCGTCTCTTTGAGGTGCATTGGCAAGCGTTACATCCGGACCTGGTGACACCTTTTGCACATCAGGTCTTAACACATTATTCATAAAAGCCGCGCCTGAAGATAGTTTAACACCTTCGACATCAACATCTTTCAATTTATCAATATATTGTAGAATATTACTTAACTGCTCAGCCATTTTTTCTTTTTGTGAATCATCAATCTCCAATCGAGCAAGATGAGCAATCTTTTCGACTTCATCTTTTGATATCTTCATTCGTATCCTTTTTAATTATCATCGATTTTATTTTGGCTTTATTCAACTTTTCTTTAAATTTTCTGGCTTCACCAAAGGTTGCAAATGAACCGATCCTGATTCTATACCAGTTAACACCATCTTTTTTACCTTTTTCTCTATAAGATGAGATACCTTTTTTTTCAAGAATTGCCATTTGTGCAACTGCATCTTTAAAATCCTTATATGCAGCAACCTGAATGGTGTATCTGCCTTTTACACTCTTTTTCAGGGTGAGTTGTTCAGCGGGTTTAGTTTTTTTCAAACTGGCTGATTTCACATTAATTTCAGATGATTTTTTGTTTTTGAGTTTTAATGCACCTTTTATTTCAACAGATGATCTTTTTGAATTTGTTCCTTTTTTCAATGTTCCTTTTTTCAATGTCAGTTTTTTTCTGCTGATTTTTAAAGGAATCACATCTGTTGTTAATATTTTTTCTTTTTTGGGGATGATTTCCATTGACTTTTTTCTCGAACTCGATTCTTCTTCAGCCGCAGGTTGATCCAGGACTTTATAGAACTTTAAATCTATTTTTTTCTGGGTCTGGGTGTCTTTTTTTTCTCCGAATTCACTGGCGATAATTTCAAGCCTTTTTTGAAATTTATCTGTATCAAATTTCACAGGAGAAGTACCACGACCAACCATGATACCTAATAAAAACATCCAAGCAGCAATAAATATGTAAATTAAATATTTTAAAATCCCTTTAAAGGATATCATTTTTATTACATTCTCTCTGGCGCCGAAACCCCAAGTAACGTTAAGGCGTTCCTAATCACTTTTTTTACACCCAGGACAAGGCTCAATCGAGCCAAAGTTAGCTGACGATCATCTGTAATAACTTTATGTTTATTATAATATCCATGGAACGCTGATGCAAGCGTCATTAAATAGGTAAAAATGACATGAGGATGGCGTGTTTTTGCACTTTTTTCAACATTTTCTTTGAACGCATTTAATATTTTTAGCAGTTGAATTTCTTCGATAGTATTCAACAATTCTAAATGTTTACCTTTTTGAAAATCAATATCCTGAATACCCCCTTCTTGTTTTGCTTTTAAGAGGATACCTGTGATTCTTGCATGGACATATTGAACATAATAAACAGGGTTATCAGAATTTTTCTGTTTGGCAAGTTCAAGATCAAAATCAAGGCCCGAATCATAACTTCGGCTTAAAAACATAAATCTTGCCGCATCTTTACCCACTTCATCTACAATATCTTTTAATGTCACAAACTCTCCTGCCCTTGTGGACATCTGAAACGGTTTTCCCCCTCTTAATAGATTCACCAATTGAACCAGAATGACTTCAAATTGTTGGCTTTCTCTGCCAGATGCGACCACAGACGCATCAATTCTTTTTATATATCCATGGTGATCTGCTCCCCAGACATCAATAACCTTGTCAAACCCTCTCTCAAATTTTTCCATATGATAGGCAATATCTGAAGCAAAATATGTGGTAAGTCCATTATTCCTTACGACCACCCTGTTCTTTTCATCTCCGAAGTCCTGAGTCCTGAACCAGAGCGCCCCATCTTCTTCATAAATAAGATCTTTTGACTTGAAATCATCTATCGCTTTTTGAACTCTGCCGGTATCATAAAGGCTTTGTTCACTAAACCATTGATCAAAGGTTACACCAAACCTTGACAAGTCCTCTTTTATGCTGTTAAGGATTTTCTTTGCTGCAAATTTTGCACATGTGGAAATAGCCTCGCCCTCATCTTTTTGAGAAAATGAACTTCCTTCTTGCTCAAGGATCTGATCAGCCAGGTCGTTAATATAATCGCCTTTATAACACTCATCCGGAAAATCAATCTGTTTACCCGTCTTTTGTATCAGTCTTAAATATACGGATGTTCCTAGTGTTCTTATCTGTCGGCCTGAATCATTAATATAATATTCTTTTTGAACATCAAATCCGGCAAAAGAAAGGATGTTTGCTACAGAATCTCCAACGGCCGCACCTCTTCCATGCCCCACATGCAAAGGGCCTGTTGGATTTGCACTAACAAATTCTACCTGTACTTTTTCATTTTTACCAATCGTTGAAGCGCCATATCTTTTATCCTGGCCAAGGATCTTGTCAACGACTGGATGCCAGGCCTCCTTGGAAAGGAAAAAATTTATAAATCCAGGGCCGGCAATTTCAACTTTTTCAACCCAACCACCGATCTCAATTTGAGACACAAGACTATCAGCAATTTTCCGTGGCGCCATTTTCTGAAGTGATGCTGAAACCATTGCAAAATTTGTAGCGTAATCTCCTTGGGACTGATGTCGAGGTTCTTCAATTTCCATTTCAGGGATTTCATCCGATGGCAACACGCCATTTTTAAATGCTTTTTTTGCTGCATCAAGAACGATTTTTTTAATTTGTTGTTTCATTATTGACTCTAATTTTCGTGTTCAGAAGTATCTTCAGGGGTAAATTTTGGGGTATCGTCTTTGGCATCTATTTCTTTAATCTCATCATCATCTGTCGTCCCATCTTCCTCTAAAATTTTATCAATCTCAACATCTTCATCTTCCAAATGGAATTCTTCTTCTTTTGGGAAGGCCTCTGCATCATCATATTCAATAACAATATTCTGGGGTTCATCACTTTTAAAAAATTTAATGGTATTCTCATAAAGCTTTACACAAAGAGTTTCAGCAGGGAAAAAGCTTCGCCTTCTTAATACCTTACTAAACGCCTGGACGCCTTCCTTGGATGCTTTAATCATATTATCAAGATTATAATCTTCTTCATGAAGTGGCATCACAACGCCAGGGTCTACTTCACTGGATTCTAAAATCGTCAAAGTCCTGCTTTTAGCATTCTTCTCAAATCTTATTTTCTGTCTCATTGAAAAATCTCCTGTATATTTGGTTAACCTAAAACTTTTTAATATAGCTCAACTATTCTTCCTGTCAATAATTAAGAATGTTTTATTAAATCATAAGTAAAGTATTGACCTGTTTTGGACAAGATGATATAAATTCCAGGTTGATTTCGGAGGAGTGACTGAGTGGCCGAAAGTGGCGGTCTTGAAAACCGTTGAGTCGAAAGGCTCCGTGGGTTCGAATCCTACCTCCTCCGCCACACAATTAAAAACGGAGAAATGGCCGAGTGGCTGAAGGCGCTCGCCTGCTAAGCGAGTATAGGTGTTGTTACCTATCTAGAGTTCGAATCTCTATTTCTCCGCCATTAATAAGCAATAAGAGAGATTCATTGATTAAAATGGGACTCTCTTTTTTTATGTCCGGTGCCAAACCAGGTACCATTTTCTTTTTAGCCCTTCCTTAGAAATAAGCTTGATTGATCAATAGTATTAATTATAGGGTTTAGCGGTGATATCCAATATATTACAAGAAAATCAATAGATCATAAAGTTGATTTATAGAGTACGCAGTAGATCAAGACTTTTGTAAATATCTTTGAGTCTGAAGTTTTCTAATTTAGATATCGTATGCTGATGTTATTTAAAAATATACCATGCTTATTTCAAGCTTTATTGTTTTAAAACTTAGGGTAAACTTTTAGGAAATAATATTCCTAATTTATTACAAAAATTACATAATTATTAGAACTTTTTTTCTTGTTCTTAATAAATTCATTTATAAATTTAATTACATTTTTAAAAAAAAATCCTACCAAACTGATATCATAAGGAAAAACAGGAAACTAAAAAATAGATATAATCAGTATGGTATAAAAATTGCATATTTTCAAAAGACAAAAAAGAACTTTTTGAAAAAAGGAGCAAAAAAAATGGTTTCTAAGTTATTCAGTCAAAAAAAATATCTGGTAATGGTTGCTATTGTGTTATTATTGAGTGTGAGTGGTCTTGCCAGCGCTACACCTGTTAAGTGGAGCGGGAATGTGCACTATTATGATTATATTTCCGGTGGGTATACTTGGGAAAGTGCTTTTATAAATGCCGGGAATCGAACCCACAACGGCATTGAAGGCTACTTAGCCACTTTAACGTCAGCGGATGAGAATTCATTTGTATGGTCAAATTTTTCAATTACGCATTCTTTTATCGGCGGGTATCAAGCAGCCAATAATGGCGCCTGGACATGGATTACCGGCGAGGCATGGACCTGGGACAATTGGGCGTCTGGAGAGCCAAACAATGGTGGTAGTGGCGCTAATGAAGACTTTATTCAATTTGCTTACACCGGTGGCGGCCAGTGGAATGATATTAATAGCACTTGGTCAGCCGGATACATTATTGAATATGCACCAGTACCTTTGCCGGGTGCTATCTGGTTACTTGGTTCCGGTCTTATTGGTTTGGCGGGATTAAAAAGAAGAAAATAATATTCCATTCTATAACTAAATTAGAGGGTAGGATTTTTAAAATTCTGCCCTTTTATTACCAACTATTTGTAGAATAATCGTTGATTCTTATAAGTCAAAGATAGTTGTCCTAATCATGAGCCAAGTTTTTGTTCACCTTATTACAGATCTAAGTTTAATCCAAATAATCGAATAACTACTGATAGATGAGGCACGATTT
>JAAEKY010000844.1 GCA_024227235.1 Desulfobacteraceae bacterium | reverse complement strand
TTTTTTCTCGTTCCCAAACTCTGTTTGGGAATGCCTTCCGTGACGCTCTGCGTCACTCCTTAATAACTGATTATGAAAAAATTACCCATCGGTATTCAAACCTTTTCTAAAATTATCAAAGATAATTGTGTGTATGTGGATAAAACTCGTCACATTGCCAACTTAATTGAATCGGGCGAGTATTTTTTTCTTTCCCGCCCTCGCCGTTTCGGAAAATCTTTGCTGGTTTCGACGTTATCTGAAATCTTTTCCGGCAATAAAGCCCTGTTTCAGGGATTGTATATCTATGATAAGATTGACTGGCAGTCTTATCCAGTTATTGTAATTGATTTCAACCATATTTCATACACGACTGACGAAGTATTTACAGCCTCATTATTGTCCTTTTTAGATAATATTGCCGCAGAATATGACATTGTCCTTTCAAACACCTTCGTTAAGGACAAATTTTTCGAGTTAATTAAAAAGATCTCGGTAAAAACTCAACAAAAAGTGGTAATTCTCATCGATGAATATGATAAACCCATTGTCAATTATATTGATGATGTTGAGAGGGCGACTAAAAACCGTGAAGTTCTTAGGGATTTTTTTGGTGTTTTGAAATCTTCTGACGCTTTTCTGCGTTTTGTGTTCTTAACTGGCG
>JAAEKY010000843.1 GCA_024227235.1 Desulfobacteraceae bacterium | reverse complement strand
TTTAGTATTCCAACCTTTTTTGCGGCTCTTTGCCACCTTACATCGGACCAGCGATAACCAATCCATTCTTCTTCTCCTATACCTTCAAATATCATATCTTCATCATGTTCGATAACTTTCCACTCAGGATCTTTTTTTAATAATTCTATAGCTCCAGGATTAAAAAAAACTTCACCGTGGACAACCAACCACTTTCTGGGTTTTGATTCTGATACTAAGTTTTTAAAAGTGTCCGGGCTGTTCGACATATAAACGTCTCCATAAACATGCCGGGTACTCTTGTCTGAATAGTCTTGAGTATGAATCATATATATCCCCCCTTCAGGATTTGGTCCTCCAAGATATACAGGATAGTTATCAAACTCGTTTTCATTTTCCATTGGGGGTTCAATTCCTTACATTTTTAATACCATAGGAAATGTCATTGTTGTTGAGCGTCTCTGAATTCCAATACCTATCATATTTTCCTGAGTATGGTTTACAATCAAAAATAAATGTCCGTCTGGTTCCTCAGGCTGTGGGTTTTTACTGATCAATAAGTTGCCTTGGGCCGATATAAACTTATCTTTTTTTGTGCTATTCACAATTACGTCCTCTAAATATGATGTCAGCAACGCCTTGAAATATAAAATGTTTAGTCCAGGCATTAATCAAAGCGATTGAACCATTTTTTTGTTACTGCTTTATTGTCATTTGGATCCGGAGCTTGTAGATAAGAATCATTATAATTTACACGAATCGGCTTGAGAACTTTAGCAAGTTTTTTGTAATGTATAGGGATGTTTTTGCGATTAATATCACCGATTTCTGGATATGGACCAGCCTGGATCAGGGTGCCTCCTTTATAATCAAAAAAAGGAAATTCTTCGCCAAGAGTTTCCTGCAAATTAATTCTTCCGCCTAATTGATCAATTAAATCGTCACATAGTATTGTTAACCAGTTCACTCCTTTT
>JAAEKY010000842.1 GCA_024227235.1 Desulfobacteraceae bacterium | reverse complement strand
CGCATGATTAAAAAATGCTTGAAAGGATAAAATACTCTGGATGGATAGCATTACAGATAAAATTATCTTAACTATTGATGATGAATACTATATCAGGCAAAGTATTAAAGCATACCTTGAAGATTTTGGCTTCACCATTTTTGAAGCAGAGGATGGGAAAAAAGGGCTTGAAATATTCAATTCCAATAAAATTGACTTGATATTACTTGACCTAAGAATGCCTGGAATGAACGGGCTTGAAGTACTAAACATTATCAAAAAAAAATCTCCTGATACCCCTGTGATTGTTGCATCAGGAACTGGCAATATCTCTTCTGTAGTTGAAGCTTTGCATCTTGGCGCATCAGATTATATTTTAAAACCCATTGAAGATATGGATGTCCTTTACCATTCTGTCACAAAAAGCCTTACAGAAAGCCAGCTTAAAAAAGAAAACAAAATTTACCAGGGACGCCTGGAAGAACTTGTAAAGGAAAGAACTAAAGAACTTGAAGAAAGTGAAAAACGTTATAAGGCAATATTTGAATATACTGGTACAGCTGCTGTAATTTTAGAACCTGACTATACAATCTCCATGGTAAATTCTAAATTTTGTAAAATAGTAGGCCTCAAAAAATCTGAAATAGAATGGAAAAAAAAGTGGCATGCTTTTGTAGCTGATGAGCATAAAGATGTAATAATCCAATATGATGGTCAAAGGAATAAAAACAGCCAGTACAAGGCTGACCAACATGAGATTATATTGATCAATAAAGATGGAAGTAAAAAACATACCTATGCAACAATCGCGGTTCTGCCTGGAATTGACAAAATTACAGTTTCTCTGTTGGATATATCTGAAAAGAAAGAAGCAGAACAGAAATGGAATCATCTTGCAAAGCAATTAAAAAACTCCCAAAAAATGGAAGCTATTGGAACTTTGGCAGGTGGAATTGCCCATGATCTCAATAATATTTTAAGCCCTGTTTTAGGGTATTCAGAAATGACTATGATGGATGTTGAACCTGACAGCAAAATATATAAATACAGTGAAAAAATTCAAAAAGCAGCATACAGAGCTGCTGATCTTGTCAACCAGATACTCTCCATCAATAGAAGTACCATAGAAGAGAAAAAACCCATTAGAATTCATCCAGTTGCAAAAGAAGTGATCAAACTCCTGAAAGGATCTATACCATCCACAATTAAAATAACAGATAAGGTTGACAGAAATTGTGGACATGTTAACGCTGACCCAACACAGATACACCAAATTATAATGAACTTATGCACTAATTCTTTCCATGCAATGGAAACAACTGGTGGCGAACTAACAATATCTCTAAAAGAAGTCTCATTATCAAAAGAAGAATTAATCAAACACTCTAATTTGACTCTAAGCAAGTATATAGAACTTCAAGTTACAGATACAGGCAATGGAATGGATGATAAAACACAGGAGCGAATTTTTGATCATTACTTTACAACTAAAGAAGAGGGAAAAGGCACAGGGCTCGGGCTAGCCACTGTGTATAATATTGTACAAAGCTATGACGGTGAGATTTTTGTTCAGAGTGATCCAGAACAAGGAACTTCTTTTACAATTCTTCTTCCAATTGATTATTCAAAGATAAATAACGAAATAAAGAGGCCCAAAACAAATATTAAAAAAAAAATAGCAGGTGAAAAAATCCTGCTTATTGATGATAACAAAGATATTGTAGAAATGTGTAAAAAAAGCCTTGAGGCAAATAATTATAAAGTTGAAGCTTTTTCTTCAAGTCCTGAAGCACTAAATTTTTTTAAAGCGCAGCATCAAAATATAGATATTGTGATTACAGACCAGACAATGCCTGACATCACTGGTGTTGAGCTTGCCAAGCAAATGAAAAAAATCAATAAAACTATCCCAATCATTCTTTTAAGTGGTTATGCAAAAGCAGTTGACTTAAAAGAAATTGATATGGCAGGAATAAGCAAATTTATTAAAAAACCTCTATCCATGGATGGACTTTCAAATGTCATTCAGAATATTCTAAAATGATTAATAGTAAATTCAATAATACTGGTCGTACTCCTAAAAAAACCATACTGATAATTGATGATGAAATATACATTAGGAAGAGTACCAGGAGCTTCTTAGAAGATTATGGCTTT
>JAAEKY010000841.1 GCA_024227235.1 Desulfobacteraceae bacterium | reverse complement strand
TATAAAAAATCTTGTTTAATATTAACCGCTTGTGTTCATTCTTCCAAATAAGGTCTATAGTCGGAACAATTATTGCATTATTTTCAAATGAATATTTATTTATATAACCCTAAAAAAGCTGGAATTTTTATAACTTTTTTAGTCAAAAAAGGAGATGATTTATGAAAAAAAGATTACTGTCTATTGTTTTTGTGTTCTTATTATGCGTTGGGTTACCACTGAGCAGTAGTGCAGCGCCTTTTAATAATTTTGTTGTCTTTGGTGACAGTCTTTCAGACACTGGAAATGTAGACCGTTATACAGACGGCCCATTATGGAATGAAATGTTGGCAGGCCATCTGGGTGTCACAAATTTTTATAATTTTGCTTTTGCCGGAGCAACCTCAGGAGTAGAAAACCTTGGTGATCCAACTCAATATGGCCTTCAATGGGAGCTTACTGAATTTATACCATTAGTGGCACCCCTTTTACCTGCCCCCGATACCTTAGTCAGTGTCTGGGCAGGAGCAAATGATTTATCTTTTGGCAGGAGTCCCTTTGAAGCTGCTACAAATGTTGGCAATGCCTTGGATAATCTTTATTCAGCTGGTGCAAGGAATTTTCTTGTGGCCAACCTTCCTGATATAGGGAGCACACCAAAGGTAATAGATGCCGGTGACTCCGCTATTGCAACCTGGTTCACGGTAGAGTTTAACACAACATTTGAAAGTATACTATCAACTTTTGAATCGACAAATACAGATGCAAACATTTATTTTATTGATGCATTTACAATGTTTAACGGATACCCCATTGGAAGTCCTGAATGGCAGGAACTGTTCTGGATAGATGATTTTCATCCATCATCTATCGGGCATGAAATTATATTTGAAACTGCAGCAGCTGCTGTCGGTGCGCCAGTGCCTATCCCCTCTTCCTTGCCTTTGCTTGGCTTCGCTCTTCTGGCCTTGGTAGGAATAAAAAGAAAAATCAGAATTTAGAACTTTTTTTCATTGGGCAGGGTCTGTAATAGGGCCCTGCTTTCAATCTTTAGACCGATCTGTGCGTCCAAGATTCGTAAGAAGCACCAAAAGTTCTTATGAAAACCCTTTCGATTTATCCAAGCAAAAAACGAAAAATTTAAATATTAATTCTGTATGATATTCTTATTGAATGGTGATATTCATTGGAAAATATTAAACACTGATAAAATTTCTGGAGTTTGTATACAATTTTAGTATATTTTATGATAAGTATTATTTATTTAAGCGTACCATATCATAGTAAGCGAATAGGAAATTAACAAACAGCTATTCACTGAACTGAAAGAAATATATTTGCAAACTTTTGGATAAAGACTAAAAATTTAATTTAATGTTTTTATAGAGGAGAGAACATAAAAAATGGAAT
The DNA here is from genome assembly GCA_024227235.1 of Desulfobacteraceae bacterium. GTDB lineage: Bacteria > Desulfobacterota > Desulfobacteria > Desulfobacterales > Desulfobacteraceae > Desulfobacula. The sequence goes on along the minus strand of JAAEKY010000841.1, from coordinate 4,201 downwards.
TACAATCTCAAATTCTTGACAAAGTAAAAAAAGCGCAGGAATCAAAGATAATGCATTCTCACATCTATGAGGGCGAGCCTGCTTTAGAGTGTAAAAATGAATTTCTATTTTTTATTAAACCGGAAGTCACCCTGGCAAATGACAAAATAAAAATTCAAGATATTTTAGATCTTGTTTTTAAACAGATTGATAAATTTAATTTAAAGATACAATCAGTGAGAGCCCTTTCTGCTGAATATTTAAAAGAATATGATATCATTGCCAATCATTACGGTGTGATAAATAAAATTGCAAGTAATGCCATAGAGAACATTTCAGACTCAGCACAAAATGAATTTGAAGCACAGTTTGGGGTTAAATTTTCAGAAAGCGAAATCCTGGGCGGTTTTGAATTTTTAAATACGTATAAAGATTTTAATGCAGAATCTCTTGATTTTTTATGGCAAAATTCTAAAAATATTAAATTGGCAGGGGGTACATACTGCGAGAAAATTAAATTGGATGATAAAATGGTTTATTTGGTTAATGGGTTTCATCCAAGGCAATTGGTTCATTTTACTAATATAGGAAGGTCCATAATCGTATTTAATTTGATCGGTGATCTGAACTGGTCAAAGGCTCGAAATGATTTTATTGGTTCTACGAATCCACTGGATGCCAAAGAAAATAGTTTAAGAAAATTGTTCTTAGATAATATGATTAACCTTGGTTTGGCAGAAGTTTCGCAGGGAATGAATGGTGCTCACCTGTCAGCTGGACCGGTAGAAGGGTTGGTGGAACTGATAAGATATAACTCGGATTTTTCACAGCCTTCAAAAATAAAGGCACCATTAGATTTTTCATTTGGTAAACAACTGTCTGAACATTTTTCTAAGAGTCAAATCGATTTAATACTAAGCAACCCCGATGTGTTTATCGACGGGAAAAAAATATCGATTTTTGATTTAACAGAAGAAAAAGATAGCAATGAGGCTATGGAATTATTGAAACGTTCTATCGCTTTAAAATAATAATATAAAGGCATTGTTACTTTTTAAATGATGAAGGCCTTATTGAGAAGTCTTTAATATAATATGTCCATTAAAGTTAAAGGGATACTGTACAAGTATCCCTTCTTGGTTTTAATCCTGTTCTTTAACATAGACCAAGAATAAGCGATTAATCCAAAATAATTCATGCCTGTGATCAGTTGTTTTTGACAATGTCTTATGATATCTCATTTTTATGCAGAAAATAGGGTTTCATAATTTTTATACTTTTATGGATGGCCCCATGGCCAAACCAGGATCAGATGGCGGATCTTCTGTTATGGTCATGTTTCATTTTGAAAATGATCTCTCTTTTTTGTTTCCCTATATCAATGCGGTTGCCAAAGGTGCAGAACTCCATGAAACGCCTGATTTGATCCGGTTTATGTTTGATGATGTTCATTGTGTTGTTTATCCGGAACGGTGCATCGCCTCTCCTTTAAAAGACAGGGAGCATGCGAAAGAATTTACAGGACGCGTTATTAATTTTTTGAATGAAATACTTGAAAGAAAAGATGAAATTGTTCCGAAATTTAAAGTGTTTAAAAAGATACCTGTCACCGATATTTTAAAATTATTGCCCATAACAAATTGCGGGGAATGCGGGTATGCTAGCTGTATGACTTTTGCCGCTATGCTGTCCAAGCAGCAGGCACAACCGTCGAAATGTCCATATGTCGGGTTGCCCATAAATGAGCAGGTAACCTATCCGGTCCATGGTAATGATGGCAAGGTGGTGTCTTCTGTTACCTTAGATGTTGATACATCCAATAAAGAGGAGATTTCTCAAACAGAAAACTTGAAATCTTTTGAGAATGAAACGCTTAAGGAAGCCAACGCATCTTTGCCTTTTTCTCTGACCAAAAGGGAACTTGAAGTATTGACCCTGATGGCGAAAGGGCAGACAAATCGTGAAATTTCTGAGAGACTTTATATCAGTCCCCATACCGTAAAAAGTCATGTAATCCATATTTTTAATAAGCTGGGCGTCAATCATAGGACCCAGGCTGTGGTATGGGCTGTGCGTCATGAATTAATTTAAAAATCCCCCTTTTGGGTGATGTTTTATCGTTCAAATTTGTTTACCTTTTATTCACGCGTAAGAAAATATGATATTGAATAAACGATAATAAGGAGTTTCCTATGTCTCAATTTGCCAATGCTATGGAAGTATTTAAGCTTCTTGATAAATCAAATTGTAAGAAATGTAATGAAAAAACCTGCCTTGCTTTTGCTTCAAAAGTCTTTTTAGGGAATAAATCATTGGACCTTTGCCCTTGTATCCGTCAGGAAGTCTTGGATCAATATCAAGGCCAGGAAAAGAAAGAATCACCCATTGATGAATTTCGTGAATCATTGTTGGGTGAACTGAAAAAAGAAATAGCATCCTGTGACCTTGAGAGTGCTGCCCAAAGGGTAGGGGGGGATTTTTCAAAATCAAAGCTTACCATTAGAATTTTTGGCAAGCAATTTTCCATTGATCAATCAGGTAACATGTTTTCTGATATTCATATTAACCCATGGATAGTGGCCCCTGTGTTAGGATATGTATTAAACTGTAAAGGTGTTCCTTTGACCGGTCAATGGGTGCCGTTCAGAGAACTTGAAGGTGGCCGGGAAAAAAATGGCTTGTTTGTACAGCGATCAGAAAAATCTTTTAAACAGATTGCCGATAAATATACAAATCTGTTTGAAGATTTAATCCATCTTTTTAACGGAAAAAGGATAGAGAATCACTATGAATCTGATATAAGTCTTGTTCTCTACCCTTTACCCAAACTGCCGTTGTTGATTTGTTATTGGAAACCTGAAGATGGTATGGCTTCTGATCTCCATTTGTTTTTTGATTCCTCAGCTGACATGAATGCGGACATCGATATTGTATATGGAATTGCAGCCGGCATTGTTGTCATGTTTGAAAAAATATCCTTAAAGCATGGGATTGCTAATTAATTAATTTTCATTTTAGGCATTTTTTTCATTTTCCGGGGATCTTTTGATTTCGCTGGTATTTTTTTGAAAGTTTTGATTCCTTCATTAAAGGTATAGTCTTTTCTTGTGCCTTCATGGGTATACAGCTGAATTGTTCCCATCCTCAGTTTGAACATGTTCAGCTGTATCCATTCAGTGTTAAATGATCTTGAAAAGCTCTTATAACCAGCTCTAACGCCAACCCTGACTTCCGGTGTAATGGACATGCCCATGCGGTAGACAAGGTTGTCTATTTTAAATCCGAATTTTTGAGTGATTTGATCTTTCCCAGAAGGCGGCGAAAGGGGGTTGAGTCTAATATTAAATGTCTTATACTCTGGCCGGTCAAACATGAGGTTGACGGCATGGGTCGGTTGGTTATTAATCAAGGGAGTAAAGGTAAAAAAGGCCTTGCCGGTTCCGTTGACATGGAAGCCTGTTTGAACATAGCCTGTCATTACAGAAAAATTCAGAGTGGTTCTGGTGATTTCAGGGGGTATGGGAATATGGAATCCGCAGCTGGTACAATTGGCCCCGTAAGGGGGCTTTGCATTTTGGCTGTAATTAAGTCCTGTTCCGCTAAACGGTTTTTTAGCCAGATCTTTCCACAATGCTCTTAATTTGAAGCCAAATCCCATTTGGTATTCAAGAACCACTTCGTTACCCCGAAAGAGTTTTGAATGATTCAAACCGGTTCGTTTATAATAATTTTCATCGGCATTAAGGGTTTCAACCATGATTTTTCCCTGAGCATTGAATTGTTTATCTCTTTTATCATAGTTATAAATTTTGGTTGGAGAAAGCTCGCCTCTGGCTCTTACGGGTACGCGTAATCCAAATCCATACCCCCCACCAATGGTTACTCTAAAAAACCCCGATGTGTATTTCCATTTTCGTTCCCATTGCCAGGAGTGGCCTTTGGTAAACCCTGCCAAAAATTCTCCACTGAAATAGTGTTTTCCTGATGTGTGAAATTCAGAAAGGTTAGGGTCTTTGGGTGCCATTGTTAATTGTTTCATTTTAATGTTTGTCATCGGTTTTAACATTGTTTTTTGAGGCACCCTGTTTAATTCTTTTAAAATGGGAAGTGTCACAGGTCTTAATTTTTTAAAGTTTAATGTGCCATTTTGAAAGCTGGGATACATGGTGACACCTTTTAAGGGCAATGGTATCCTTTTGGGGACAACAATGGTAAAACCGAT
>JAAEKY010000840.1 GCA_024227235.1 Desulfobacteraceae bacterium | reverse complement strand
CATATTGCAAAAGCACTTTCCCTGGAAAAAGGTAAATCCAAAGATCAAATATTTATAAGCTCTATAGAAAGAAAAGAAATCAAAAAAGACTCTATTAAGATCACGCTTGATGATATGATCCGGTTTTTCAGGAACCCTGTTCAAGAATTCATGAAACAAGAATTAAATTTAAAAATTCCAGATGCAGAAGAACAAACCATTGACAGAGAAGCCTTTTCCATATCCGGCCTGGAACAATATACCTTAGGCAGTTTAATGGTTGAAAAAAAATCAGCTTCTTGTGAACAAATCGACTTATATCCTGTCCTAAAAGCCAATGGGAGTCTTCCCCTTGGAGAAAAAGGTAGGTCTGAATATAACAGGATTATGACTACCGCAGGCCCTGTTATTGAAAAGGCTGTAAAGATTGCAGAAAAAAAGCAATGGCCGGCATTGAGCAAAGAAATCAGTGTAGGCGATATGAGCATCTCAGCAAACTTACGAGATATCATGGAGGATGCCGCTATTGTGTTAACCTATGGAAAGCTTAATGGTGCAAGGCTAATTTCTGGCTGGCTCAATCATTTGTTTTTAAATATAGTAAGTCCATCAAACTATCCTAAAGAGACCCATTTAATTGGAAGAGACCCCAAAGGCAAAAACAAAGCCATAACATATGCGTTTCCATCAATACCATCAGAGGCAAAAAAGATATTTAAGGATTTGGTTTCAATCTATAATAATAGCAGGCAACAGCCATTTTATTTTTTTTGCGAGACAGCCTGGCAATTTATTCAGGTTTTATCAAAAAAAGAGTATTCGCTGGACCCGGATGATGTATTTTATGCCATGAATCGATCAAAGGCAAACTGGTATGGCGGGTATTATCAAACCGGTGAAAAAGAAAACCCCTATGTCTCTTTATGTGTTGAGAATAATGACCCATTTGAAAATATCGATGCATTGATAAAATCTGGATTTCCCCAAAATGCAGTCACTGTATTCAGGCCCTTAAT
>JAAEKY010000839.1 GCA_024227235.1 Desulfobacteraceae bacterium | reverse complement strand
GGTTATGGCACATTTGTACCTGTAAAAGCAGATGATATTCGAGACCATCAAATTCACTCTGAATATTTTTCTTTATCACAAAAAAGCGCAGACCAAATTAACACCGCAAAAGATGAAAAGCGGCGTATTGTCGCCGTTGGTACCACCAGTGTCAGGACCCTTGAGTTCCTTTCAGATGAGAAGGGGCGAGTTAACGCCAAAACCGGTATGTGTGATCTTTATATATATCCCGGATACACGTTCAAATGTGTGGATGCAATGATTACTAATTTTCATCTCCCTGAATCAACATTGTTAATGCTGGTATCTGCATTTTATAATCGGCAAAAAATACTGGATGCATATCAGGAAGCCATCAATAAGGATTATCGATTTTTCAGCTATGGCGATGCCATGCTGATCGAATAATAGAAAATATGCTTGAATTTGAATTAATAAAAGAATCAAAAGAAAAGAAGGGATCTGAAATCTCAAAGGCGCGTCTTGGAACTATTACAACCGATCATGGCGTTATTCAAACCCCTATCTTTATGCCAGTGGGAACTTTAGGGTCAGTAAAATCCATCAGCGTGGAAGAACTTGATCATTGCAGTGCTCAAATTATATTAGGCAATACCTATCATTTATATTTAAGGCCGGGTTGTGAGGTGATAGAACACATGAACGGTCTCCATGAATTTATTGCCTGGAACAAGCCCATGTTAACAGATTCCGGGGGGTTCCAGTTTTTTTCTCTGGCAAAACTTGCGAAGTTTTCAGATGAAGGGGTGGCTTTTCAGTCCCATATTGATGGATCAAGACATTTTTTTTCTCCTGAAAAAGCGGTTGAAATCCAAATGATTTTGGGGTCTGATATCATGATGTCTCTTGACTGGTGTATGGGGTATCCTGCAAACGAAAAGCAGACGATTGAGGCATTAAACAAGACCACTATGTGGGCAAAAAGAGGGTTTGACTTTTGGCAGGAAAAGGGTGCGTTAAATAATTTATTTGGAATCATTCAAGGCGGTATGTACAAAGATCTTCGAACACTGTCTGCTCAGCAATTAACGCAGATTGATTTTCCAGGCTTTGCCATTGGTGGTTTAAGTGTGGGCGAACCTAAAGATATTATGTATGAAATGGCAGAGCATACGCTACCGTTGCTGCCAAAGGAAAAGCCCCGGTATATCATGGGAGTGGGTACGCCTGAAGACTTGGTTGAACTGGTTGGCATGGGGTGTGACATGTTTGATTGTGTTATGCCTTCAAGAAATGCTAGAAATGGACAGCTCTTCACATCCAAAGGAACAATCAATATTCCCAATGCAAAATTCAGATTTGACAAAGAACCCATTGATACGGACTGTAATTGTTATACCTGTCAGAATTATTCCAAGGCCTATTTAAGGCATTTATATAAGTCTCGGGAGCTTTTGGCATACCGGTTAAACACCATACATAATATTTATTATTATCTTGATCTTATGAAAGAAATGCGAGATGCAATAAAAGAGGACAGATTCTTAGCGTTTAGAAAAGAATTTTATTCTAAAAGACAAAACTGATATAGTGCTTTGAAATTATCAAAAATAAGGAAGTAAAGCGATGCACGAGATGGGAATTGCCGAACAACTGATAAAAATTGCCATAGACTCTATTCCCCAGGATATTGGGAATCCAAAGGTTGAAAAGGTAAATTTGAAAATAGGAAAACTTGCCTCCGTCGTTGAACACAGTTTAACCTTTTGTTTTGAGATCGCTACAAAGGACACACCTTTGGAAAATGCAAGACTGGATATTGATTTTATTCCCGTAACCGTGCATTGCAAATCCTGCGATAATAACTGGGAAGTGACAGGACCGGTATTTAAATGTCCATTCTGCGAAGATGGAGATGTAGAAATGATAACCGGAAGGGAGATTGAGATTACCTCCATTGAGTTAGTGGATTGAATAGGCTTTTACACAAATTGTATGAAGAAATAATTATAGATCATAGGAAGTATTATGGAAATAAATATTCAAAAAAGAGTTCTTGAAGCAAATGAAACTGAAGCAGATATTAATAGAAAATTTTTTAATGAGCAAAATGTTTTTGTTTTGAACATGATGTCTTCTCCCGGCTCGGGTAAGACGGAAACTCTTTGTAAAACATTGGGTAAATTGATGCCGGCAATAAGGGTTGGGGTTGTTGTAGGAGATATCTGTACCACCAATGATGCAGACAGGCTTGAAGTTACCGGTGCCAAGGTGACACAGATCAATACCGATCAATTTGGCGGAGATTGCCACTTGGCGGCAAACCTGATTATCGATTCTGCAAAGCAGTTGGGGTGTGATGATATCGATCTTTTAATCGTAGAAAATATCGGGAACCTTGTATGTCCTGCTGAATTTGATATTGGTGAAGATGCAAGAGCAGTTGTGTTAAGTGTAACCGAAGGGGAAGATAAGCCTTTAAAATATCCTCTGATGTTCCGCGTGGCAGATGTGGCGATATTAAATAAAATTGATTTGCTGCCATATCTTGATTTTGATGCAAAATTAGCAGTAGACAATATGAAGCAGGTGCATCCCCATTTGCCTGTTTTTGAGATTTCAGCCAAGACTGAAGAAGGTTTTGACCCTTGGTTAGAGTGGTTGAAAATTAAGGTGTTTGAAAAAACTGGCAAGTAAAAAAAAAGGGGGAAAATTATGGAAAAGAAAAAAATGGCCTTTGCCGGTTCCTGGTATCCTGCAACAGCCCGTGAATGTGAATCATCCATTCAAGCGTTTTTAAAAGAAGAACAAGGGGTATTTGAAGGCAGCTATACAGGGGGAATCGTTCCCCATGCCGGATGGTATTACTCTGGTTCTATTGCCTGCCGAATCATTGCGTCTTTACAATCGGATAAGGCAATCGATACTATTGTATTGTTTGGTGCCCACATGCATAAACAGTCAGAACCCTTTATTCTGTCATACGGAGCTATTGAAACACCTTTTGGAGATATTGAAGTAGATATAGAGTTGGCAGACAAAATTTGTGATGCGATCAGTATTCGCAAAAGATCTCCATTTAAGTTCCCAGATGATAATACCCTTGAACTTCAGTACCCGTTTATTAAATATTTTTTCCCTAATGTAAAAATAGTGGTGTGTGGTGTGGCACCTTCCTTTTTTTCGTCCATTATTGGAAGTATGGTTGTTGAAGAGGCCAATAAGTTATTAAAACACATCAAAATAATTGGGTCTACAGATATGACACATTATGGGCCGAATTTTGGATTTATACCGGCTGGATCAGGTGAAAAAGCTCTTGAATGGGTGAAGCATGAAAATGATAGGAATGCGGTTAAGGCAATGATGGAAATGGATGAACAAAAAATCATTGCCCAGGGGTTGGAACATAAAAATATGTGTTGCCCAGGCGCTGCTGCGGCAACAGCCGCAGCTTGTAAAAAACTGGGTGCAGCCAAGGCTGTTGAACTTGGCTACGCCACAAGTTATGATCGTTCAGCATCAGACAGTTTTGTCGGATATGCAGGTATCCTTTATTCCCTGTCTTGAATAAATGCTATCGCTGTTTTAATTCGTTGCAGTGTTTTTTCTTTGCCGAGCGCTAACAGCATTTCAAAGATACCCGGACTTACGGTTGTCCCTGTAAGCGCAACTCTTAAAGGCTGGGCAATCTTTCCAAATTTAAGATCAGTTTCTTCCATGATCTTTTTAAACACATTCTCAAGTGGTGTTTGAGTATACGCATCAAGTCCTTGAATATACTCAGTAGATTTTTGTAAAACAGGAAGAACATCGGGTTTTAAAAATTTGTTGGCCGCCTTTTCATCAAAGGCCATCTCATCTTTATAATAAAATACAGCATTCTTGGCCATTTCGACAAGGGTTTTGCTTCTAGGTTGAAGTGTTTCAATCACGCCTTGAGTGAAAGAATCATTTTGGGCATTAATCCCCAATTCTTTCAGATGAGATAAAAGATGATCTGCTAACTCTTCAGGCGGCTTGTTCTGTATATGTTTGGAATTTAAAGCCATCAGTTTATCCATATCAAACATGGAAGCAGATTTACCCAGATGTTCAAGATCAAATTTATCAATGAGGTCATCTTTTTCAAAGAATTCCTGGTCACCATGGGACCAGCCCAGGCGGATCAGATAATTGATCATGGCATCGGGCAGAAATCCCATTTTTTGGTATTCCCCAACGGACATGGCGCCATGCCGCTTGCTCAGGCGCGATTTGTCAGAGCCAAGAACCATGGGTACATGACCGAATACGGGAATGTCAACACCCAGCGCCTTATATATCAGCATTTGTTTGGGGGTGTTGATCAAATGGTCATCCCCTCTGATAATGGTATTGATCCCCATGGTTAAATCATCAATCACAACAGCCAAATTGTACATGGGCGATCCATCACTTCTTTGAATAATAAAGTCATCCATTTCAGAATTTTGAAATGCTGTATCCCCTTTAACCACATCTTCAACAATCGTAACGCCTGAATCAGGAGTTTTAAGGCGAACAACCGTATTATCAGCCTTTGCAAGATTTTTTTCTCTGCATCTGCCATTGTACATGGGTTTTAGTCCCTTGGCCTTTGCTTCTTCTCTCATGGCATTGACTTCTTCTGGTGTGCAGGAACAATAATAGGCAGAATTTGATTCAATTAATTTGTCGATGTATTCATTGTAAATATGGGTTCGTTCGGTTTGGAAATAAGGGCCTTCATCCCAGTCCATACCCAGCCACTTCATAGATTCCAATATAGCATCCACAGATTCTTTGGTTGATCGTGCAGCATCTGTATCTTCAATTCTTAAAACAAACTTTCCTTTTGTTTTTTTTGCATACAGCCAGTTGAAAAGTGCTGTTCGGGCTCCTCCAATGTGGAGGTAGCCGGTCGGGGAAGGGGGGAATCGTGTGACAATTGGTTTCATTTGTTCTCCATAAAATAAATATAGTGTAAAATCGAGCCCTTAAGTACCATAAAATATAGAATTGGGCAACAATGTTTACCCCAATGTTGTATAAAAAATATGACAGCGATCAATAAAAATAGGTTTGCCAAAGCAAAAACCGCTTGGATCCAGGATTTTCAGGGAGCAAGTTGTAATGGGGTTTTAAAGACACCCGTTTATTTGTCATGCTTTTTACCCTACGGGAACATCTGTGGAATTCCATCTTTTTCAGTATCAAGAGTTTAATATAAATGATTGCTACTGCACCCTTGCTGCTTTGGATATGGAACCTCACAGATGTTTGCAAACATTAGCGTTTAATTTCTTGACAGTTTTTCGAATTTGAGGTAGATATGTGTGTTTTATTATATTGGTATATAATAATGGAAAATCAAATAATATAGTTAGGAGAGATTAATGGCAGTACCAAAGCAGAAGAGTTCTAAAGCAAGGGGTCGAAAAAGACGGACACATTACAAAACAAGTGCGCCGACTGTGGGTGTATGCCCTGAATGCCAGGAACCCAAACTTCCTCATGCCGCCTGTCCCGAATGTGGCGCTTATAATGGAAGAAATGTAAATGACCCGGCTGATGAAGAAGAATAGATAAATGAATCTTGATTTAGATGAATCATAGTTAAAGGAGGCAGTCTAAACCATGACTGTTGAAACAAAAGTAAGAAAAGTGATCGCCCAAAAGATTCCTGAACTTGATATTGAAGATATTATCCCGGAAGCATCTCTCATTGAAGATTTAGGCGCTGATTCTTTGACAATCGTTGAGCTGGTGATGTCAATGGAAGAGATTTTTGAAATTGAAATTGATGATGAAGATGCAGAAAAACTGATCACGGTTCAGGATGCCATTGATTTTATTAAATCAAAATTTTAAAAATTGGGGAAGAAAATGGGTACTGAAAAATCCATTATCATGGGAAGTGATCATGCAGCTTTTGAACTTAAAGAAAAAATCAAAGGCTATCTGACCGACAAAGGATACAGCATTGAAGACGCCGGAACTCAAAGTGCAGCATCTGTGAATTATGTTGATTATGGTAAAAAAGTAGCGGGTGCTGTTTCAAATGGCCAATTTTCTAAAGGGATATTGCTTTGCGGTACCGGACTTGGCATGTCAATGGTCGCCAATCGGTTCTCAAAAGTGAGAGCTGCCCTTTGTTCTGATATTTTTTCAGCAAAGATGAGCCGGGTTCATAATGACTCAAATATTCTGGTTCTCGGCGGTCGATTAGTCGGTGATGTGCTGGCTTTTGAACTCGTTCAAACCTGGCTGGATACCCCGTTTGAGGGCGGTCGACATCTTGAGCGTATTCAGGCCATAGATCATTAGCCCGGATATTTCATGTGATGGTAAATGGTTTATTAAATAATAACATTATATCAAATAGTTATATTGCTATTACGGTATTTTTTAAAGGAACTCACCCTTTGGGTCTAACCTTCAGGTTATGAGATATCCGGGTTCAATGTGTTGGAGAGGATAAGGCGCATGGGAATTATTCATAAAACAGATCTTGATATTGCAAAGATTATAGAACAAGAATCAGACCGGCAGGAATACGAGTTGAATTTAATTGCTTCTGAAAATACTGTCAGCATGGCAGTTATGGAAGCACAAGGCTCTATTCTAACCAACAAGTATGCCGAAGGGTATCCTTCCAGGCGATACTATGGGGGGTGTGAGTTTGTTGACCAGGCAGAAGACCTTGCGATTGAACGTGTTAAAAAGTTATTTAACGTTGAATATGCTAATGTCCAGCCCCATTCAGGGTCAGGCGCCAATATGGCGGTTTATTTTGCGCTATTAAACCCTGGAGATAAAATTCTTGCCATGGACCTGTCCCACGGAGGACATCTTACCCATGGTGCAGCTGTCAGTTTTTCAGGTCAATTATATGATTTTGTTCATTATGGATTATCACCTGATACTGAGATGATAGACTTAAACCAGGTGGAAGATCTTGCCAAAAAGCATCAACCCAAATTAATTGTAGCCGGTGCCAGTGCGTATCCTCGAATAATTGATTTCAAAGGCTTTTCACAGATTGCTAAATCTGTGGGGGCACTTTTTATGGTGGATATGGCTCACATTGCAGGATTGGTTGCCGCAGGTGTTCATCCAAGCCCGGTTGGCTTTGCTGATGTGATTACTTCTACAACCCACAAAACCCTTAGAGGTCCTCGAGGGGGATTAATCCTTTCCTCAGACGAATATGCCAAAGCGATTGGCAGCCAGATTTTTCCCGGGATTCAAGGCGGCCCTTTAATGCATGTGATTTGTGCAAAAGCAATTGCCTTTAAAGAAGCCCTTGGAGAACCGTTTAAAGATTACCAGAAACAAGTGGTTAAAAACACTAAAGTCCTTGCAGACGTAATCATGGAAAGAGGATATAGACTGGTGTCCGGTGGAACAGATAATCATATGGTATTGGTTGATTTTTCCGGGAAAGATATTTCCGGTAAAGATGCTGAAGACAGACTCGGTAAATCAGGGATAACCGTAAATAAAAATACCGTTCCAAATGAAAAACGTGGCCCATTTGTTACCAGTGGTATCAGGATTGGCCTTCCACTTGTGACGTCCAGGGGAATGAATGAGGAAGCCAGTAAAAAAATTGCTCAATTTATCTGCGATGTTTTAGATGATGAATCCAATGTTGCAGCTACAGGTAAAAAAGTAAAAGATCTTTGCATGCAATACCCATTAACCATTGAGGCATAAAATCATGGATGAGCTTGAATCTGACAGACCCTCATGGAATGAATACTTTATGGGGATATGCACCCTTGTTTCCAGCCGTTCTACTTGTACACGGCGTAAAGTAGGGGCAGTTCTGGTAAAAGAAAAAAGAATTTTGTGCTCAGGATATAATGGGGCACCTGCAAAAGTCCCTCATTGTAAGGAAACCGGATGTTTAAGAGCTCAAATGAAGGTTCCATCCGGAGAAAAACATGAACTATGCCGTGGGGTTCACGCAGAGCAGAATGCCATTATCCAAGCTGCTTTTCATGGTATCCAGGTAAATGGTTCTGTCCTTTACTGCACCAATCAACCGTGTTCTATTTGTGCTAAAATGATTATCAATGCCGGGATCAAGACGGTTTATTATAGTGATGGATATCATGATCCATTGACATTGGACATGTTTGATAAAGCCAAGGTCGAACTCGTCCAGCTTTCAGCATAAAAAAAAGAGGTCCATATGAAGTGCCCATTTTGCGGAAAACTGAATACAAGAGTGGTTGATTCGCGTCCGGGCAAAATTGAGTTTGAGGTCAGGCGCCGCAGAGAATGCCAGGCATGTACGCAACGATTCACTACCTATGAGCGCGTAGAACAGATTCCCATCATTATTGTCAAAAAAGACAACCGTAGAGAAGAATTCAATAGAGAGAAAGTCTTAACCGGTATTAAAAAAGCTTGCGAAAAAAGAGCCATTAGTATCAATCAGATTGAAGAAACAGTGGATACGATTGAAAGGGATCTAAGAGAAACCAATGACCGTGAAATTCCTTCAAATATTGTGGGTGAAAAAATAATTGATGCTTTAAAACAGATCGATGATGTGGCGTATGTTCGATTTGCTTCAGTTTACAGGGAATTCAAGGATGTGGACGATTTTATTCAGGAACTTAAAGGGCTGATTTCCAAAGAAGACAAATCCGCTGAGTTTAATGCGATTTCGGATAAGGCTGATGACTGATTATGATTATATGCAGCAAGCCTTATCCCTTGCTCGAAAAGCCAAAGGTTTTACATCCCCAAACCCTTGCGTCGGGGCGGTTGTCGTTAAAGATTCAAAAGTGGTTGGACAAGGATTTCACCATGCTGCAGGTCTTGCCCACGCTGAAGTAGAAGCGATAGATGATGCAGGTTCCAAAGCAAAAGATGCGACCATCTATGTTACGTTAGAACCCTGTAACCATTTTGGGAAAACGCCTCCTTGTACCCATAAAATTATCAATGCGGGAATTAAAAAAGTAGTTGTAGGATGTAAAGATCCAAACCCCAATGTTTGTGGCGGTGGCATAAAATATCTTAAAGATAATGGTATTGAAGTTGTTTCAGGTGTACTTGAAGAGGAAGCCAAAACTTTGATCGAAGCGTTTATCTGGTATATCCAAAATGATAAAAAACCATTTGTGATTTTAAAGTGTGCGGCAACATTGGATGGTGCAATTGCGACTTTTACAGGGGATTCAAAATGGATCACCAATGAAAAGTCACGGGGCTATGCCCATAAGATTCGTCATGAAGTGGATGCCATATTAATAGGGTCAGGTACTTTGCATGCAGATAACCCATCCCTTACATCAAGAATAGCCGGCATTGAAACAAAGGATCCTGTCCGAATAATACTGGATACCCAATTAAGTATTAAAAAAGATGCAAAAGTATTAACCCAAGACTCAACTGCGAAAACCATTATTGTTACAGCCCCGGGTGTGCCTGATGACAAAAAGGCATTCATTGAAGATAAAGGTGCTAAGATTCTTGAAGTCTCATTAAAAGACCAAAGACTTGATTTAAACGAACTGATGATTAAGTTAGGTCAGATGTCAATTTTAAGCCTTCTAATAGAAGGTGGGAGTATGGTGGCCGGATCAGCATTAACATCGGGGATTGTAAATAAAGTGCTGTATTTTCTGGCACCCAAACTTCTAGGCAGCAGTGATGGCATCCCGGTATTTGAAGGAAGGGGCCCAAAGTTGATAAAAGATGCTTTTAACCTCAAAGGGGTGAATATCACACAGTTTGAAAATGATATCCTGGTTAAAGGGTATTTGAAATAATCTTGCAGTAGCGGGTTGTTTCTATTTGATTGCAGCGATAAATAGGTGGATAAAGAATTGTTTACAGGCATCATTGAAAGTTTTGGAACAATAAAACGGATCGAATCCAGTGGAGAGGGAAAGGTGCTTCACATCGGCTGTGATCTGGATCTGTCTGAGTCCAAAATAGGAGATTCAATTGCAGTAAATGGTGCTTGTCTTACAGCCGTCAGCCTTGAAAAAAATGCATTTAAGGTAGATATGGCACCTGAAACTATTGATCGAACGACGTTTAAACGATTAACTATGGGCTCAAGAGTAAATATAGAACGGGCCTTGAAGTTGTCTGACAGGATTGATGGTCATTTGGTTTCAGGACATATTGATGGAACAGGTATTATCTCTTCTATAACACGCAAGAGCAATGCTGTGATCATTAAGATTGATGTCGGACCAAAGCTTGCCGATGATATGATTGAAAAAGGGTCTGTTGCTATTGAGGGCATTAGTTTGACAATAAATAAATGTTCTGAAAAGGACTTTCATGTCAGTATTATTCCCCATACAGCAGATATCACTACCATTGGGTTAAAGAAGGTGGGTGACAAGGTCAATATAGAAACCGATATGATCGGAAAATATGTAAAAAGAATATTAATGGGAAGTCTTTCAAAAAATGATGCTTTACCCAATGGGAAAAAAGATATCAGTATGGAGCTTCTTGCAAAGAACGGATTTTTATAAACGAAGGATAAGATATGCCGCATTTAACAATAAAAAAGGCTATTGAAGATATTAAAAACGGGAAAATGGTCATTCTCGTAGATGATGAAGATCGTGAAAACGAGGGTGATCTTACTATGGCAGCAGAAGCTGTGACACCTGAGGCAATTAATTTTATGGCCAAATATGGAAGGGGATTAATTTGCCTTTCCCTTGATAATAATATTGCTGACAAATTAGATTTGCCCATGATGGTGGACAACAATACTTCACAATACGGTACCGGTTTTACGGTTTCCATTGAGGCAAAAAGAGGTGTGACCACTGGTATTTCAGCTGCAGATCGTTCCACAACTATTCAAACGGCGGTTGCAGATGAGACAACCCCTCATGATATTGCCAGACCCGGACATATCTTTCCATTAAGGGCAAGAGACGGTGGCGTTATGGTGCGGATCGGTCAAACAGAAGGCTCTGTTGACCTGGCCCGATTGGCGGGGATGAAACCCGCCGGTGTGATTTGTGAAATCATGGATGATGATGGTACCATGGCCAGGATGCCTTCTCTTGAAAAATTTGCAAAAAAACATGGTATTGGCATTTGCACAGTTGCCGATCTTGTAAAATACAGGCTTAAGACAGAAAGTTTTGTCAAAAGAGCTGCTCAGACGATCATACCCACAAAAGTCGGTGGTGAATTTCAGATTATAGCCTATGAGAATGATCTGGATAACCTGACACATATCGCCCTTGTAAAAGGAGAGATTGATCCGAAAAAAGAAATTCTAGTCCGGGTGCATTCAGAATGTATGACAGGAGATATCTTTTCATCTCTGCGGTGTGACTGCCAGGATCAGCTTCATAGAGCCATGGCCATGATGGAAGAAGAAGGCAATGGCGTTATTTTATATCTCCGGCAGGAAGGCCGGGGGATCGGCCTGGTGAATAAGCTTAAAGCCTATGAATATCAACGTCAGGGGATGGACACCGTTGAAGCCAATGAAAAGCTGGGCTTTGACGCAGATATGAGAGATTATGGCGTTGGTGCTCAGATGTTGGTTGATCTGGGTGTTAAAAAAATGCGGCTGCTTACAAACAACCCAAAAAAAATGATCGGCCTTGAAGGATATGGGCTAAGTGTTGTTGAGCAAGTGCCTATTGAAGTGGAAGCCAATTGTCATAATCAAGGATATTTAGAGTGTAAACAGGCAAAGATGGGACATTTGCTCAATATGTAAAAAAAATGCCCAAGTTGAAATTGTCACTATATAAAAGGATAGAAAAATGCCAAAAATTATAGAAGCAGGTCTGCAGGCCCAGGGTAAAAAGTTTGGAATTATTGCCTCTCGGTTTAACGATTTTATTACAGCCAAGTTGGTAGATGGCGCTGTAGATGCTCTTATCAGAAGTGGAGCCGCGGATAAAGATATTGCTATTTTAAAAGTTCCCGGTGCCTTTGAAATCCCTTTAGCTGCAAAGAAAATGCTGGGTCACGGTGACTATGATGCGATCATTTGCATTGGTGCTGTGATTCGAGGTGCGACGACTCACTATGATTACGTGTGTGCAGAAGTCTCCAAAGGCATAGCCACAGTGAGCCTTGACGCTGATGTGCCAGTGATGTTTGGGATCCTAACTACAGAAACCATTGAACAGGCCATTGAAAGAGCCGGTACAAAGGCAGGAAATAAAGGGTTCGATGTCGCTCTGGGTGCTGTAGAAATGGCAAATCTTTCTGAAAGTTTGAAAAAGGCAAAATAAAATTATGGGCGACCGCAGGCAGGCAAGGGAACTTGCCCTTCAGGCACTTTTTTTCTTAGATATGGATAAAACTGATCCAGATAAAAATCTGATCGAATTTTGTGCCAATAATGAAGAGAAGCTCACACAAAGTGTCAAACCTTTTTTTTGGGATATTGTAAATGGGGTAGTTGAGAATAGGTCTCAAATTGATGCTTTATTAGACAAGTGTTCTAAAAACTGGAAAATTTCCAGAATGCCTGTGGTGGATCGAAACATTATGCGTATCGCAACGTTTGAATTTTTGAACCGCTCAGATATTCCTTGCAGTGTTACGATTAATGAAGCAGTCGAAATTGGAAAAAAATATGGTACGAGGGATTCTGGCTCGTTCATAAACGGTGTGCTGGATCGTATTAAATCCATTGAAGGTTATAAATAGCGCCTAAGGATCACCAATGTAATTATGTTCAATTTATATATATATTGATTTTGAATTTTTTCAGGAGGTTGTTTTGATAATTAAGAAACTTGAAGTGGGCCCGATTATGGCCAATTGTTTTATTTTAGGATGTGAATCTACAAAAGAAGCGGTTGTGATTGATCCTGGAGATGATGCAGACCGAATCCTGATGGAATTGTCTAAATCTGAGTTAAAAGTTAAATATTTGCTCAATACCCATGGCCATTTTGATCATGTGGGTGCCAATAAAAGAATGAAAGAAGTTACAGGGGCAGAGCTGGCCATTCATCCGGATGATGAGCCCATGCTGGAGGAGTTATCAAACTCTGCCTTAATGTTTGGTTTATCTGCAGAGAATTCCCCTCCCGCAGACTTTCTTTTAAATGAGGGAGATGACATAACATTTGGTGAAATTACCCTTAAAGTGATTCATACGCCTGGGCACTCAAAAGGAGGTGTTTGTCTGTATACCAAAGGTCACCTTTTTGCAGGGGATACTTTGTTTGCTGGATCGATCGGGAGAACTGATTTGGCTGGAGGAGACTACGATACCTTGATTTCAAGCATCAAAGAAAAGCTTTTAGGGCTTGATGATGATACCAAGGTGTATACGGGGCATGGCCCGGAAACGACCATAGGCAATGAAAAGAGAATGAATCCTTTCCTAAGATGAGTGGTCCCCGGATGAACGATCAAAAAATAGATGCTTGGTTAAAACATCTTCCTTTTATAAAAAGCGTTCATCAGGAAACAATAAAACTTGACCGATCGTTTGAACAGATTGCGCAATCCTTTGCTGATGACAAGGGAACGGTTCTCTTATTGTCCGGTTCAAATCTTGACTGCTCACGGTATCATATTCTGGCTGTTAAACCCTGGCTTGAAATACAAAGCAAAAACCAGACAGTTTCTTTAACATTCCAGGGGAAAAATATTCATTTTCAGCAGGACCCATTTCTTGTTATTCAAGCACTCTTAAATCAGTTTAGATTAGAAGATACTTGTGTTGATATCCCTGTTAACTCTGGTTTGTTTGGGTACTTTTCTTATGATTTAAAGGATCAAATTGAAAAACTTCCCAGAACTTGCATGGATACTCAGCTACCTGATTTATGCTTGTATGCGCCTTCTATCATTCTTATCCGGGATAAAAAAAGAGAAAAAACTTATCTTTGTATCCCTGTTTTAGCCCATGATACCCTCCCTGATAATACGGATGATATTATTAAAAATATTCGACAGGCCTTTTTTGATAAAATCAAACAAGAGAATATTAGGAAATCGTTTTCAATAGATAGTGCCGGATTTCAATCGAGTTTTACAAAATCTGAGTATATCACCTCAGTTAAAAAGATAACTGAGTATTTAAAGGCAGGGGACATCTACCAGGCCAATCTTTCCCAAAGGTTTGAATCCGGGTTTGATGGGGATAGTTATTCATTGTTTTTAGATCTGTTTAAAAGAAACCCTGCCTCCTTTTTCAGCTACATTCATGCAGGGGATCATAAAATTGTCTCTACATCTCCTGAAAGGTTTATTAAACAGGCTGGCAAGCGTGTGGAGACAAGACCCATAAAAGGTACCATCGCCAGAGGAAGAACAAAACAAGAAGATCAAAGAAATGGCCGTTTTTTAACCCAGAGCATTAAAGATGATGCTGAGTTGACAATGATAGTGGATTTGATGAGAAATGATCTATCGCGCGTCACCACACACGAATCTGTCATTGTTAAAGAACATAAGCGTCTTGAATCATATGAAAATGTATTTCATTTGGTTTCCATTGTAGAAGGGGTTCTTGAAAAGGATAAAACATCTGTTGATCTTTTAAAAGCCACATTTCCCGGAGGGTCTATAACCGGTTGCCCCAAGATTCGGTCCATGGAGATTATTGATGAGTTGGAACCGGTAAAACGCCACGTGTATACAGGGTCAATAGGCTATATCAGTTTTCATGATACCATGGATCTTTCTATTGCCATAAGAACAGCCACTATCGTTAACCAAACTGTTCTTTTTTCAGTGGGCGGAGGTATCGTGTATGATTCAGACCCTCAAAAAGAGTACCAGGAAACCCTTGATAAAGGAAAAACATTGATGGAATCATTGTCCGGTACAGTATCAAAGAATATGAATATAAAACCAAAAGCCTGGGTAAATGGAAAAATTATTGACAACGATCAGGCAAAGATTTCAGCCACAAGTATGGGGCTTCAATACGGGGCAGGGCTTTTTGAAACGATTCGAGTGGAAAACGGCATTATTTATCACCTGAAAGATCATGTGTCCCGGTTAAACAATTCCTGGGAAACACTTTTTTCTCAAGCGCCCCCGGATGTGACCTGGGAAGATGTCATCCGGTTGTTAATAAAGGAAAATGATTTTCAGGATCAATTGCTTTCCATCAAGCTGTTGATAGCAAAAGACGAGCCTGGTGAAGGGGAAAAAGTATTTTTGGCGGCGTTTGCCAAAAAATATATTCACAGGCTTGAAATTTTAAAAAAAGAGGGATTGGATCTGATTACATACCCGCATCCCAGGCAATCTCCTTTAGCAGACCATAAAACACTGAATTATTTATATTATCATCAGGCAGGGCTTTTTGCTAAAGAAAATCAAGCAGACGAAGCCATTATTTTAAATCCGGATCAAACGGTTTCTGAAACCAATACAACCAGTATATTTGCCATCCATGATAAAACAGTCATGGTCCCTGAATCAGACCATGTGCTTAATGGTGTTACCATTAACTGTGTGTTGACGATACTATCAAAAAGAGGGTATGATGTCTGCAAAAAACAAATACCAAAAGAGAGGTTCTATTCATACCCTAACATTATTTTAACCAATGCATTAATAGGAGCGGTTAAAGTATTGAGTATTGATGGGAAAAAAATAAAACATAATAGTGGTCTCTGCACTATGATAAATGAACAACTTTTTAATTCGTAAATTTATAAATCCAATAGGGAGTCAAATTATGAAAAAATTATTAATTGGTGGGGGAGTTGTTATTGTTTTGTTGGCGGCTGTTATTTTTTTTACCCTTTCCAACCTGGGGCCGCTGGTTAAAAAAACAGTGAATACTGTCGGGCCACAAATTACAAAAACAGATGTTGAAGTAAAAGATGTGAGTGTGTCTATTTTTTCAGGTCAGGCAAAGGTTAAAGGATTCCTTTTGGGAAATCCCAAAGGATTTAAATCCGCTCAGGCAATGAAAGTGGGATCTGTCTTTGTGGATATTGATGAAAGCTCTATTACTAAAAATCCAATTGTCATCAATAAAATTGAAATTGTTGCGCCTGAAATTACCTATGAAAAAATCTCTGGATCTGATAATTTTCAAACCCTTTTAAAAAATGTTCAAAAAAGTGCGCAATCTGAGAAAAAATCGACACCTAAAGCAAACTCAGGTGATAAAAAACAAGGCACAAAGATTGTGATAAATAATGTGATTGTAAAAGACGGCAAGGTCCATTTGACAATGGCAGCCCTTATGGGTAAGGAAATTACAGCCCCTTTGCCTGATATTCATCTAAAAGACATTGGAAAAGAAAAAGAGGGCGCCACACCCGCAGAAGCATTTGAACAGATTTTTTCATCTCTTTACAACAGTATCAGTGCAGATTCAGTAACCAGTGTTTTTAATGACGGATTAAAACAATTAGGGAATTTAAAGGATCTGGGTGCCTCAGGGCTTCAAACCGGTCAGGATGCCGCAAAAGGGGCCGTCGATTCAGCGAGCAAAAGTGTTGAATCAGCAACCAAGGGACTTAAAAGTCTATTCAATAAGGATTAATTTGGATAAAGCTTGAAAAAGATAAAGAATCATCCTATTTTATTTGGATGATTATAAGATAAATTTTTTAAAAGAAAATGGCATGTTATGAAAAAGAAAATCATTGTTTTTGCAGTATTTTTTGCCCTGTTTTTTCTGCCTTCACAGGGGGTGGCAAAACAGCAAGTTTGGATAGATAACCCTGTGTTTAAATTTGAGTTGATACCTGAAGGGGTAAAAGTACCTCATGCGTTTATTATTAAAAATACAGGGGACACCCTTCTTACGATCACCAATGTTTTGCCTCCCTGAGGCTGCGATAAACATTCTTTTGATAGAGAAATTCCCCCGGGAGGGGAAGGTAAAATAAAGGTGAGTTTTAAGACCAGTGGATACGGTGGAAAAACCATGAAAAAAGTTATCGTGGTTAAAACAGATGATCCTGAAAAAAAGAAATTTAAGCTGATTGTAACAGGGCCGGTTGAAAAAGTTGTTGATGTTAAGCCGTCATCTGTTTATTTGAATGGTAATCCAGGAGATACTTTAGAAGCTGTTGTTAAGATTACACCATCTGATAAATATAAGTTTTCAATTTTAGGAATGGAGCAAAAGACCAACTCCCGAATTGAAGCCAAACTTATTGAACCCAAAGGAGATGATAAATTCTGGGAGGTTAAAATTAAAAGCACATCAGAAAAGGCTGATGATCTATATGATGTACTCACGCTTAAAACAGATAGTAAATACAGACCTAAATTGGCGATAAGGGTGTATGCAATTTTTATTGAAAAACAAAAACCAAAGTCTTAACCCACAACCTTTTTAAAAATTTTAATTATGGATATTTCAAAGATAAAAGCAGTGGTATTTGACTGTGATGGTGTGATGTTTGATACAGCTAAGGCCAATAGAAAATATTATGATGAAGTCTTGCAAAACTTTAGTAAGCCGCCATTGAATGAAGAGCAGTTTGTCAATGTTCATATGATGACAGTAAAAGAAGCCATAGAATATCTTTTCCCAGATGTAAAAGATCTTGAAAAAGTATATGATTGTCTTAAGACTATCGGGTATCATAAATTTATTAAATATATGATACCCGAAGAAGGGCTTAAATCGCTTTTAGTGAAATTAAAGAATAATGGGTTTATCAGAGGCATTGGAACAAATAGAACCAACACAATGGAAAAGGTATTAGAAGATTTCGGTTTTGAAGATTATTTTGAAGTAGTGATAACAGCTGCAAAAGTAAAAAAACCCAAACCCGACCCTGAGCAATTGTTGGTAATAATGGCAAAATATGATCTAAAGCCAGACCAGATTTTATTTATCGGCGACTCTGACTATGACCGCCAGGCAGCTGTCAGCGCTAAGGTGTGGTTTGCAGCTTTTAAGCAACCAGATTTGAAAGCAGATTTTAATGTGGATTCAATGGATGAAATAGCGAAGATTTTACAGATAAATTAATAAAATTCTTGACAAATTTGTCAATCATCATTAAATCTTACAAGATTTTTAGTTTAAAATTCAGGATAAATGTTTGTGTAAACATTTATCAAAGGTTAAACATAAACAAGGAGAATGAAGTATATGTCTAAATTAGTAGCCCCTCATGGTGGAAAAGGCCTCGTAATTTGTAAGCTTGAAGGCGCAGCACTTGAAGCAGAACTTAAAAAAGCAGAAGGCCTCAAAAAAATTGAGATTTCTTCCCAGGTTAAAGGTGACTTGATCATGCTCGGTATTGGTGGTTTCAGCCCTCTTAATGGTTTTATGACCAAAGCAGACTGGAAAGGCGTTTGTGCGGACTTCCTACTTGCTGATGGTACTTTCTGGCCAGTACCTGTAATGCTGGATGCAGCTAAAGAAGATGCAGCAGAAAT
>JAAEKY010000838.1 GCA_024227235.1 Desulfobacteraceae bacterium | reverse complement strand
TTGCCCACCCTACCCGGCTAATTATGCGTTGAAATGAAAAGAATGGTGGGCAAGCGGGCGGATAGATCGTGGATAAAGTCAAAGATCATAGCGCCCGCTTACCCACCCTACCTGGCTACCTGGCTAAGTAGGTACACAAAAGTATTTTAGAAACCCAGTTTTTTCAGCAGTTTTTTGAAAAAAACGGGGTTTCTTTTCGTTATAACTTGCCAACCATAAAAATAGCTTTTAAATCAACTATTTAAATACTTATGTCTCACCATGAAAGCTTCAACGTGGGAACAGGATATTTTTTAATCCTTTCTTATAACCAATTATTGTCATCAAACAATCCCAATACCTTTTCCTGTACTTTGGGGATAGAAACACGTAAATTTTCTGCTATTTGTTGACGTTTTTTGAATATTTCCTGCACACTCGCCAAAATCTGTTGTTCATCTTTAGTCCTTAAATCTACGATTGATTCACCTACCTTTACCGAATCAAAAACACCGATAAATTTACCGCTATAGGCGAGTCCGATTGCCGGTACAGATTGTGAAATGGCAGCAATACAGGAATGCATGCGCGAACCCAAAAAGAAATCACAACGACTGATGAGATATTTGACTTGTTTGTGATCGAGCGTCTCTTCTGTCAAGATAATTTTGTTGGGGTACTCATCTGCCAACAATTGGTACACTTTACGACATGCTTCCGGATCACTCTCAATGCGTCCAGTCGGGGCAAATACATGCGGTACTAAAACGACTACAGTATTCTGCTGTGCCATAAACAACTTAATGATTTCGCTCACAAGTTGTTGGTAATCGCTTTTGAGACCAAATTTGCATTTAGCCCCAACATCATTGTAAAGAATACCGCTAATATTGAAGCCAACGATAACCTGTCCCATCGCCTTAACCTGTTCCACCTGTTTTATGACCGTGTTATCAGGATTTTCGGCATCCAGTACAAAAGCAACATCAGGGATAAACTGTATAGTCATCTTATCTGCCGCTTTGCCAAGAAGTTTTCTGACATATTCTACGCCTTCCTGATCTCTAGAATAAATAGCAGTGGTACGTGCTAACACAGATCGCGCAATGGCTTTAGAAATGAACTTGTTAAAAGGCCCGTAGGTTTGCGGCAACATAACTAATTTCTTGCCACACAAGTAAGCGTAGGGTGGGTAGTTTCACTGCACCCACCTTTTTCTATGGAATGGTGGGTTGCAGCGAAGCTTCTACATTGAGGTAGAACAGCCAGTTACCCAACTGCCCCCTCGCGGATCCCGACGTGCGGAATTACCGCATCGGGCTCTTCAAAGTTATTCACTTTCGCACACTGCACATTTCAAAACCCGAGTTTAAACTGAGTTGGTCGCTTAATAATACGTGGTCTTGCCAAGTTGAAGTGTTTTATCAGGTCATTGAAAGCTTGCCAGTTATAACTTTTCCTCTGGCTGCGACGATTTAGCCACTTCAATAAATTGACTTTCGCCCAATAGAAAAAGCTCCCCAATGCTTTCGAGGTTTTAGTTTTTCTTCAAAAAACTAAAACCTCGAAACGAGTTACCCGCCAAACCATAGTAGTTGTAATAACCCCTCAGTTTGCTATTTATCTCTTTAAACAGTATTGATGCTCGCTGATGACAATTATTTCTTCGAGGTTAAAGTTTTTTCTTTAAAAAAACTTTAACCTCGAAACCACTTAGTAAAGTTCACTACTGCTTTCCTTAGTTTCCTCGGTGAGGTTCGTCTCTTTAGCACTACTTTACCAAAACGACTTTTTCCCCACCTAAACTCAAAACCTAAGAAATCAAAATGAGTCTTATCCTTCTTCTGATATCGACTAAACTTGATTATGTGAGTTTTATCGGAAGCTAATTGCAAGTTAAACATAGCTAACCGTTTACCTAGTTCTTGATAAAACCTTTGTGCCTCATATTGATTTGTAAAGGCACAGACAAAGTCAATTCCAGGTTCAAGTTTTTTTGGTAAAAAAAACTTGAACCTGGAATGCGTAACGCCAAAAGCAAGCCTTACCTCTACTTAGTGGTTCAACAACTTGTTCAAACCAGGTATCTAAGGCATAATGCAGGTATATATTAGCCAGTATGGGTGAGACTATCCCCCCTTGTGGCGTACCAGTCGCTGGACAAATGACTTTGTCATCCGTATCCAATATACCCGCTTTTAGCCATTTCCTAATTAGCCTAATAAAGCTTTTATCATCAATTCTTTGATTAAGCATCTCCAGCAATATTTCATGGTCAATGTTATCAAAGTAACCTTTAATATCAGCTTCTACTATATAATGGTAGCGTCCATCTCTTAACTCCTGATGCAAATCCTCTAATGCATTAGTCGCACCAGTTCTTGGACGATAACCATAACTACAAGGCAGAAAGTCTTGTTCATAGATTGTTTCTAATATGACTTTGACTCCTGTTTGTGCTAGCTTATCAGAAATAGCCGGCATACCTAATGGACGTAATTTACCATTATCTTTTCGAGGTTCAAGTTTTTTCGGTAAAAAAAACTTGAACCTCGAAAGGATCGAAACAAAATTTTGGTTATTCTTTTTACCAATATTGATTTTCTGTTTCCAGTGCTTGTTTTCACCGATAATAATTAAACCACTGTTGGTTTCTACCGCATAATCAATAATGCTTCTACTTGCTTTATGCAGGTAATCATCTGTTTTTTGATGACGCTTTTTTGACAGACGGCCAATTGAATGACTTGTCCCTTTATCACCGATAAACGACATCAGTTTAGCTTTTTTCTTGTTAAAGTATTGATTGATGGATTTTAACGGCTTGCCATTTATCAACATAGGATGTACATCTGGTTGATTTGAGACTAATGTGGCTAAATTATTTAATCCAAGATCAATACCTAAAACATTATCATGAGTTAATTCATAATTTGACACCTCTTTTTTATAAACGACCTCAATCACAAAATGTTGATATTTTGGGATAATGCGCACTTGTTGAAGATTATCAACGGTTGTATTTAGTTCTGATAATCCCGCCTTTTTGGGAAAATGGATTTGATTATCTCTTAATTTACATTGTTGATTCGTAAAGATAACGATATTCAAACCTTTTTCTTTGTCCTTATACTTCGGTAATTTAGGTATACCCTTGAATTTATCAGGATTCTTCTTATATTCCTGATTTGATTTAAAAAACGATTTCCAGTTCTTCTCAACTAATTTTAATACTTGTTGCGAGGACTGGGCTGGCAGACCTTTATAAACCTCTGGATAATCACGTTTTATAATCTTATTCATCATTCCATAATTGATA
>JAAEKY010000837.1 GCA_024227235.1 Desulfobacteraceae bacterium | reverse complement strand
TTGCTTAGAATGCAAGTTTTGGCCCCAAAACTAAACGGTTAAGACCATTTTAAGGCCATTTTTTAAATGTTTTTGATTTCATATCAATAGGTTATCTTGGTCCGACCCCCGTTCCCCGTTCCGTTCACAACCCCCGTTCACAATACCCGTTCAACCCGTTCCGAAAAGCCATTGAAAGCCATTGCAATCATCGACGTCGATCTCTGGCAAATTTAAGCAGAAATTCCTTTTTATGGCACCGATGCGTAATGTGCCACACATGGCCCGGAAGGTAATGTCGTTTTGCTCTTGCCATCTGTCTGTGATTTTTTAAAGGTGCATTTTAGGCCCACAAAATGCCCCTTTAAGGCCTTATATGGCGCTTTTTTTAAGGGTTTTATATATTATTATCAAGATGATCCCGTGGCCGACCCCTATTTGACTATTTAGACCTATTTGGTACCTATTTGATTGTGATTGTTCGCTATTTGCTATTTGCTGACAAGAATATGATTTTTTTACCCAAAACCACGTCTCAGAAAAAAAGGGTTCATACTGAATTGAAACAGGATTTAAACTGCTGGAATTATACCAATATTCGGAAAGACTTCACTACTTGATTGAACATATCGATGTCCCGGTCAAAATAGTATAATTTAGGTGCTCTGTAAAACAGTGTATAAAAAAGATCCTTATGAACCAGACCATAAACAATAACTTTAAAAAGCAGACCCTTTCTATTTTTAAATTCAAGGGTGAGTTTAAACCCTTGTTTCTCATTGATCAAAATCGGAAGCGTTTCAATATGCTCTATATGAAAGCCCCTATTTTTTTTTTTAAAATCTGCCAAATAATATTCTGCCATCTCAGAGATCAGAATTTCACGATCCATATTGACATCAAGCGATTTAAACGCATCTTTTTTAGCGACTGTCATAACTTCAATAATTTGAAGCGTGGGGCCTTCTTTTGTTATAAAGGCTCTTTTTTCCAGTCCTTTAAGCTGTACCCAGCCAACTGGCGTTTTAATTTCAAATGAATTGTCCGATGATTTTAGATCAGGTTGTTCAATTTTTTCCCAGTGAGGGGCACAACCAACAAGCAGGACAGTAATAAGCCCAAAAAGATATAATTTTACATTTCGTATATTATTCCACAGCTTCATTTTTATCGATGCGTTTCAGGTAGTACTGAATAAACCCCTCATCGCAGCTACCGGGATTTATTTTCATATACTTTATAAAATATGCTCTGGCCTGGCTGTAATTTCCTTTTTTCAAGTTGATTATACCGATTGATTTATATGTCGCTACAAAATCAGGATTCTGATGTGCCGCTTTTAGATACGCGCTTAATGCCTTGTCATTGTCACCTGGTTCCCCCCGGAGTCGATAGGCCTCACCAAGATAGTAGAACATATTTTCATACTGGAGTTTTTGTATTTTTTCATTTGTTAAGGAAGCGATAACAGATGCGTATTTCCCTGATTTCAATTTTTCCTCTAACACAAAACTACGAATATCTGCGACATGCTTTTGATATGGTTCAAAACCTATTAGTTGATTATCGTTTTCAAATCCTTTACTCAATTCGGTAAAATTTTTAATACGCTCTTCCAAACTTGGATGCGATGAAAAGAATAAAGGTGATTCCTCTTTTTCAGCTTTGGCTTCAAGAAGAAGTATCTTAAAAGCTTTCACAGCTTCCTGGGCATCATATCCGGTATTAATAAGTCGTTGATAACCCATCTCATCAGCCTGGTGTTCATGTTCTCTTGAATAACCGAATATTGAAGAAGTGGCGATCAGTTTCGGAAAGAACGGCACCCCGATAAGAGACACAGCCATGCTGGCCCTGATAGCAGTGTGCATATGGTCTCTTTGAAGTGCGGCATGTTTTTGTGTAAAATGAATTCCTTCATGCGCCAGTACAGAGGCGATCTGGGCTTCATTTTCCAGGGCACAAATCAGTCCGATATGGACATGAATACTACCGTTTGGAAGTGTAAAGGCGTTCAGTGAAGGGTCTTTTATCAGCTGAACGTGAATTTTACCCTTAAATTCAGGGTAGAGCCTGTCCATTATTCCCTGCAAATAAAAAACCAGCGTTTTATCTTGATAAATGAGCCCACTCTTTTTTAAGGCGCTGTCCAGTTTTTCAGCAGAGGCCCACAGTCGTTCTTCTCCCTGAGTTTCCGCGCGAACACCATCACCTGTTGTAAAAGGCTTAATTTTCTGACCGGTACACCCTGTAAACAAGAAGGCCAAAACGAGAATCAGATACAAGGCTGTTTTAAATTGAGTCATTTAGTTACTATACAATCGCTGAAAACTGTATCCACCATGGCTCTGGCATTTTTTTCATTATTTAAAGGCAGTTTTTCATCCATATTTGTGTTCATCCAGAGAATATCACCAGTTTTAATATCCACAATTCCGGCATGAAGAATTGATCTGCCAGATGGAGCATACACGCCTAAAACAGCTGAGAAAAATGAAGCTGCTTTTCCGCCGGTAGTTGAAATATAATTTTTACCCTCCACAATCAGCACTGCATCTGCATCAGATATCTCACCAAGAAAAGACAGACCATTTCCCAGGGTATATCGTCCTTTTTTTCGAAATTCTTCCCAGGCCTTGTGGTTTTTGAAATTCAAGGCATTTGCAGCAACCAGCCCATAAAGTGATACATATTGATCTAACAATTTCTGATGTTCTATAGTAAATTCAGGATATTTTAAAAGAACAGAATCAGAATGGCCAGTGAAATATTCTCTTACTGTTTTTTCAATAAACAGCTTTCCCTTCTCAGACCATGCCGGTACCTCTTCTGTGATCCCACCGGCAGTTAACTCATAAATTCTGATATCGACTGGCAGGAAAAGAATTTTTTTCGGCTTATTCTCAGATGGTTTTTTTTCTGAGACGGGATGAACAACAATGGGTGATGTTGCAGTGCATCCAATAAAAAGTAAAAAACTGAACAACACTGCAAGTAAACGTTTCAAGCCGTTTATACTCCATCAGATCAATATCACAAAATATCTTCCCCTTAAAAACTGATCTCAAGCCCGATTTTTCCGGAAAATCCGTCACTACTCATGTCAAGATTATCTTTCTTACTTGTTTCATAACCATAGCCGGCACCGGCAAAAAGATAAAGGTTTGAACTGCCAATTAAACCTAAATTATAGGTTGCCATAAGATCTGCGCTCAATTTATAACCTATTCCATCTGTTTTATACGTTAAATTAGCTGTTTTTTCAGTGTGTTCTAACTCAAAATAAGTACCACCGGCAAACAAATCCAGCACCAGACCAAATCGGCGTTCAGAATCATATTTGCTTTTTCCTATCGCCATGAGATCTTTCTTAAACCCCAATCCAACACTATAACTGTCAAATTCATATTCCTGGGGTTCATCAGGAGTGACAACTGAAGTATATACCCAACTGCCATCCATTTCCCATGTAGAATATTCCAGGCGTCCATAAAACGATTTCGTCAAACCAAAATCCACAGCTATGTCCCATTGATCATAGTCATATTCAACCCTTCCGCTGTAAGGTCCTTCTGGTGCGGGGGAAATTTCCTGGGTATTGAATGTACCGTCAGGCTCGCCTTCCAAATGAGAAACACTCACACCGATCCAACCGGAATGCCCCAGGGTTGGGTCTTGTTTGGCTTGCCTGGAATCCAGCCTGTTCAAACCTTTAAGTAGCGAATTATGAAAGAGAAAGATGGCACTTAAGCTAACACCCAATAGCAGTGATGCGTTCAGACCATGATTGGCCAGCCAGACTTCAGTGGGAACTACAGAATTGTAATAGTCTTCAATATCAAGATTGTAAGTCTGGCAAAGCATTCTCATCTGAAGAAGAAAAAGTAACGAACCATGCCCCCCTATCGGCACAAACTCTTGTTCTATCCCTTCCACCCCAAGTACTTGTCTTATCTCCTGTTCGTGTCCGCTCTCTTGTACCGGTCCCATCCCTTGTATTCCGGCAGTTGCGTTTGTCGCTGTTAACAATCCGATCATGCTCCATATTGCGATTCTCCTAGCAGCCATTTTCATACCGCCCTCCTTTGTTTCTTTGTATTCATTCAGGGGGTCTGGAGACAACTTTCGGCCCCGGTTATGCATAAACGATGCTTTAGGACTCAACCTCTCACTCTTAGCGTAATTCATATAGAACAAAAGCCACCAGAAATTCAGCGTTATCTTCGATCTTCAGATAAAACGTACAGTATGTTCCGCTGCTAGTGATGCAGGGAATTTTCTTGCCTTGGGGAACCGAGTAAACTCCTCGCGCGGAGGTCAGATCCCCCTCATCGACTTCCCATGGAAAAAGGTCCAGGGATCGAGGAGCAAACTTAGCGCCATTGTGGGGGACAATTCCTATTTTTGTGTTTCGTTCATTTGAGTTAGGCTTAAAGAAAAAATCAACATTAGATGTGGCATTAAGAAGTTGCTTGGGCGTGTCGAAATCAAAGTAGTATAACCTTGCTCCAGTCTTTATAGGGTTTCGGTATGCACTTCGCCTTAACACGATGGGCTCGCTTTTCTTTTGTGCGATTCTCATCTCAGATTGCGAAGCAGCGGAAGGGTGCTCTATAGTCGACGGTGCTGTCTCCCCATGCGATGGCTGCGTTACTTGGGATAACGGTTTCTCTTTTCCATTGAAAACTCCTACCTGATTAAGTGCTACAAGTAGACCCGTAATCGCTGTAAGAACAGCGGCTATTGCCGATAATATACCGGGGACAGTTTTCAACCACCCTTTAGGTTTTTCTTCGTCAGTCATTGCTATATTTCCGGAA
>JAAEKY010000836.1 GCA_024227235.1 Desulfobacteraceae bacterium | reverse complement strand
TCCCTATTTTACAACCAAGGAATTTGGGGCAGGTTCTGGAATGGGGTTAGCTGTTGTTCTCGGTATTGTAAAAAATCATAATGGGGCTATTTCTGTTGACAGCAATTCGGGGCAAGGGGCAACTTTCAATATTTTATTGCCTGTAATTGATGAATTTCCTGAGCCTGGAATTGAAGAAAAAAAAGATATTTCTCATGGTTCAGAAGCAATCTTGTTTGTTGACGATGAAGAATCTATTGCAAATATGACAGTAAAAACGCTTGGGAGGCTTGGCTACCGGATTGAGAAACAGTTGAATCCTGTCAAAGCGCTGGAATTATTTAAGGCAAAACCTGACGCCTTCGACCTGATCATAACAGACATGACTATGCCTCAGATGACGGGTGTCAATTTAGCTGAGAAAATAAAAAAAATCAGACCTGATATTCCTGTTATTATCTGTACAGGCCACAGTGCTGTCATTAATGAGGGAAAAGCAAAAATGCTTGAAATCGATGGGTTTGTTATGAAACCTGTCTCAAAGTTAAAAATTGCAAAAGCTATACGAGATGTTTTAGATAAATAGTATCATATCTTTATATTAAAGTT
>JAAEKY010000835.1 GCA_024227235.1 Desulfobacteraceae bacterium | reverse complement strand
TGGGATTGCAGGCCTAGGACCCAAGCGCAAACAAGCCCTGCTTAAGCACTTTAAAAACCTGACCAATATCCAAGAAGCCGACATCGATGACATCATCAACTGCGGCATCCCAAGAAATGTCGCTGAACTGGTCAAGGAAAGGTTGGAGAAGGACACTACGAAAGGAACAGACATTGGCTGACAATATTTTAATTTTAGGAAATGGCTTTGATTTAGCTATGGGCAGAAAAACAAGCTATGAGGATTTTTTGAGGTTTTCCAATGCAGTTAATTTACTATTTTCTTATGTAATAAGAGATATTGAACTCTCTGATTCAAATTTGATAAACATTGTCGAAGAAAAATTATCTCATTTTATTTTGGAACTTGATGAACTAGTTTTGACAGTGGCTGATGATGATTTTTATGATGAACAGGAGAGCTATCGAAATCTCTCGGATTCAAAAAAATATGGACTACTTTCTGAGAAATTTTCTAGTAAATTATTATCATTCAAGGATGATATTAATACATTTTTGAAGTACAATGATTTTAATAACGGTACATTTCAGCGTGAAATTCTAAATGAAATCAAAGAATGGCACACTAAACAATCCAGGTGTTTAGATTTTGATATACCAATTATTTTTGGATTGTTAAGTAGGTCAAGCGAGAAAGACGCAGTATGGCTATCAAAAATTCACGAAAATCTTTT
>JAAEKY010000834.1 GCA_024227235.1 Desulfobacteraceae bacterium | reverse complement strand
TCTTTATGCATACAGAGGTATCCAAATGGTGGATCTTATACATGCATCAAGAGGTTGCAAATTTAATTGTTTTCCATGTTGTAACAACTTTTTAGGAGGCGGCCAATTCAGACCACGCCCCATTGATAAAGTAATCGAAGAAATGGAAGGAATCAAAAACAATAGACTTTTTGTTGTCGATAATTCGCTTGCCCAGGATAAAAAGTGGGTTATGGATCTTTTCAGAGAAATGATACCGTTAAAAAAGAAATGGGTATCTCACCCTATAGTTTATGATGAAGATGTACTGAAACTTGCTGCAGATGCTGGTTGTTGGTATGTTTATCAGGCAATTGTTGACACTTCTGATACAATTAAAGACAGAATCAAACTTCTCCATGACCATGGAATTGGTGTTGAAGGTACTATTCTTTTAGGTACTGATGAACAAGATGAAGATTATATTAAAAGGTTGATTGATTTTTTGATGGAAATAAATCTTGATATGGCAGAGTTTACTATTCTAACTCCTTTCCCTGAAAGTCCTATTAGAAATAAGTTTGAACAAGAGGATCGGATTCTACATAATGACTGGAGAAAATATTCCTGTGATAATGTAGTATTTCAACCTAAGAATATATCACCTGA
>JAAEKY010000833.1 GCA_024227235.1 Desulfobacteraceae bacterium | reverse complement strand
TCCGCATCAACCATGCCACAGTTCTGTTGTATATTCTGTTTAATTTCAATGTCAACAGGGATACTCGATCGAGATAATTTAAGGACTTCTTTCAAAATTTGCTGGATCCTCACTGGCATCATTTTGTGTTCGTTTTGGCGGCTGAAAGTAAGAATTTGTTTAACCAGATCACTGCCACGTTTCCCGGCCTTTAGAATCTCATTGGCATTTTCATGTTCCAGACTGTCAGGTGGAAGATCCTCCAACAGCAATTCAGACATTCCAACAATAGGAAATAAAATATTATTAAAATCATGCGCTATTCCACCGGCAAGATTCCCTATTGATTCCATTTTCTGGGTCTGTAGAAGGTGTTTTTCAAATTGTTTGCGATCCGTGATATCTTCTTTGACCGCAAGGAAATGGGTTATGGCACCATCGCTATTTAAAATTGGTGAAATAAGTGCATCCTCCCAGTAGTACTCGCCGTTTTTCTTTTTATTTTGGAATTCGCCGCGCCATTCTTTACCGGCAAGAATAGTTTCCCA
Organism: Desulfobacteraceae bacterium; assembly: GCA_024227235.1. Lineage (GTDB taxonomy): Bacteria > Desulfobacterota > Desulfobacteria > Desulfobacterales > Desulfobacteraceae > Desulfobacula. The sequence continues at coordinate 1,072 of JAAEKY010000833.1, read as the reverse complement.
AAGATTCTTATATAATTCAGAGTGTGCTACACCGCTCTGGAGAATATTCGGATTTTTCCCCATAACTTCTTGTTTTGAATATCCGGTCAAATTACAAAATTTTGGATTGACATATTCTATACACCCTTCAAGGTTGGTAATAATGATTGAAACAGGGCTTTGTTGTACGGCAGCACCCAACTTTTTCAGTTCCTCTTCTGCCCGGACAAGTTTTTGTTCAGTTTCCAATTCACTATATACACGTTTGAAAACCATAGGTAATATATCTGTGAGATCAAAACTTTTGATCAAATAGTCTCTTGCACCAAGCTTCATCATTTCGACGGCAACTTTTTCGTCACCATGACCTGTCATTGCAACAAAGATGATATCGTGAGTATGGTCAATCAAGTTTTTAACAAGATCTGTTCCATCCATATCCGGGAGTTGTTGGTCTATTAAAAGAACCTGGTTTGGATTCTTTTTTATCCTCTCAATTGCATCTGCACCACTTAAAACCCCAAAGCAATCAAACCCTGCTCTATTCAGAGTTTTTTGAATAAGCTTATTCAAGCCCTCATTATCTTCAACCACTAACACTTGCCTACCGGCTACAAGCTCATTAATAATTTTAGATTCAGTACTTTTTTTCATTATTCCCCATTAATTATAGGTATTTGTACAACAGACAGGAATAGCCCTAATTGACGAATGGCATTGACAAAATTTTCATAATCAATTGGTTTTGTGATGTAATTGCTACACCCCATTTCATGACAATTTCCAATCTCACGAGGGTCATCAGTTGTTGTGATCATGATCACTGGCAGTTTTTTTAAACTCGGATCTGTTTTGATCTTTTCCAGTACCTGGACCCCATCGATTTTAGGCATTCGGATATCAAGTAGGAGTACATACGCCTACCCGGATTTTCGATGAGGCCCGTCACCTTTTCGAAAAAGGAAGTCTATAATTTCCTGGCCATCTATGAAAAGTAAAACTTCATTGACAATACCGGCGCGTTTTAGATTTTTCTTAATCAGATTCGCGTGGCCTTCATCATCTTCGGCAACAAGAATGGTTACATCTGAGT
>JAAEKY010000832.1 GCA_024227235.1 Desulfobacteraceae bacterium | reverse complement strand
TGACTGATATTTACATTTTTGTAATAAAAATTAGATTTCTCATTGAGTTGTGCAAAGATCTCTTTGAGTCCTTCTTCTCATAATAGTTCTCCATATCTGCCTTATGCTGTGATTTAAAGTATGCGTGCTGATAAAATTAAAAAAGTTTATGCTGATAAGGGTTATACCGGAGCTCCTAACCGTAGGTTTCTTGCTTTAAATAATATAAAAGATGGCATCATGCGTAAAAATAACATCAATGCTAAATTGACTGACTTTGAAATTGAACGCAATAAATGTATTTCTAAATTGCGATACATAGTCCAGGTAGAAGCATCGGTTACCCGACGCTCCCCCCACAGATCCGTACGTGCAGAATTCCCGCATACGGTTCCTCGGTTCTGACTCTTTTGACCGAGCCAGGAACCAAACAGGTCATCGTAACCCATTTGGCGCATAGTTATGCTATCCTGTAGCTTATCAAACATTGTGAACTATTCTGGGCATTGGCAGTGGATACGACACCATAAGATCCTCATATTTAACTTTCCCTTTATGGCACCTTCTGCTCAACCAGTACCTCCAGGCCATTATCGTTCTGTACCAGACACCTCTGAGCGCCTTCATATTGCTGACCACTCCAAAGTACTGGTAATACCCTCTCAATTTACTGCAAAGAGCTGAGTATTGATCCAATATAGGTTGATGTCGATTCTTTTTGCACCAATCCCAGATCATCTTTTTAAAACGGATAATACGCTTCCTGGCTGTTTTCTTCTTGATCACCCATTGACCCTGCAAAGATATGCCGCGATAAAAAGTAAATCCTAAAAAATCAAATGTTTCAGGTTTCTTGGCTTTACCATTTCTAAAGCATGGCCAGCCAAACGGTATCAGCTTTGTCTTGTCTGGATGAAGCTCCAGTCCAAGGCGTTCAAAGCGTTTTTGCATTGCTGCTAAGGCTCTCCTTGCATCTGACTCAAGTTCAAAACCGGTTACATAATCATCTGCAAATCTGATTAGAAAGCTTTGCCCTTTCATTCGTGGATGGACTTGTTTTACAAACCAGTCATCCAGTACATGATGAAGAAAAATATTACTCAATACAGGAGAAATGACACCCCCCTGCGGTGTACCGGAAATAGAACGATGATACTTGCCTTCCTCCATGACACCAACTTTCAACCATTTCCCTATCAAACGAATGATACCGCCATCATTCACCCTCAGCTTAAGAATATCTCTTAAATGCTTATGGTCAATGTTATCAAATAGTCCTGTAATGTCTGCACTCACTATCCACCTTGTGTTGTTCCTGATGCAATGCTCCCGCAATGCCTTTACTGCCTGATGTGGGCTTTTGCCCATACGGAACCCGTAGGAAAATTTGTAGAATTTTGGCTCATAGATAGTGCTCAGTATCATCTCCACGGCCTTTTGGACAATCTTGTCTTCAAAAGCCGGTATACCGATGGGTCTGAGCTTTCCGTTCTCTTTTTCTATCCAGATCCGTTTTACAGGTGTAGCAGCATACTGACCTCTGCGCAGTTGCTGATAAAGATTATAGAGGTTATTATCAAAGTCTTGAGCATAACTTGCTGCTGTTACCTTGTCCACACCTGCTGCACCACGTTTATTAATTCTCCTGTAAGCTTCCCTCAACATTGCCAGATCAATTCCATGAGCCAATGAAGTGAATACCATTTCTGGATTCCCTTTAGCTTTAATAGCAAGATGATTCAAAGATATTTCACCCACCAGTAATGGTGGCGTGCTTTGTTGGCAAAATTTTGGATCAACACTGGTCATTTGAGTGGCTTGTTTCACACTCGTATGATTTTGTGGTGATATGGTTTGTGATCTCTGTGTATCTCCCATAGTTCCTTTCATACGCACACTATGCCCTGCTTCACCTTCCCTCTGGTGGGTCGCTTGGACGTCACTTCCCCACTTTCTCGACCAGATTCTAATATTGGTCATCGGTACTATGTTCCGCTAAGACTGCCCAAAGTCCGTCTCAGGTTTGTTCACTATTCGCTATCCGCACCTGATACCTTGATTGTTCAACTTGTTTGTGTCTCTATAATCCTCAGATACTGGTTTATAGTCTTATTCAAGGGAGTTGAACCGTCTCCTTGAACACCGGGATTTTCTTTACCAGGCAACCCTGTAGCCTGTTGTTTATCAAGGAGACTGTGGGCTCTCTCAAGTTCCCGAGCTACCCCTTTGAATACATGCTCTGGTCTACGACCACGGTGGTGTCCATTGTACTCATCCTTACGCCCAATGGACTGCTGCCTTCCGTTGTTCAAACACGTCGGCGTTCCCTTTTCCCTTTCAAAAAAGTTTATCCAAGGACCACAATAATAATATTTTCGAAGGTTCAATACAGAGCCTGCATCCTCGATCATGTCCGGCTTAGGACTCCCGTTACCGGGTTTACCCTCGGACTTTTCTACTGATCTGCTGACTAAGCTTTGATCAGGTGGGACTCACACCCACTGGGTAACAATAACAAATTTCCTGGAGTGTCTTTCTCCTTTCCCAATGTTTCGGATTTATCTTGACGCAATTGAACAATATTTTGGCATCAGCCACAAGTATGATAATGGGAATAAAGCAAGGTTCCCAAAGATAATGACTAACCTCATTGATATCATGTTCAGGCAGTTTGCCTTTAATCTCAAAAAGGGGGCTAAAATCCTTGAGATTATTCCAGTGTAGTTGGACAGGTGCGCCTGAGCACCGAAATCAGAGTAAAAAGTCTCAGCTGGAGGCAAAAATTGGCTGAGAATCGACTGAATACTGGTTGAAAAATGTTTGGTTTTAGTTTTAATTATTTTACTTAAGCCATAATTTTTAAAATTTTTACTTAAAATGCTATAATTCAAAGAATACAATAATTTCATTAAGGCCCGCCTATTTCATTATCGCTTTAACAGAATAAATAAAGCAAGTTTTTGAAGATGAAAACACAGGACGTTACAATCTATTCTCTTAAAACATATAAATCTGGTGACTATCAGGATTTTTTCCAAAACAAGTAATATCATCGATTTTTTTAATTTTGGGACCTCTTAAAAATGCATATAAAGTTCTTTCGATTCCTATTCCTCCACCAAATGTATCAGGAAAAGCATATTGACCTTGATTATCTTTTCGTGTTGCCATTAACAGGAAAGGACCATAACCACCTAGTTTATCAATATTAACAATGTTCCCACCCTCAATGATTGGTCTTTCGATTATTATTTTATTATCCAATAATCTTTCAACAATTGCATCATATATCCATTCTCTAATACCACCTGATAAAATTTCAAGAGCTGGTGTTTGTTCACCTGTCTTCCTTATTATACTTTTTATACAAATATCGTAATTATAAATCATATCAGAAGTTATTTCAGAAGATTGCACTTTTCCTTTATTATTTAAATAAGGATATACCAAATCATAATTTTCTCTTAACATACCTGTAACCCAAAAAATTTGCTCTTTAATCTCTTTGCCTATTTTTTGTTCATATGCAGCACCATATTTTTTTATATCATCATACTTGAATCTTGGAAAAGGTTGGGATGGGATATCAATAGTCACGCCTAAGGCTTTTAAATCTGAATCATTTTTGGCTAAAATATTTTCGAATGCATAAATCAACACTCTTTCAAACATATCTAGTACTTTCTCAAAATCTTCATTTAATATCTCTTTAACGAATTCAACTTTTTCTATATATGTTTCCAGATTTATACTCCTGTTTCGTTTAACTTCAACATCCATCTGGCTAAAATCTATTAAATATTTCCCACGTTGCTGCCTGTCAGGGCTTTCCAGTTCTAATCTAATATTTGGAGAATCAATATATATTCCTTTAAGCTTAGGGTTATGACAGGCTAACAATTTAGAATAAATCATGCTGTGTGTCATAACATATGGTAATCCTTTATACATAATTTCAGGGATATGCTCTACATCATGGGCTAGAGGATCTGTTACAGGACTCAATTGCAACCGCTCAAGATTAAAAAGACCTTCTTTTTCAAAAAAACGGTGCATTGAATTAACAAATGTTGTGCGTATAGCCAAAGCAGCAAACAGTTCATCACTAATCCATTTTTTATAATAGTATTTCCCAAGATATTCGTCAAGGTTAGAACCAGCTTGTTTCAAAGCAGCTTGAAACCCAAATAAACTTTTACTAATTGAGTTATCCATTATTTCCTCTTTCAATTTGATTTATTAATATAATTTAACTATTAAGGCATGAGACCTCATATAAAAAACAAAAATAGGCTTACACAAAAATCATGTTCACCTACCTGTGCTTACCAGAGTAAATAATTTATTTTAGCACTTTTACTGTAGATTTCTGTCAAAATAAAAAAAATGCCATCCGTTTTTAAGCATTTTTGTGTCGCCATAATAAAATACTTCTGCTTTTTCATTTATATTTATAAATCCCATTAGTCTTAATAATTTATATAAATCAGTAGTTGAAGATAAAGTAATATAAATACCATGTACTTTATTTTTAAATGATATTTGAATCAGTCTTATTATAAGTTTTATTGAAACTAAGGTACTTCCAGAAACAATGTCAAGAATTCGTACTTTCTTATTTTTGATTGAAAATATTAAATTTCCAATTATACTATTTGGGTGTTTGCTTTTAGTACTAAACATTGTTAAATTTTTGATAACCCTTTTGCTAAATCTCCATTGCAAGTATTTTATAGAATGATCGCTGATTGGTAATTTATTTCTTTTTAATTTAGACCATAATATTAACAATGAATTATTATATTTTTCATCCACCATAAAAAATTCTTTGCGAACAAAAAAATTGGATAATAAAACTATCTTTTTAAGTAAGAAAGAGAAGACAGGTATTATTAATTTTAAAAAACAATTAATATATTTTTT
>JAAEKY010000831.1 GCA_024227235.1 Desulfobacteraceae bacterium | reverse complement strand
GTTTCGGTCAGTATAACCGCAAACTCCTCTCCACCGTATCTTGCCAGCGTGTCTGTAATCCGCTGGGCATTCTTTTGCATGCAGCTTGAAACAGCCTGAAGGCATTCATCACCTTTTTGATGGCCATACCTGTCATTGAAATTTTTAAAAAAATCAACATCAATAATTAACAAAGAGAAATCATTTCCCGTTCTTTGTGCACGTGAAAATTCTTTTCTATACACTTCGTCAAAAACACCGCGATTGTAAAGGGATGTTAATTTGTCCACACGTGCAAGATTTTCAAGCTCATTTTTTGCTTTGGTTAGTTCCTGCGTGCGCTTTTCAACCAGCTTTTCAGTTTTTTCAAGAAACTGAGTTTTTATGGATTCCGATTTTTTGGTTTCCTCAATTGCTGTGATCTGGGCAGTCTCTTTTTCTTTTTTCAGTATGTTAATGCGGTCAGCCAGGGCAAGGGACAGCAACAGGCCTTCAACTGCCGATCCTATTTGCATGCTGTATTCTGTGATAAAATTATGCGGCAGGATCCCCAGCATTTTTAAAAGAAGTATAATCAAGCCGATAACAAACACTGTCCATCCAAGAAGAAAAAATCTTGCGGAGCGCAATCCTTTGAAGAATGTATATATCGCAGAAAAATAGATAATGGATACAGTGGGCAGGCTGCAAAGTGTTGTCAGGGTTGAGGCAAACTTCATGCCCACCAAGGGTTCCGATAAAGCGGAAAAAGCATAAACCCCGATCAAACAGCTGATGGAAAAACTTACTTTCGGAAGATATTTTTTGATTTGAAGAAACGATTTGGCAAACAGTGTCATGGGAATAAAAACAATACTCATGAAAAAGGGATAACTGAAGTTTGCACACCAGTTTCCGGAGGGCCATAAATATTGGTAACCCAACCCATTGTATGTAAATTGGCTCATGGCATAGGCAAGGATAAAAGATATATATAACAGATAATTGTTGTCGCGAAACGAAAAGTAAAT
>JAAEKY010000830.1 GCA_024227235.1 Desulfobacteraceae bacterium | reverse complement strand
TAACGTTGAATTAACCTGAAAAAAGGCTGCGTACCCTGGAGCATGAATGATTGGTGAACTTGGTGCGTACCGATATCTTCCCGTAACCCCGACCTCTTTTTTTCAGGTTCAATGACTTGTTATATTGTTTTGTTATTATAATGATTTCTTACTCACCCAAAAAGGCTAAACCTTTATTTTCTTTCTCTGCTCTTTGAATGAATTCTAAAAACTTCCTTAAACTGCTTTGAATATTTTTGGCTCTTTCAATATTGATTAGGTCGGAGACTACTTCTTTAAGTGGTTGTAAATTACCTGGTGTCAGATAAATATCACTATACTCTTCAATACGATATCCTGTTTTTTTATTGTAGTTTTCAAAAGCTAGAGCTAGATGCTCAATTTCCATATCATCTATTTCCCACAGTGGTTCATGATTTCGCAAATCACTCTTTTTTTTAAACGATATCAGGTGGATTGGCATCTTATTTTTTTCAAATATAACGTTGAATTGAGCTGCCAGCCGATGAGCGACTCTTTGAAACGCAGCATTTCTTCTGGTCAGCTCTAATGACTGGTTAGATTC
>JAAEKY010000829.1 GCA_024227235.1 Desulfobacteraceae bacterium | reverse complement strand
GTCCCGTTTGAGGAAATCACTGCGTCAGCAATGGTAACCTTTGTCTCTGGGTCAGTCAGCTCAATAGTCGCCCCATCCTTGACAGTAAAGGGAGCTGGAACAGTAAAGGTAAAGTAGTCCCCATTGACAATGTTGCTGTTGTAAGCAGACAAATCAAATTTGGTGTCAAAGGAATAGTTGTTTCCAACAACCAATTCATATGCACCAGAAACCTTGGTTGCTTCACGACCGTTGGAGTTATCCCAAATAACGATATCCGTGAGAACATTTGTCAATTCTGTTGCAGCTGAAACTGTGCTGGAAACAGAGCCCAATCCTAAAAACAATAGGACAGGGGTCAGTAGATAAAGAAAAAGCTTTTTCATAAAAATTCTCCTGATGATTAGTCTGTAATCCTTTTTTGTATTACCGAAATAGTATACCATTTCAAATCGGTATAGTCAAGAAAATCGAACTGAATTTTTAAAAAATTTTGTATTTTTTGGCTCTATAATTTCTGTAGTGGGTAAATCCACTGTAGAGATTATGGAGCCTTTTTTAGTGTAGAAAAAAAGTCCC
>JAAEKY010000828.1 GCA_024227235.1 Desulfobacteraceae bacterium | reverse complement strand
GGGGCAACCCGTAACGACCCGGAAAAAGGTGATGTGCTGAATCATCGCTACCATGATGAACCTTGTAAGAGAGGGGCCATCGACGTCATCGGAAGATATATTGTCAAAGACAAATTCGATGTCATGGTCGATGAATTCTACGAACATAAAGGGCTGGACAAAAAAGGTATTCCCAAAAAGAGTACACTTAAAGAACTTGGCCTTGAAAACGAACCCTCACACCTGGTGTAACCGGCAGGTCGTATAGAAAAGGAGAACACAATGCAATCAAATAACAAGGTTTTATTGATCAATCATGAAAAATGCACTGGATGCAGGCTTTGTGAACAGGTTTGTGCGGTGAAGCATCACGGCGTATCCAACCCGAATCGAAGCCGCATTCGCGTGTTGAAATGGGAGATGGAAGGACTTTACGTCCCTGTCTCCTGCCAACAATGCCAGGACGCGCCCTGTCTGAACGGCTGCCCTGTCAACGCCATTTCTCGCAACGAAGAGCTGAACCGGGTTGAAATAGATTACGACGTTTGTATCGGATGCCGGACTTGTGTTTCGGTCTGTCCTTTCGGTGCAATGCACTACAATGCCATCGATGGACAGGTTGCCAAATGCGATCTTTGTGACGGAGACCCCCAGTGTGCCAGATTCTGTGACATAAAGGCTATTGAGTACACGGATGGCGGCGATGTCAGCATTGAGAAAAAAAGAGCGGCTGCGCTTCGCCTGTCAACGGTAAAGAAACAGGCAGCGGCTCTTGAAGAACATACTGCTTAAGGACCGACTCAAAAAAGACTTGATTTTTTGTAACGATCCTAATCAGATTTTCTGAGAGCGCTTGAAAAAAAGGGGCCCCATTAGATCTATTTAATTTAATGGGGCCTTTACACTTTGGTATCATTTAGATAACTTATTATGGTGAACGATGGCAAAAAAATATCAGGCCCCAATTGTTAAAAAGGCATTTATCATCCTGGATGCCATATCCAAAAGCACCCAGGGACTTCGAATCAGTGAGATTTCCTCAAGTCTTGACATCAGCAAAAGTACGGTTCACGGCATTACGGCCGCCCTGGAAGATGTGGGCGCCGTTGTGCGGGATTCGGTATCCAAAAGATACACCATTGGTCTTACCCTGACGACACTGGGCAAAGCCGCCTATGAACGGATCGATTTTAAAAACATTGCACGCCCCGTCATGGAAGATCTGATGGATCTGTGCAAGGAATCGGTTTTTTTGGGTGTCCGAAACGGCGAGAAAGTCACTGTGATTGATATTATTGAATCCAGGATGGATTTTAAAATCAGTTCTCCCATCGGCACCACCCTGCCACTAATGGCCGGCGCCGTGGGCAAACTGTTCTTATCCCAGATGGAATCCCATGACCTTGAAAAGTATTTGCATGCCAATCCCCTGGTAAGATACACTGCCAACACCATTGTTGATTCCGACCTGTACGCAAAAGAACTTGGGAAGGTCCGACAGTCAGGCATTGCCACAGATGATGAAGAATATATATCCGGTGTCCGTGCCGTGGCAGCCCCTATCAAAAAATACGGCGTCCACATTCCGGCTCTCTGGGTCGTCGGTTTCAAGGCATCCATGTCGGATAAAAAGATGCCCGCTATTATCGAGCAGACACGATCCGCAGCTGAAAAAATCAGCAAAAAGCTGGCCCTCGAGTTCTGATTCCGGGCACCGAATGCTAAATTCATATCATAAACAAAATCTTTATTCCCGACGGCAATAAGCTGGATACTTCTTGGAACGGCATTCTTGTCAGTGTCGATAACCAAAAGATGAATATGGTTTAATGTCACGGCAAAATTGAGAATGCTCAGGCCATAATGCTTTTTTGTTTCAAACAACCCATTCATCCAGTTCTTTTTATCTTTGGGGAATATCCAGAGTGAATTCTACTGTAGCTGTATTATCTGTTTTATCAGCCAAAGCATCGTCTTGTGTTCTTTAAATCGAAACCAAAGGAGTCAGGATCATGCCGCTTTCAAATTCTTTTTCTGCAGACAACCCTATCGTAAATTTATTCTTGATTATCCGGATCGGGTGATGTTGGGTTAGCGTTGTTCTTGCCTCCATTGATCTTTGTCAGTTTATAAATATGGCCTATAAAATAAATTTATCAAAAGCTTCTGATGCTGTTAATGTAATTATGGGCTTTTCAGCTGTCATTACAATCAAAAAATCAACATACAATCTGCCGTTAAAACTGTTACAGATATGTTATGAAAAATGGACCCAAATAATATCAAAAACATGGTCAATTATAGATTCTTCCATGCAATGATTTGTTTTTATGCTGGCAACTGGGATAAGATTGAAAGAAATAATATTAAAATTGTGAGCAAAGCTTGTAAAGAAGGAGAATTTGAAAGTGCAACCAACTATCTATGGCAGGCTGCATCTGTTTCAATGAATATTGGTGATTTTCATAATACAAAATTAATGACTTCGATGCTTCTTAAAATTGCCAGGGAGTATGATTATGGTATGGCAACGCTCCATCATTATTCCCAAAAGGCTCTATATTATATGATAAAACGGGAACTGAATAATGCAATTAAGCTGAGCAAAAAAAGTGTTGAAATCTCACGGTTTCAAATCGAGAAGACCATGAATGTGGTTGGCTTAGTTTGCAGGCGGAATCACTTGTTTTACTAAATGAATGGAGACTTATACTGGCTCATCGGCAAACAGAAAACCGCTTTAAAATGGTGGGCAAAATCTATCAAAATCGGAGAGAATCCTGGTGCAAAACCAGATCTTTCCCGCACTTATTTTGAAGTTGGGAAAAGCCTTTTATCTCCTGAAAGCAATTATAAACAATTAAGTGGCCACAGCCCAAGAGTACCTTTAAAAAAGCAAAAACAATGTTTGAAGAGATGGATCTTTCCTGGGATTTGAATGAACTGGAAAAAACTCAAATTACAAATTTTTCTAAATTGATGAGTTCTTATGCCTATACTTTGAAATCTGCCTGGAAATAGCCACAAGCTCATTATTTTCATCCCAAAGCTCTCCATCTTCCTCTACCAGGCCACCACTGATAAAGTGACTTCTAAATACACCTTTTAACACTTGTGTATCTGGTATTTTTCTAACATTGACAGATAACTCAATTGTTGGAATCCAGGCAGAAACCCCAAATCGTGCATAAACAGGGGGCGGATATATATCGGCAAATAATAGTATAGCAGGGATATCAATTGGTCGGTTATCTTTAAAGCCAATCCAACCTTTAAATTCTGCTTGTTTTGACAAATTTCCAGATATCCACCCGGCACACGATGGATCAAGTCTCAAATCAATATGGTCAAACAGCGCATTATTCTCCATCACAGGGACTCGGATAGATTCCTCATACTCACTGAGTATAGGCGGTCCTGTCTCATAGCGCTGAACACTACTTCCATTTAAATCAGAGGAAAATGTTCCAAAAGCGCGAATTTTTTCTTTTCCCTGCTGCAAAAGCCTGACCATCAGCCTTGTAAAATTACTTGATTCAGAAATAACTTCAACATAGATTACTGCCTCTCCAGTAAGACATTTTGAAATATAATTTACTGTAATGATGGGCGTTTCTTTTTTATCCGAACAATATTCCATTGCTTTTGCAATGACACTCATAAGATATCCACCATTCGGTGTACCATGAATTGACCAGTTATCAGATATTATTACTGAAAAAATCTTCGATTCAATTTTTTTCAGCTCTATATCCTTATCCAAAATGTGCCTATCATTTTCAACCATATAAAATTACCTATTTATATTCATTTTTTCTTTAATGCTTGAATTAATAAAAATTTATGAAATAATCATCCTCAGGTTAAATACATGAAAATAGCCTTAGATTCAATGAATACCGTTTAAACAAATTACAATGAAATCTTCTTTATATGACATATTAAACTTAGATAAAAAGGGAATCATCAGCCTTATCGGAGCTGGCGGAAAGACAAGTTTGATGTATTGTCTGGCAAAAGAACTGGAAAGAATGAACAAACGTGTCCTGACAACGACAACAACTAAAATTTTCAAGCCAGGGCGTGACGAGTCTCCTGATACCATCATTACAGATAATTTTGATGAACTTATTAAAGCGTCTAAATTAAAACTGCGTCAGTATAATCATTTTTCTGCAGCGAGCGCCTATGATACATCCCTTGGGAAACTCATCGGGTACAGCTTTGATATAATTGACCGACTACAACAGGCTGATATTTTTGACGGGATTATTGTGGAATCAGACGGGGCCAAGCAAAAACCGATTAAAACGACAGATGACCATGAACCTGTTATACCGAAACGCACAAATCATTTAATTAGTGTTACAGGGCTCGATGCTGTTGGCACTATCCTTGATGACAAACATGTACACCGGGCAAAACTATTTTCAAAACGAACAGGACTTAATTTAGGGGATACCGTTAATGAAAAAGCCATTGCAACCTCTATTGCTTTCGAAATTAAAAAAGCAAAAAAATTATGTCACCCTTTAATGAATACTGTTCTTTTGAATAAAGCTGACACACCAGAAAGAATCATATCAGGAGAAAAGATTGTTAATTACTTGCAATCTGAGAAAACCATTCATAAAATAATCATCGCCTCGCTAAAGGATAAGGATCCTGTAAAGCGACATTTTTTTAGTCAAGCAAAGGATTAAACAATAATGAAAAATATTTATACAACCGCATATGAACTGCTTTCATCCGGACAAAAAATAGTTCTTGCAAGAACTATTCGTAGGTCAGGGTCAACACCAAGAGATGTAGGGTCCATGTGTATCATCACCCAAAAAGGTGAACTAATTGGAACTGTTGGCGGTGGGGCACTGGAATTTAAGGTTCAAAAAAAGGCTATGGACCTTTTTAAACAAGAAAAGTCGTTTGTTTACCGATTTCAACTGTCTAATGAAGATCTTGCCAAAAATGGTATGATTTGCGGTGGAGATGTAGATCTTTATCTGGAACCTCTTTTCCCGGAAAATACAGATACTCTTTCATTTTTTAAGGCCATTCATGAGCAAATCACTTCCAACACACCCGGTATTTTTGTGACCCGGGTTGACGATGGTATATCTGCTATGGAGACAAGCACAAGAGCCCTTATAAAAAAAGATGGGACCATTTTAGGAACGATTGAGGGGCTCGATCTTAAAAAGATAAATCCCGATAAAGATTCGCATTATGATCTCATTGTATCCAAAGATGGTCGACCTGATATTTTTGTGGAAAGACTGAGTCTTAATCCCAGAGTCTTCATTTTCGGAGCCGGACATGTTTCTGCTTTTGTAGCACAATTGGCAAAACAGGTAGGCTTTAATATTACAATAATCGATGACAGGCCTAAGTTTGCTAATAAAAAAAAATTTCCTGATGCAGATGACATTCTTATCCTTGATTTTAAGAAAGCTTTTGAGCAACTTTCTATTTTTGAAAATTCTTATATATTAATCATTACCCGAGGCCATCTGCATGATAAAACTGTATTAGAGCAGGCGCTTTCAACTCCTGCGACATATATTGGAATGATCGGAAGTATTCAAAAAAGAAATATTATTTATAAAGATCTTATGGAAAAAGGAGTTTCTAAAGAGTCTCTTGAAAAAGTTTATTCTCCTATTGGACTCGATATAAATGCAGAAACACCAGAAGAGATTGCTGTCAGTATTGTTGGAGAATTGATCAAAAAACGTGCACCAAAGAAGAAAGTTAAGAATCTTATTTTATGAGCTTGCCCAAAAAAATAACCGGCATCATCCTTGCTGCCGGATCTTCTTCGCGAATGGGAAAAACAAAACAATTAATGCCGTTTAAGGGAGATACGCTTCTGGGTCATGTGATTCAAAATGCCAAAGCATCTTCATTAAATGAAATCATTGTGGTCATCGGACATCATGCAGACAAGATAAATAAAACCATTGATCTTTCAGGCACAAAAGTTGTCAGGAACCATAATTACTCAAAAGGACAAAGCACATCCCTTTTAAAAGGGATAGAAAATGCTTCCACTGCATGCGATGCCGCCATGTTCCTATTAGCAGATCAGCCGCTTGTTACCCCAGAGATAATAGACACCCTTATTGACGCATTTGAAAGATCCAATGCCCTAATCACCATCCCCTATTGCAAGGGTAAACGCGGCAATCCTGTCATCATTAATAAATCATTATTTCCTCGGTTAAAAATACTATCCGCTGATACCGGTGCAAGAGTTCTCTTTGATGAATTTAGAGCCTCTATTTTAAAAGTACCTATTCATGACAGCGCTATCCTTACCGATGTGGACACAATGGATGATTATAAAAAACTTGTATCAAATAAATCACGACTTAATCTTACAAGGTAATTCTTCTTTGACCATGATATTTCATAACCTAAAGGTCAGACCTGAAACGATTTTGTCTTAGCTGCAAGGCACAGGTCGTAAAGCTGTAGTCCTTTACCACAAGCGACCTGTAACGCCGCAGATGAGATAAAATCGTTTTGGCCGAAGGGTAACAATTTGCATCTTTGTCATTTGATATAAATATTTGTATAACCATCTGCAATGACGAAATAGTTGTTCATGGTTACTATTAAATTATGAATATCCAGGTCAGCATGAAGCTTCATTACTGCCTGTCAAATGGATATCCGGAATTTTGTGCTTGACTTGATCTGCTTATTCTCATAAGAAATTTAAATGGAATCACATCTGTTCACTATTTAATTTATGGTCATTACATATTCAATGGATATGCTTAATTATATTCGTCGAGTTTCAAACCATTAATTTTAACCGCGAGCAAGGAGGGCTTATGAGAGCCAAAAAGTATGTATTAACAGAACAAGAAATGCCAAGGCAATGGTATAACATTATGGCAGACCTGCCCAATGGCATGGAACCCCCTCTTCATCCCGGAACCGGACAACCCTGTGGGCCAGAAGACCTTGCCCCGATTTTCCCCATGAACCTGATCGAACAGGAAGTAAGTACCCAAAGATGGATTGACATCCCGGAAGAAGTTTTAGATAAATATGCCATTTGGCGTCCTTCTCCGTTGTACCGGGCTTACAATCTTGAAAAAGCCCTTGATACTCCGGCAAAAATTTATTTTAAAAATGAGGGTGTCAGCCCTGCCGGCAGTCACAAACCAAACACTGCGATTGCGCAAGCCTATTATAATAAGGAAGCGGGCACTAAAAAAATTACGACAGAAACAGGTGCGGGACAATGGGGAAGTGCTCTTTCTATGTGTTGTTCTTTTTTTGGAATTGAGTGCAAGGTGTTCATGGTTAAAATTTCCTATAATCAAAAACCCTACCGACGCCTGATGATGGAAACCTGGGGAGCTAACTGTACGGCAAGCCCAAGTAATGAAACACGGGCGGGCCAAAGTATTCTTGCAAAAGATCCTGATTCTCCCGGCAGTCTTGGTATGGCTATCAGTGAAGCCGTAGAAGCGGCTGTCTCAGAGGATAATACAAAATATGCATTGGGAAGTGTATTAAATCATGTCATGATTCATCAAAGCATCATAGGCCTTGAGGCCAAAAAACAGATGGAGATGACAGGAGACTACCCTGATGTTATTATCGGCAGCGCCGGTGGCGGCAGTAACTTTGCCGGCCTTGTTATGCCGTTTGTCCGTGACAAAATAAGTGGAAAAGATATTGATATTATCGCTGTAGAACCGGCATCCTGCCCCACATTGACCCGAGGCCCCTTTGCATATGACTTTGGTGACACTGTTCAGATGACCCCGCTTTTACCCATGCATACTCTGGGACACAATTTTGTGCCGGAACCCATTCATGCAGGCGGCTTAAGATACCATGGCATGGCACCCATTGTCAGTCAACTGGTAATGGACGGCATTGTCCGGCCTGAGTCTGTCCAGCAGATGGAAACCTTTAAAGCAGGTCTTACCTTTGCCAGATCCGAAGGATACATCAGTGCGCCTGAATGTAACCATGCGGTTGCCATGACGGTTAAAGAAGCACTTAAGGCCAAACAAGAGGGCAAGGAAAAAACCATTTTATTTAATTGGAGTGGTCATGGTCTTGTTGATCTTGCAGCCTATGAATCTTATTTTAGGGGAAAGCTCTCTGATCATGAGCTACCTCAAGATGTTATTGATGCTGCATTAAAAGATATTGAACCTTTACCCAAACCGAAACAGGCAACTTAAATAACAACACCCGCAGCCGGTTTAATTTTTAAATGCGGCTGTGGGTAACTAAAAAGTATAAGAAAGAATTGGACCAAAATATGACTGATAATAAAGACCTTCCTACAGATCCACCATCTGACGAAGTTACCGTTCGTTGTCCAAGGCTTGGGCATCAGATCAATTTTCCCTATTGCCGTTCTGAAAACAGTGGAATCCCTTGTTTTAAGACGCTTGACTGCTGGTACAACACTTTTAATGTTCATGACTATCTTAAGGACAAATTATCAAAAGAAGATTTTGAAAACGCCTTTCAGGAAAAGGGCAAACCAAAAGTATTTTCTCTGATGGATTTAATTGAACAGGCCAAGAAAAAAAAAGGGAAGCAGGATTGATCTATTTAAAAAAAGTTAACATCCATCCAGAAAAATTTCCTGTTTTAGATCATTATCCTTTTAACCTGAAAATTTTTCAAAATACAGAAAAAGTAATATTTAATAAGGGCATTACCTTTTTTGTCGGCGAAAATGGTACGGGAAAATCAACCTTGCTTAAAGCACTGGCTTATAAGTGTGGTATTCATATCTGGCAGAGTGAATTCAACTTAAGGTATGAACAAAACCCTCATGAGGAAGATCTATATAAAGCGATTTCTGTTGAATGGAAAAATGGTCCTGTTAAGGGGTCTTTTTTTGGCTCACAAATTTTTTCCCATTTTGCTAAAACTCTTGAGGAATGGGCCATCAATGATTCTGAAATGCTCAATTATTTCGGAGGAAAATCGTTGGTCACCCAATCCCATGGCCAATCACTCATGTCATATTTTCGATCCCGTTATAATATTAAAGGATTATACTTTTTAGATGAACCGGAGACTGCCCTTTCTCCATCTGCCCTGGTTGATCTTTTAAACCTTTTAATTAAAATTAACAAAAAAGGCCATGCCCAGTTTCTTATTGCCACTCACTCACCTTTTTTGCTGGCTTGCCCGGAATCTGAAATTTTCAGTTTTGATAACAAGACGATTGCACCTATTGCGTATGAGGATACGAACCATTACACCCTCTATAAAAACTTCATGAATAATCCAAAAAAATTTATAAACCCAAATTCTGCCTAACACAATTGTTATGAATCAAGACGTTGACACGAATTTAAATACAGTAAGCGTGCCAGATAATTTTCATCAGGTGTTTTTACAGGCTCAAAAATATGTCAGAAACTATTTTTCTACTGTCCAAAGTGATCCTGAAAAAGGATTGATCAAATTTTCAGATGAACGGTACATCCTTGTCCGAGCCTCCTCCATGTCAAAAGAATTTTTTGATATGATGGCAATTATGTATAAGGACCGCGGAGAAAAAGAGGCCAGAACCTTATCATTTAATTTTCTTTTTGATATTGCACATTCTATTGGAAAAGCAGATGCAAAAAGCTTTTTTAAAAAAATGAAAGTCAGCGACCCTATTGAGAAACTTTCAGCAGGACCGGTTCATTTTGCTTATACAGGTTGGGCCTCTGTCAAAATACACCCCTTGTCTCATCCTACACCGGATGAAAATTTTTATTTGATATATGATCATCCGTATTCATTTGAAGCCCAGGCATGGCTTGAAGAAAAAGAAACAACTGATTTCCCGGTTTGTGTGATGAATGCCGGATACTCTTCAGGGTGGTGCGAAGAAAGTTTTGGTGTTTCACTAGTAACAGCAGAAATTGAATGCCGTGCAAAAGGGGACAGGCACTGCCGCTTTATCATGGCTCACCCTTCAAAAATTAAGGATTACATCAGCAAGTACAGCAAAAAAGCCTATATCAAATATGAACATTATAATAAAATTGATGTGCCTGAATTTTTTAAACGCAAACGGCTGGAAGACGAGCTTCAGAATCATAGAACCCATCTTGAAAAACTTGTTGAAAAAAGAACCGACAAACTGACAGCAACAAACAAAAGACTTGAGGAAGCAAACATTGCCTTAAAAGTTGTATTAAAACAAATGGAACAAAAAGAAAAAACAGATAAAGAAAATTTTTTAATCAATATCAAACAATCCATCATGCCCTATCTGAACGAACTTTATGAAACAAACCCAAGCAAAGGGCAACAGGTTCTCTTAGACCGGCTTGAAAAAAATATTAATCAAATTACGTCTCCCTTAATCTCAAAACTCTCGTCAAAGTATCTGAACCTAACCCCGATGGAAATCAAAGTCGCAACCCTTGTTAAAGATGGAACTGTAAATAAAGACATTGCACAAATTCTGAATGTTTCTTTAAATACGATCACATCACACCGGTATAAAATCAGAACAAAGCTTAACCTTAAAAATAAAAATATTAATCTTCGTTCCTACCTGCTTTCCCTGGAAGAATAGGATTATCTAAAAAGATATCGTTCACTGGTGATTTTTTACCACCAGTTTGTCACCACTTTTACAGTCTTGACCCTTTCGTGATAATATTCATATAAAAAATGAACAGGATTTTTTTATTAATTCCAACTTAATTAAGGGGGACTATCATGAAAATACTTGTCAGCGACCCACTCTCCAACGTAGGTATTGAAATCTTCCAAAACACACCCGGAATTGAAGTCGATGTAAAAACCGATTTAACAGACACTGAGCTTGAAAAAATCATCGGCGTTTACCACGGTTTATCTATTCGGAGTAAAACAAAAGTAACTGAGGATCTGCTTTCCAAGGCAAAGAACCTTAAAGTAATCGGTAGGGCTGGTATCGGGCTAGATAATGTTGACATCCCCGCTGCTACCCGCGCTGATGTTGCTGTTATGAATACACCTTTTGGCAATACAATCACCACGGCAGAACACACTATCGCCATGTTAATGGCACTTTCCCGTAACATTCCCAAGGCGACAATGACCCTGAAAGATGGGAAATGGGAGAAAAAAAATCTTAGGGGACGAGAAATTTACAATAAGACACTTGGACTTGTCGGTATTGGTAATATCGGCAGTATCGTGGCAGACAGGGCAATGGGACTTAAAATGAATGTCATTGGATTTGACCCTTACCAGGCTTCAGAAGCCATTGAAGACTTGGGGATTCATCCAGTCACTTTTGATCAGGTGTTAACCCAGGCAGATTATATCTCCATTCATACCCCTAAAACAGAAGAAACCACGAACCTATTCAATAAAGAGACGCTTTTAAAAATGAAACCAGGCGCCATGCTGATCAATTGTGCAAGAGGCGGCATTGTGAATGAAGATGACCTGTATGACGTTTTAAAATCTAATCACCTTGGCGGAGCCGCGCTTGATGTGTTTGCAACAGAACCTCCGGGAAAAATAAGTCTTATGGACCTGGACAATTTTATCTGTTCTTCACATTTAGGTGCTTCCACCCATGAAGCCCAGGATAATGTCGCACGAGATGTGGCAACTCAGATTACCGATTACCTGTTGACAGGCCAAGCGCCGAATATTGTCAATCAGAAAATTTAATTGCTTATAAAGCATTTTATTAACCGTTAAAAGGAGGAGTTATGAGGACCACAAAGTACGTACTTTCAGAAAAAGACATGCCAAGACAATGGTACAACATTATGGCAGACCTTCCCAATGGCATGGAGCCCCCTCTTCATCCCGGAACAGGACAACCCTGCGGCCCTGAGGATCTTGCCCCGATTTTCCCCATGAATCTGATCGAACAGGAAGTCAGTACCCAGCAGTATATTGATATCCCTGAAGAAATCCTTGAAAAATATGCTATCTGGCGTCCGTCTCCTCTTTTCCGGGCACACAACCTTGAAAAAGCATTGGGTACCCCTGCAAAAATTTATTACAAACATGAAGGGGTCTCTCCTGCAGGGTCTCATAAACCCAATACCGCCATTGCCCAAGCCTATTACAATAAAGAGGCCGGTACCAAAAAGATCATCACAGAAACCGGTGCAGGACAATGGGGCAGCAGTCTTGCCATGTGCTGTTCTTTCTTTGGAATAGACTGTAAAGTCTTCATGGTAAAGATATCCTACAATCAAAAACCCTATCGCCGCCTGATGATGGAAACCTGGGGAGCCAATTGTACAGCCAGCCCCAGCAATGAAACCGAATCCGGTCGAAGCATTCTTGCAAAAGATCCGGACTGCCCCGGCAGCCTGGGTATGGCCATCAGCGAAGCGGTTGAAGAAGCGGTCCAGAATGAAGAAACCAAATATGCGCTTGGCAGCGTGCTGAACCATGTTATGATTCATCAAAGCATCATTGGTCTTGAAGCCAAAAAACAGATGGAAATGGCTGGCGATTATCCAGATGTCATCATCGGCAGTGCCGGCGGCGGAAGTAACTTTGCCGGCCTGGCCTTCCCGTTTGCACAAGACAAAATTAATGGTAAAGACATTGATATTATTGCTGTAGAGCCAACCTCGTGCCCGACGCTAACAAGAGGCCCTTTTGCCTATGATTTTGGTGATACCGTCCAAAAAACCCCATTGCTGCCCATGCATTCATTGGGTCATAATTTTGTACCGGCACCCATCCATGCAGGTGGGTTGAGATATCATGGCATGGCACCGATTGTCAGCCAGTTGGTATTGGATGGCATCGTCCGACCTGAATCTGTTCATCAGATGGAAACCTTTAATGCGGGCATGACCTTTGCCCGTTCCGAAGGGTATATTTCCGCACCAGAATGTAACCATGCCGTTGCCATGACCATCCGTGAAGCACTTAAAGCCAAAGAAGAAGGCAAAGAAAAAACCATCCTCTTTAACTGGAGTGGACACGGTCTTGTGGATCTTGGCGCTTATGAGAATTTTTTCAGAGGCAAACTTGCTGATCATGAACTTCCCCAGGAACAGATTGATGCCGCACTAAAAGATCTTGAACAATTACCAAAACCAAAACAAGCAACATAACGAATGTAATATCTGTAACCCCGGGAATTGTCTTTCGCTCATCCGGCAGTTTCCGGGGCTACCTCTTCCCCTCACACAAAGAATAAGGAGCCATACCATGCAAGAGAGAATCCATAATTTTAATGCCGGACCTGCCGCTCTCCCCCTGCCCGTTCTTGAAGAAATCAAGGACTCATTTTTGAACTTTTCAGGCAGCGGCATGTCCATCACAGAGGTGAGTCACAGATCTAAATGGTTTGATGACGTCATTAATGATGCCATTGAAAGAACCCAAAGACTTTTAAAATTAAATGACCAATACAAAGTGCTCTTTCTCCAGGGAGGCGCCAGCATGCAGTTTTGCATGATTCCCCTTAATTTTTTATCAGATGGTCGAAGTGCTGACTATATTAACACGGGGACCTGGTCTACCAAGGCGATTAAAGAAGCACAGATTCAAAATAAATCCATAAAAATTGTGGCCTCTTCAGAGGATAAAAATTTTTGTTATATTCCTGAAAATATCCCGTTCACAAAGGATGCCGCTTTTGTTCATCTAACTTCAAACAATACCATTAAAGGCACTCAATTTGAGTCCCTTCCAGATACAGGCAATGTCCCAATGATAATTGACATGTCTTCTGATATTATGTCACGGCCATTGGATATGAGCAATATCGGCATGATCTATGCCGGTGCACAAAAAAATATCGGACCGGCCGGTGCCTGTATGGTCATCATTCGACAAGACCTTTTGGATCTGGTACCAGATCATATCCCGAGTATGTTAAGTTACAACACTTTTGCCAGTAAGAACTCCATGTATAACACGCCGCCCTGTTTTTCTATTTATACCATTCAACTGGTTTTAAAATGGCTGGAAGACACCATTGGCGGACTTGAAAAAATGGATGCACAAAATCGTGAAAAAGCAAATTTGCTATACGATTATATTGATAACTCAGATTTTTACAATGCAACTGCCCAAATAGGGTCGCGTTCATTGATGAATGTCACCTTCAGGCTGCCCAGTGAAGATCTTGAAAAGACCTTTGTTGAAAAAGCAATCAACGAAGGGCTTGGTGGGTTAAAAGGTCACAGAAGTGTAGGCGGATGCAGGGCATCCATCTATAATCCTACCGGCATAAATGCCATTAATGATCTTGTTTCCTTTATGAAAGGGTTTGAAAAACAATCTGGATAATATAATAATTTTTTTCTGTTAATGTGAAGAGTGTAAAGGAAATGGGCAATATGGATATTGATATTATAAATGAATTAGGAAAAGTCACGTCTGAACAAAGTGCGTTAGATATTTTCAAGCAGACCATGGATGATGAGCAGCGGGCAAAGCTTTTAAAAGTCAAACACCCGGAAGTTTTAAAACGGATTGCCAATGCCATAGTGCTTTGTAACCCCAAAAGTATATTTGTCAACACAGGGTCTTCAGAAGATAAAGCGTTTATTAAAAATCTTTCTCTAGAAAAAAAAGAAGAACGGTCCCTTGCCATGGCGGGTCACACCATTCATTTTGATCTGGCCCAGGAGCAGGGCAGGATTGTTGACAGGACCTATTATATCGCCAACCCGGAAGATGATATCAGTTCTCTTGCCAATCGGATGGATCGACCGGATGCTCTTGAACAGGTTAAATCCAATATGGTGGATATCATGAAGGATAAAACCATGGTGATTGGATTTTATATGAGAGGCCCTGTGGGGTCTCCTGTATCCAACCCCGCACTTGAAATAACAAGTTCTACTTATGTCAGCCACAGTGCAGAACTTTTATATAGGAATGCCTATGCAGACTTTGACAAGGAAGTAGAAACCTTAGGGCACTTCTTTACAAATGTGCACAGCGAAGGCAAAAACCGCCCCGAAGATCTTCCCAATGCAAGGGTGTTCATGGATCGAAAATATAGAACGACCTTTAGCTGGAAATGCACTTATGCTGGCAATACCCTGCTGCTTAAAAAAGGGAACCATCGATTTGCTGTAGACAAGGCGGTTTATGAGAACATGGGTAATGAATTATCTGAGCATATGTTTATCACAGGTATCTATGGACCCAATGATCGTGTCACATGGTTTGCAGGCGCCGCCCCCAGTGGCTGTGGGAAAACAACCACAGCTATGGCAGGTAATGTATTTATCGGAGATGACCTGGCCCAGATGTGGATTGCAGATGATGGCAGTATTCGATCGATAAATCCTGAATGTGGTATTTTCGGGATTGTTGAAGATGTAAACATTGATGGGGATCCTCTTTTAATGAAAGTGTTGCGGCAATCCGGTCATGAAGTGATCTGGTCCAATGTTCTTATTGATGATAAAGATGTCCCCCATTGGTTAGGCAATAATGAAGATCATCCCAAAGAAGGCATTAATTTCCAGGGAGAGTGGCACCAAGGCAAAACCGATGATAGTGGAAATGAAATACCCTTGTCCCATCCAAACTCGAGATGTACCATAAGCTCCACATCCCTTGATAATTATTCTTCAGAAGCTGAAAATCCAGAAGGTGCCTTAACCAGAGTATTTACATACTCTGGAAGAGATGCCGATACCATGCCGCCTGTCTGGGTGGCTAAAAGTTCTGATGCGGGTGTTGTTATCGGGGCCTGCATTGTGTCTGCTGCCACTGCCACAGAAGTGGGGGCAACCGGTGTTAAAAGAGCGCC
>JAAEKY010000827.1 GCA_024227235.1 Desulfobacteraceae bacterium | reverse complement strand
CCACCAAGATCTGTTACAACAAATGCAATATTTTCTGCAGCTTCATATATAGATTTCAGATATTCTTCACTCTCTCGCAGGGCTTCAACAAGACTTTTTTCAGTAACATCCTGAGCAGTACCAAAAATGCTAAGCGCTTTGCCACTGTCGTCTCGGGTTACCTTTCCGAATGCCTCCATAACCCATTCACGACCTGAATCATTAATGATACGAACCTCCACATGATATGGATTTTCATCACTCTCCAAGGCATTATTAAATCTTGTCTGCATCGTTTCCAAATCATTGGGATGAACTATACGGGCAAACTCATCAAAGCTTGGAATAAAATCCTCCGGGTCTTTATCAAAAAGTTTAAATGTCTCATTTGACCAGTCAAGTTTTGGAGTAATCAAATCTAAATCCCAGCTTCCAATTTTGGCGACTTTTTGTGTTTCAGTCAGCTGAAACTCTCTTTTTTTGAGGGCTTTTTCTATGTCTATCCGTTCAGCAATCTTATCTTTCAATATCTTGTTAGCCTCGGCAAGATCTCCTGTTCTCTCTATGACTCGAATCTCTAAATTTTTATGTGCTTTTTTTAACTTCTCCTTGGATTTATCTCTCATCTCCCATGTTTTTTTTAAAGATGTATAGGCAGACCGTGCCAGCTGGGCAGAAAAAAGTACGATAGCCAAAGGAAGACCGATTAGCAGGAAAGCGGCGAACGGTATCCAGTTAAAATTCTTTTTCAAAGATTTCGCCCGTTGCTGAGATGACACATGTAGCAAACTCTCAGCTGCCTCAAGGTGTTTCAGAAGGGTGCTTTGGACAATTTGTAATTTTTGTTTGCCGCTAATAAATCCCTCAGTAACTTGATTATTCTGTACTGTAAGGTCTACTAAAACCTGAAGTAAACGATTAATCTGGTTGCCGTATACCTCTATTTCCTTTCCATAGCCAGACAAAACCCTTGTTTCCAAAGTAAAATCATTAAGGGTTGTTAAAATAAGCTGATGTTTCTTGGTCAGTTCCTTCATAAAGAAAACATCACCAAGATTTGAAAAAAGCGAATGTAGACGGAGTTGTATTTGCATAAATTCAGTAATTGGCAGTGTCAATCGTTCCAGTAGCGTGGTGTCGTTTCCTTTCATTCTGCCTTCAATGATTAAATCGGCGACAGTTTTATCAAGCGAATCGATGGTGTTAGAGAGCTGCTCATTAACTGCACTTATTTCCTTCTTGGTCTGTCTTACAGATTGGCAATTTGTCATAGCTGATTCAAATTGGTCAATGAACTGAATTAGTGAATCATTAAGAATCTTATCATTTGTATCATCAGCCAGCGAGGCTAAGGAATTCAAAACCTTACCCGCCTCCCCCCCGCCAGAAAAATCCTTATTGCTACAGACACTTAAAATATAATTAACTTCCGCCAGAGAGCGACCGATATCAAGCGCTGTCCGAGAGCTGTCAATGGCGGGAACAAGATTATGCTCTATCAGTTTATCCAGATTTTTACCGGTATAAAGAAGTGAAACAACCGATGCTATGGCAAAAAGCACAAATGTGATGAATACTATCCAGGAGATAAGAATAAGCCTGCGCAGTGCAGACATATCATGCTGCATATCATGTGGGATTTTTTTTCTTTTTGTCATACTATTTTTTGGTTTCGACTAAGATAGTGTCTTTGAGTGTAGAGGCACTAGGTGAGATATCCAATTTTCTCAAAACTGTTACATTAATGATCGACTGCCCGTGCCTGTTTCTGGTAATGGGCAGTTCTGAGAATTGTTTGCCATGCATTGCATCAAGAAGCATTCGGGCAGCAGTAGCTCCCTGCTCCTGCCCCTGATGGATGACGGCGCATAAGGCCCCGGCCTCCACCTCGTATCGGACAACACCTATGGTTGGTTTGCCGTAAGTTTCAGCAATAATCGATGTTGACTCAGTCGCTGATAACCTTTCACCTTTGTCATCAAGCAGGCCCTCAATACCCATGATATGAAGTGCATCCGTCAGGTTGTGGAGCCCCTTTGTCACCTCAACTGCTTTAGCAAGGGAATCCACTAACCGGTATTCAAAGGACTGGACAGGATATGAGTGCAGTTCTTTTTTAATTGTGTTTATCATACCAATATTAGAGGGGCTACTTGCTGCGATTACCCCAACTTTTTTTATGGCAGGAACCAGTTGTTTGACAAGCATTAGAGACTCTCGCAAATGGTGGCGTTCCAGAATGCCTGAAACATTAACGGCCGGATAACCGTACTTTTGGGGATCAGCATTTACGCCACAGAAGATGACCGGTGTTGAAACCTTATTTTTCAAATAGGGTACGACAAACATCGACTGGGCATTGTCATCAGCGGTAATTACCCCGTCCGGTTGCCATGTCTTATATACAGTATATGCCTCATCGGCCTTTTTATGACCTTCGGACGGATTGCGCTTTGTGTCAAGGTCAAAATATCGCACCTTACACAAATCTCCCAACACTGTGTCAATTCCCGCTTTGACCTGCTGCTGCCATTGGTATTCGGCATGATAACTCATCACAACAAGGACTTTAAACAGGTCGATTTTCTTGGCTTCCAAAGGCTGCGCACAGAAAAATATGCTGATTGACAATATATTTGCTAAAAGGTATATGACTGATTTCATCCTGTACCTCCTTTGGTTGAGTTATCTATTTAATTTTATGAAAAACCTTTGTTACTTACGGCTAAGGGTAATTAATCATAACCCAGGCATTTTAGAATTTATTATTTCAATGAAAACCTCTCAATTTGGCAATTAAAATAATCTTTTGAATGATGAATAAAAAACTGGCCATTTAAGCAAACTTATTATTTTTATTGGTCAACAAATATTTTTTTTTAAAAACCGATTTAGGACATAATATAACAAATAAATAAACATTGCAAAACATATCCCCCATTTACTCGTGCGTAATGGTATCAGCTTCCACGAGCAAAATTCTCAATTGAGCGACAACTACCAAAAGTATTAAACGCCTTTCTAAGGTTTCCAATGACTGTATATAGAAGAAAAGACTCACCTTTTTACTATCAAAATTAAGAGAACACATCAAATGCATTTTTTCAATATTAAAGCACTATTCCACAAATTAGATTCATTTCTACTCGAGAATATTTACTCCACTAAAATGTAATGAGATTCCGGGAAATTTGATTTTCTGTCTGTCCATAAAGTTTGATTTGCTTTGCATCACTATTCCTATTATAATAATTCCAAAATTTCTATTTCAAACGCTTCATAATTATACAGAAGAGAAAAATAAATGATAGGAGTAGGTGACGCTTAAATGGGACAACCCTCAACTTCTTTGAAATTAAACAGTTTAATAGCTATCTCCTTGATTTTAGCGGGATTATATCTTACAAGTTTTTATAGTTATCTTCTTTTTCACAGTCTTGCAGAAATCTTTAGTATTGTTGTCGCTTTTGGGATTTTTATAATTGTATGGAACTCTCAAAGATTTCTTGATAACAATTATTTATTATTTTTGGGGGCTGCATATCTCTTTATTGGAAGTATAGATTTGATACATACTCTCTCATATAAGGGAATGGGTGCCTTTCCGGGATATGGAGGAAATCTGCCAACCCAGTTATGGATTGCAGCAAGATATATGGAAAGCATTTCTCTTTTTATTGCCCCCTTTTTATTTGGCAAAAAGGTTAACTTATCCCGCATACTTGTCCTATATTCAATAATAACATTTTTATTGTTTACCTTCATTTTTGCTCTAAAAATATTTCCCGATTGCTTTATTGAAGGACAGGGACTGACTAAATTCAAAATCATCAGCGAATACATCATCTCATGTATACTCACGGGATCAATTTTTGTGTTATTTACTAAAAAAAATGAATTCGATATTAATATTTTCAAACTCATAGTTGCCTCTGCTATTGTAACCATAGGGGGAGAATTAGCATTTACATTCTATGTGAGTGTCTATGGGATTTCAAATCTGGTGGGTCATTTTTTTAAAATCATATCTTTTTTTCTTATATATAAAGCTATAATCGAAACTGGTCTTGAAAAACCTTATAATCTGTTATTTAGAAATCTGAAAAAAAGAGAGGAAAATCTTTCACAAACCAACCAACTTCTTGATGGCGTATTGGAACATACACACATATTAACAGCGCTTCTTGATTCTAAATTTAATTTTATCTGGGTTAATAAGGGGTATGCAGCTGCTGACAACCAGATACCTTCCTTTTTTCCAGGTAAAAATCATTTTGAACTATATCCCCATGAAGAAAACAAACAGATTTTTCAAAGAGTTGTAGAAACAGGTAAACCTGCTTTTTTTGAGGCGAAGGAATTTGAATATCCAGAACAGTCTGAACGGGGAATAACATATTGGGATTGGAGTTTGATTCCAATTACAGATAATTCTGGAAAAATCATAAACCTGGTTTTGACATTAACAGAAGTAACGAATCGTATAATAGCTGAAAAAGCTCTGTTGAAAGAGAAACTGACTACTGAAGAATATATCAACAGCCTGCCAGGTTTGTTTTATGCCTTTGATAAACAGAATTTTATTAACTGGAACAATGAATGGAATAAGATTACGGGTTATACCAATGAAGAATTATCCACCAAATACGGTACTGATTTTTTTAAAGGTGATGATAAGGTGTTGATAAAGAAACAAATGCAAAGAGTCTTTCAAGAAGGTTCAGCCGAAGCCGATGCAAAGATAGTGACCAAAGATGGTCAAAGGCTGCCCTACTATTTTAGCGGCGTACTCAAAAAAATAGATGGAAAAGAATATCTCATAGGATTAGGAGTTGATATCTCCAAGCTTAAGCAAGTTGAGATGGAACGAGAAAAACTGATTAAAGACCTTCAGGAAGCGCTTGACAACATTAAAACACTTAAAGGCTTACTTCCAATTTGTTCGAATTGTAAAAAAGTCAGAGATGACATGGGTTATTGGAATCAAATAGAAGGATATATCCAAGAACGTACCGAGGCAGAATTTAGTCACGGTATGTGCCCTGAATGTTCAGATGAATTTTATGGTAAGGACGATTGGTATATAGAAATGAAAGATGAGGAAAAGAAAAAAGAATAATGGTATGATTCTATATCTTATGATTTGGCGGAATCATATTTGGCACCTGAATGTTACACTATATGAACCTAATCCCGTGTCAATAAGCCATTTCGCATTATAATATATTGGGTGCTTCCGGTTTGTTTCGCCATTTATCAATAGTCTTCGATGATTTTAATTATTTAAACCATCAAAATCTCTTCATTTTATTATTTTTATTGATTGAAAATTATGTAAAAAATGTTAACATTTTAGGTGGTTGTGGTTATAAAATTGGTAAAATTTTTCCTAAAGGTTTCTTTAGTTTTTGACAGACTTACTAACAAGCCTGATCGGCTTTTATAAAAATAAGACACAAAAATTCCTCTCAGCAACAAAGCAGACGATTTTGGAATTGGGGCTTCTGATGGATCAAATGTTGAGGATATTTTTGTAAGGTAACCAGAGTCAAGGATTCTTCCATTACAATAAATTGGATAATCAAAACTTAAAACTCAAGATATTTACATTATCTTTAACTTAAAAGATGTTTGGACTATTTGAAAGATTGAGAATTTTGAATAGGACAACTATCATTGACTGCCTTTATACAGTCTTTTTGATGGGAAATGCCTCACACAATTTTAAAACTTTTTCTTTTAACTTTACTAATATTTCCTTTTTTGAATGGTTCATAATTGCTATATCCATGAAATCAACTATCTGCCTCATTTGGGAGTCTCCCATTCCCCTGGATGACACAGCGCCACTTCCTATTCTAAGGCCACTCACTTTACCAGAATTATTTGCATCATTAGGTATAACATTCCGATTTAAAATAATTCCAATCGATTCAAGACAAGTTTCTGCTAATTTACCAGTGATATTTTTAGATGTAAGGTCTATTAAAACTTGGTGATTATCAGTACCGTTTGAAACAATACGATACCCTTTTTCCATAAATGCTCGGGCCATAACCTTTGCATTTTTAAGGGTGCTTTTTTGAATAGAAATAAATTTTTCTTCCTTTGCAAGTTTAAAGATCAGTGCTTTCGCTGCCAGGAGATTAACTGCACTGGTCCCCTGACAGCCAGGGAATACAGCTTTATCTATTTTTTTCCCATACTTTTTTTTACTCAAAATTACGCCACCACGACCCCCCATCATGGTTTTGTAGCAAGTAAATGTGACAAAATCACAATATGGAACTGGGCTTTGAA
Source organism: Desulfobacteraceae bacterium (assembly GCA_024227235.1). Lineage (GTDB taxonomy): Bacteria > Desulfobacterota > Desulfobacteria > Desulfobacterales > Desulfobacteraceae > Desulfobacula. The sequence goes on along the minus strand of JAAEKY010000827.1, from coordinate 16,781 downwards.
TCAATTTTGCCGCAACCAGACCAGCTAAATGGGCCATATCAGTTAAAAATAAAGCAGACGCCTCTTTAGCAATTTGAGAAATTTTCTCATAATTAATTAATCTTGGATAGGAGCTGGCACCTGCAACTATCATTTTAGGTTTTACTGAGAGAGCAAGGTCGCGAATCTGATCGTAATCAATCTGTTCAGTTTTTGAATCAAGCTTATAATGTGTAAAATTAAAACATCTACTGGTAATAGATGCAGAATGTCCGTGAGAAAGATGACCGCCATGAGGTAAACTCATTGCAAGAATATGATCGCCGATATTCAGAACGCTAAAGTAAACTGCCAAGTTGGCTGATGTACCGCTGTGTGGTTGAACATTAATATGTTCAGCATTAAAAAGGGACTTTCCCCTCTTGATAGCTAAGTTTTCTATACGATCCACGTTTTCGCATCCTGCATGGAATCTTTTTCCTGGGTACCCTTCAATTGTTTTGGTATTTAAAACAGATCCCATCGTCTCTAGAATAGATTGGGGAGAATGATTTTCGGCTGCAATAAGGTTTAATGTGTTATTAAGCCTATCTGCTTCATCACGGATAAGTTGTTTTAGTTCAGGGTCCTCTTTCGATAAATATGCCATGTTGAAATTCTCTTTCTCAAGACTGATTTCAAAATAGAAAACATCAATACTATTTAAATCAAAAAATAGCAGGAGATTATAAAAATTTCAATCATTGAATTACAAATTTCAATTTAAGTGGAGTTAGAATATTAAGGGCTCATTAATTACATTTGATACTTGATAGGTGTAATCGAATCATAAAAATTTAAATTATCATAGTTCTGCTTAGGCTGATTATCTTTGGGTACGATTGATCTGTATATCCTATAAAAAAGATTGGATAAAGCCTGGTATCAGGGTTTTTATATTACAATAGTTAATTTTTTTTATGGCTCAGGTATTTGTGGAGTGAGTGATAGGTGATTAGGGAATGGAGACAGGGATTTTAAATAACCCTTGACAACTTTAGGGCAATATCAAATAATTTTCGTAGTCCAAGCAAGTAACCTATACCCTAAAATCGGAGAACAGATCATGAACAAAGATACAGTTCCGAATTCACAAATGATCGCAGGAGTTATACTGGCCCAGGAAGCAATTATCAATATGCTTATCGAATCAAATGCTTTAAATAGAGATGAGGTAATAGTCAGGTTCAGTCAGGTAGTGAAAGACATGGGTGACGAACCTGATGATATCTCCGATATTCCCCTTCGAGTTATTGCAAGAAAGCTAGCAGGGGAGTCTATTGATGATCTTATCAGATTTTCTGAATAATTTGATCAAGTATTATATTAAATCTTTGACTTTCGGAATTGGTAAAAACACTAAGAAATTTTTTTCTTATAATATTACCTAAAGACCATAGTTGTTAACACCTTTTTTTCGCATTTATAGCCCTCTTTTTCACTGAGCGTTATTCATAATGTCGAACAGCTTTGAATATTGACCCCTATCAGCATACAAGCTTGACCCCTTTCGACAAAAAAGAAGCCTCACCTTTGAAAACCAATACGCCTATGGGCACTGGATTTATCAATAAATTCGCCTGCCACTTGGATAATTTTTACTGGGGTCAATATCACGCTGACTGGGGTCAAAATTGGACGCTGATTGACAACTTGATGAGATACTTTCATTGACTTGGGATAAAGTTGATTTAAAAAATGATGTAATTCAACTTGAGGCATCCGATACAAAGGATAAAGAACCAAGAAAAGTCCCTATATCAAAAGAATTAATTCAATATTTATTAGATTTACCAAAAGGATTACACAATAATCATGTGTTTTTATATCAAGGAAAACCTATTAAGGATATAAGAACGGGATTGATTAATGCCTGTAAAAAAGCTGGTGTTTTGTATGGCCAAAAAGTTAAAGAAGGCTTTATTTTCCATGACTTACGGCATACGTTCAATACAAATATGCGTAAAGCAGGGGTGTCAGAATCAGTTATTATGGAAATCACTGGTCATTCAACCCGGCAAATGTTCGATCGGTACAATACTGTTGATAATGATGATATAAAACAAGCAGTTGAAAAAATGGGGGGCTATCTGGCTGATGTTACCCTTTTGTTACCCCAAGACCAAAAAAAGGGGTCTTAAAGAATTGTATAAAAACCTTAAGACCCCTTTAAAGTCGTGGTACCGAAGGCGAGACTTGAACTCGCAAGGGCATAAAGCCCGGAGGATTTTGAATCCTCTGCGTCTACCAATTCCACCACTCCGGCATGAATTGTTCTTTTTTAAGGGAAAATGCTTAATTTGTCAATGAAATTATAGCGCCCCAATGATCATTTTCTTAGCGCCTGGGTAATCTGGTTGGCACTAATTTCACCTTCCCGGATAAGGTTAATATTAGGACCTGTAATATCAACTATTGTGGATCCAATGCCTCCTTTTAAAATGCCTGCGTCCAATACCAGATCAGCAGGGTCAGTGACAGCAGCATTAAGAAAGTCAGGGTTGTTACAGCTTTTTTGACCGGATAGATTTGCGCTGGTGCCTGTGATGGGAGTTCCAACATAATCAACAAGGGCTTTTGCAATCGGGTGAACAGGAATTCTTACCCCTATTTTTCCAGTGCCGGCCGTTAAAAGAGGCGAAATATGATCTTTGGCCTCAAAAATAAGGGTGAGGCTTCCAGGCCAGAATGTATCTATGAGTTTTTCAGCAGTTTTGGGAATTTTCTTAACAAGATCCAAAAGCATGGTTCTGTTTGAAATAAGAATGAGAATCGGGTTGTCCAATGGCCGCTGTTTTAATTGAAAAACTTTTTCTACGGCTTTTTTTTCCAATGCATTAGCGGCAACCCCATAAAGACATTTGGCCGGAAAGATGACAATTCCATTTTTTAGAATGATCTTTCCAGCCTTAATAATAATGTCAGGATCAGGTTTTATAGAATCAATAGAGACTATTTTTTTGCTATCATGCAAAAGATTTAGCCTTTTTATCGACTTTGTCTGCCATCTCCTGTTTAAATGCTGATAATTTTTCTGAAATTACCGGATCTGAAACCCCAAGAATCTGAGCGGCAAAGATACCCGCATTATATGCGCCTGATTTACCTATGGCCATAGTGGAAACTGGAATTCCTGGAGGCATTTGTACTGTTGCCAGCAATGAGTCCATACCCTGAAGAGCAGAAGAATCTATAGGAACACCTAACACAGGAAGCGTTGTATGGGCAGCAATAACACCTGCCAGATGGGCAGCATGACCTGCACCGCATATCAGCACTTTAATGCCTTTTTCTTTGGCTTCTGTTGCCAGTTGAGTTGCTCTTGCCGGTGTGCGATGTGCAGAAGCTACTGTAACATAGTATGGAATATCAAATTTTTTCAAGATAGATAACGCTTTTGCCATAACCGGAAAATCAGAGTCACTCCCCATGATGACGCCAACCTGGGCAGGAATCGAAAGACGTTTTAATGCTTTTGCGCCAATATCTTTTCTTAAAAAATGACCTTTGAATGAAATTTTTGAGCAGGCTTCATAGGCTCTGTCAATGGCCTCTTTAACACTTCCCCCCAAAGAGGTTACACCTAAAACCCTTCCACCAGAAGTGACGACTTTGTCATCCTTTAGAGCGGTCCCTGCATGGAATACAACAGTGTCTTTAACTGTATTGGCATCATCAAGTCCAAAAATTTCTTCACCCGTATCATATGATCCTGGATAACCACCTGAAGAGATGACCACACACATGGCAGCTCTTGGATCAATTTTAGTGGTATGATTATGCAATGTGCCATCGCAGCAGGCTTCCATCAGGGGGACCAGATCATTTTCAAGTCTCATCAAGATAGGCTGGGTTTCAGGGTCTCCCAATCGGGTATTAAACTCAAGCACTTGTATTTTATCTTTATCCACCATAAGGCCTGCATAAAGAACCCCTTTAAAGGGGGTGCCTTCTTTGGCCATACCTTCTACAGCAGGGATCATGACCTCATTCATGGCTTTTTCACGAAGCATATGATCTAAAACAGGTGCAGGGGAGTATGCTCCCATTCCACCCGTATTGGGTCCTTCATCATTATCAAAAATTCGTTTGTGATCCTGGGATTCCGGTAACGGCAGAACTGTTTTTCCATCGGTCAGGGCAATAAAGGAGGCTTCTTCTCCGACAAGGCATTCTTCCACAACTACAATAGCACCGGCATCTCCAAACGCGTTTTCTTTGAGCATGGAATCAATGGCCTCATTTGCTTCATCAAGTGTGGAACAAATAATAACACCTTTTCCTGCAGCAAGGCCGTCTGCCTTTACAACACAAGGGGCGCCCAAAGCTTTGGCATAGGCTTTAGCTTTGTCCGCATCTGTAAAGGGTTTTCCCATAGCACAAGGGATGTTGTATTTCATCATATGTTGTTTTGAAAAATCTTTGCTGCCTTCAAGCCTTGCGCCTGCCTTACTTGGTCCAAATACTTTTAATCCTTTTTCTTCGAAGATATCAGCAATTCCTTTTACCAATGGGCCTTCCGGGCCGACTACAGTGAGATCTATCTGTTTTTCTTCGGCAAAAGCAGCAAGCGTATCTATATCTTCAGCATTTATGGGGACAGATTCTGCAAGTGTTTGTGTGCCGGCATTTCCTGGCGCACAATATATTTTTTCCACCAAAGGGCTTTTTGATATTTTCCATACCATTGTATGTTCTCGGCCACCACCACCCACAACTAGAACTTTCATTTATGATCTCCTTAATTTTAATTTTTTATGTTCTTCAATTGATAGTTGAATAAGTTCATCTAAAAGTTTAGTAAAAGAATACCCGGCTTCCTGTGCAGACTGTGGAAAAAGACTGGTTGCTGTCATTCCGGGAATTGTATTTGTTTCAAGAACTGATAATTCATTCCCATTAAGAATCATGTCAGTCCTGGAATATCCTTTAAGAAATAGGGCTTGATGTGCTTTAATGGCAAGTTGTTGAGCTTTTTTTGTTATATCGTTATCAATGCGGGCAGGGCAGATTTCTGTGGTTTCTCCGGCGACATATTTTGCGTTGTAGTCAAAAAATTCATGACCTTCTCCTGGAACAATTTCAATAACAGGCAAAGCTTCTAATTCATCATTGCCTAAAACACCACAGGTTAGTTCAATGCCTTTAATATATTTTTCTAAAAGGATGCAATCATCATGTTGGAAGCCTAAATTTATCGCCTCTTCAAGATCTTTTATATCTTTGACAATGGTCATGCCAACGCTAGATCCTGCACAGACAGGTTTTACGACGATGGGTAAATCTAGGATATCGACAACTTTGGCTGTATCAATTTTTTCATTCATAAAAAAAGACAAATATGATGGGGTAGGAATTTTTGCACCGTCATATAGCCTTTTAGCCACCAGCTTGTTCATGGCCATGGAACTGCCTAAAACTCCAGCACCTTGGTATGGAATGTCAAGAAGGTCTAAAAGTCCTTGAACAGTTCCATCTTCTCCAAAAGGACCGTGCAGGATAATAAGAGCAGCATCTATTGTCTGGGCATCCATAACTATCTTTTTCAGGTCTGTTTTGGGGTCATACAGGGCAATATCATACGTGTCTTTGTCAAGGGCGTCAAACACCTGTTTGCCGCTGTTAAGTGAAACCTGCCTTTCCGAAGAAACGCCTCCTGATAAAAGAGCCAGTTTGATTTTTTTCATAATACCCTCCTGTTTTTATCCTTGAAGAATGTTTTGTTTCGCCTTAATAAATTCATCTTTGGTAATAAGATCTTTTTCAAATAGTGCTGCCAATTCAAGAATTTTCTGCTCAGTTTCATTGGAAGAATTTTCAATAAGGGGGCTGTTTGAATGCGATGAAGCATGCCGGCCAATTCGTATCTGATGATTTTTGTTTGCTGATATTTTAAATGAGGCAAGTCCCCCTAAGAGTCTGACTTCCACATTTTTATCTTGAAATTGCGGCATGGATAGCACATCTTTTATTTCTGATGAATGCTTACGTATCCGTTTGTAAAAAACCCAGGCAATCGAAAGAACCAGTATGCCGATACACCCCATTATCCATGGCAGATAGTGATAAACACCATTAAACAAAATAATAGTGAGACCAATGCCTGCCAACAGTACGACATGTAACAATAAAATGAAATACGCAATAAAAATACTTCTGAAAAGTCCATCTTTATCTTTGTCTTTAAAATTCATGATATTTTTTTAACAATATTATCCCGGTAAACATTGGATGCCAAAGGAGATAAAGGTCTACCGCCTCTTTGTGTGTTCAATTTAGTAATAAGGTAATTAAGTTTTTTTTGGATTGTCGGTCTCTCCGGAGAATCAACGTGTACGCTTTCGAGCAATTGCTGGGTATTCGTGATTTTTTTTTTAAGTTCAATTTCTGGTGGCAGAAATCCTGAATTTTTTAGTATTTTTGTAGCTAAACGCAATTCTTGCGGGACATTCTGATCGTCAAATTTCAAGGGCTTATTCGTGCCTTTTAGATTATCAAATTCGCCTTTTTCCTGAGCTTTTTTTATTCTTTGTTCAACAAGTGCTTCAAATCCTGGTATCATAACATTATATAGTCACTCCTGATAAAAAAAAATGATTATAGTTTTGATAAGTCATATTTAATTCCCGTTCCTAAGGTTCCAATTTATTAAACCCGCAACTGATTTGCAAGGGATATTTTCTTGACACACTATAGCCAATACTGTATCAAATATCATTTTAATTTAAAGAATTTACCAAGAGTTTAGGTATGAAATTCAGACAATTTTTTTTTGTTAGTATTATTTTTTTGAGCATTCTTGCATTATCGAGTCTTTGCGTTGCAGAAAATAGCATGAAAGCAGAACAGATTTCAGAAAATAAAGATCTTTTTGAGGGATTTATCTATTTTGCAGACAAGCAGAAGCCTAATTTGAAATCGGTTAAAAAAAGTTTTTCATCAACACTGGATTCACACCAACTGGGCCAAGAAATTCTCAAAACATTGATTGAAGGCCCAACATTTAATCATCTTGAGGCAACCTGGCCAAAAGATACAAAAATCAACTCTTTTTTTATTGCAACAGATGGAAAAGCATATGTTGATTTGAATTTAAACCAAAAAAGTTTAGAAAATATGGATACCCAATCAGAACTTTTAGCTATATATTCAATGGTAAATTCACTTGCATTGAATATACCCAAAATTAAAATGGTTAAAATACTGATTCAGGGTAAAGATGCGCTGACATTGGCCGGTCATATTGACCTTGAATACTTTTATAAAACAAATATGTTGATCGTAAAATAAAATGAGTAAAAAAAAGAATATTAGTCAATTTAGAAATATTGGGATCATGGCCCACATTGATGCAGGTAAGACTACTGTTACTGAAAGGATCCTTTATTACACAGGCAAATCCTATAAAATTGGAGAAGTTCATGACGGAGAAGCCGTTATGGATTGGATGCAGGATGAGCAGGATAGAGGAATTACGATTACCTCAGCTGTAACGACCTGCGAATGGAAGAAATCCCTTATTCAAATTATAGATACGCCCGGCCATGTAGATTTTACTGTTGAAGTGGAAAGAGCCCTTAGAGTTTTGGATGGAGCCATTGGTGTTTTTTGTGCAGTGGGTGGTGTTGAACCACAATCCGAGACAGTTTGGCGGCAGGCAGATCGATATTCTGTTCCCAGAATGGCATTTATAAACAAGATGGATAGAACGGGTGCAGATTTTTTTAGTGCCGTTGATTCCATAAAGGAAAAATTGAATGCAAATCCTGTTATGCTTCAATTGCCAATGGGCTCGGAAGATAGTTTTGCAGGCGCCATAGATTTAATTAAAATGAAGCAAATAATCTGGGATGAGGAAACAAAAGGGGCTGAGTATTCAGAAGAGGCGATTGCATCTGAATTTGAAGAGATGGCCGCAGAGTATCGCGAAAAACTTCTTGAATCCATTTCAGAAGTTAATGATGAGATAATGGAGAAATATCTTTCCGAGGAAGATATCTCTTCAAGTGAAATGATCACTGCGATTCGAGAGGCGACCATTTCAAGAAAAATTGTACCGGTATTCTGCGGGAGTGCGCTTAAAAATAAAGGTATTCAACCCTTATTAGATGGTATTGAGGCGTTTTTACCGAGTCCTTTGGATGTTCCCCCGATTATGGGTATACATCCTGAAACAAATGAAGAATTAGAGTTTTTACCTAAAAAAGAAGGGCCTTTAGCAGCATTGATTTTTAAAGTCTCCATGATTGAAGGCAGAAAGCTTTCTTTTGCCAGGATTTATTCGGGCAAAATGGAAACAGGATCAGATGTGTTTAATCCTATTTTAAATAAAAAAGAAAAATTATCCAGAATACTTCAAATGCATGCCAATAAAAGAGAACGGTTAAAAGTGGCAACAGCTGGAGATATTATCGGTGTGGTCGGACTTAAGAATTCCGGAACCGGTGATACCTTATGTTCTCAGGATTATCCTGTTTTTCTGGAAAAAATGGAATATGAAGATCCCGTGATTTCAATTGCGATTGAACCCAAAACCCATGCAGATCAGGAAAAATTAGATGATGTACTCGGAAAATTCACTATTGAAGATCCGACTTTGAAGGTGAAAAAGGACGAGGAAACCGGTCAGACAATTCTATCCGGTATGGGTGAGCTCCATCTTGAAATCATTATTTCACGAATGCTCAAAGAATTTAAAACCAATGTTAATGTAGGGAATCCACAGGTCGTTTATAGAGAAGTACTTGATGCTAAGACAAAAGGCAGTGCGGTGTTTGAAAGAGATATTTCAGGGAAAACCCATTATGGAAATGTCAGTATTAGTCTTGCACCGATAAATCGGGGTAAGGGCATTACATTTGGATCCAAAGTAAAGGATGATCAAGCTCCTGAACACTATATCGCGGCAGTTGAAAAAGGAATCCGGGAGAGCCTTGATGGCGGTTTTTTAAAAGGCTATCCATTGGTTGATATTGCTATCGTACTTGAAAAAGTAAGTATAGATGATCGAAGTTCAGAATTAGCCTTTGCTGTATGTGCATCCATGGCATGTAAAGATGCCTTGGAAAAAGCGTCTTTAAGTCTTCTTGAACCCATCATGGAGGTTGAGATTTTTGTCCCGGACGCTTACATGGGAGATGCGATATCAGATTTGAATGCAAGGGGAGGGAAAGTGGAATCTATTAATCCCAAAATGGGTATCCAGATTGTAAAAGCCGTTGTCCCCCTTGCAAAAATGTTTGGATATTCAACCGCACTTCGATCTGCCAGTCAGGGTAGAGGCACATTTACCATGCAGTTTTCACGATTTGACCAAGTTTGAAAAAAAAGGACCACACCAGATTAATGAATGGGTATGGTCCTTTTTTGTTTGTCTAATTAATTTTATTCCTCGTAAATCGCATCTCCAGGGAATTGTTTTTTAATGTCTGCGGGTACTACATCATACATACCTGCACCAGCTAAATAGTCTTTGCCCCCGTGTTTTACAACTTTTACATAGGATATTTTTGGAAAAGTTCCATCCCCTTTACTTGGACGTGGCCATACATAGGGTACCCATCCAGCCCCTTTTTCCTCACAAATCTCGCTGAAATTTAAAAATAAAAGCGTACCATTTTTATCAGCGAAACCTGACATATCTTTCCCATCAAGAGATGGTTTAATAGGATGCATGTAAATAACAGAATTAAGGTCTTGTATCCAGATATACCCATCTCCATCAGCAAATCTGAATTCTCCATTTGGATCTTTGATTTTTGCAAAGGCCGCTTCTCCTTCTGCTTCAAGCAATTTGCAGGCCGCTTCGACCTTTGCCTTGGCAAGCTGTGGGGTCAACTCTTCAGCAAATCCGTTTGCAGTAAAGAAAAGTGCAACCAAAAGACCAGTAAAAATGATTAACGTTTTTTTGACCATGATGTTCCTCCTTTAAAAGGTTGTGATGGTGTCATAATCGACTTTAACTAATTAAAGCTTGAATTGACGAATAAGGTCCTGTAGATCGTTGGCAAGCGTTTTAAGCTCTCCACTATTGTTGTTGACAAGGTCACTATTTCCTAATACTTCGTTACTGCTGCTATTCACACCGCTAATATCCTTGGCAATTTCAGAAGCAACCATTGTGCTTTGGGCGACATTTTCACTGACTTCCTGCAACCCGCTGGATGCCTGCCCCATATTTTCTGCAATTTCTTTAGTCGTGGCAGATTGTTCTTCTACAGATGCTGCAATAGTTCCAACAATTTCATTCACATTCTCAATGGTTTTAGAAACAGCACCAATTTCTTCAACGGTGTCAGAAGTGGAACTTTGAATACTCTCAATTCGATCTTTTATATCATTGGTCGCTTCAGCTGTTTGTAAGGCCAATTGCTTAATCTCTGATGCAACCACTGCAAATCCTTTTCCGGCTTCCCCGGCTCTTGCTGCTTCAATAGTGGCATTTAATGCCAAAAGGTTGGTTTGCTCGGAGATTTCAGAAATTACTTCAGTTACCTTGCTGATTTCTTTTGCCGCATCTCCAAGCTCATTTACTCTTTTTGTCGCACTCTCTGCTCTTTGGACGGCTTCCTGGGTAATAGCATTGCCGGTTTCAGAATTTTTTGCGATTTCATTTATTGAAGAGTTGATTTCATCTGTGGCAATAGAAACTGTATTGATATTTGTAGATGCCTCTTCAGCTGTTGCAGCAACTGAATTCATATTAGCGCTCATTTCTTCTGATGCTGCAGCCACAGATTCAGATTTTGTTGTCATACTTTCTGCGCCTTCAGACATAGACCCTGCAAGCCCAGTTAATTCAGAAGAAGATGTTGTTAATTTTTCTGAATAATTGGTAATTTGGCCGATGATATCTTTTAAGTTATCAGCCATGGCATTGGTGTCTTCAGCAAGGTCACCCAGCTCATCATTAGAAGATAACTCCACTTTGCTTGTCAGCTGCCCTTGGGCAATTAGCCTGGTAACATCAGCTAAGGCTGTGATGCTTTTCGTTATATACCGGCTCATAAAAAAGCCCAATCCAACAGCAATGACAACAGCGATAGCGGTAAGAACAAGGAGAAAAACAACTCCATTTTTTTTGGCTGATTCAGAATTTTTTAAGGCTTCTGCCATTTCTTTTTCCGCAAATTTAACAAGTTTTTCAAGGTCCGCAGTAATTTTCTCTCCAGACAAGGTTACTTCAGATGACTTTTCTTTTTTTGTTTCATCAAGTTTGTTAAAAAGTGGGGTTACATGTTGAACAATTTTTTCGAGATATTTATTGACACGAGACAAATTGCCACGATTCTTTTTTAAATATTTGTCTTTTCCTTCGAACTGATTTTCCGCATTGACTTTTTTAGCAATGCCTAATAATTTTGTATGATATTTATCCAGTTTTTTTAAAAGCTTGTTAAAGACTTCATCATTAAGCTTATAGGTGTTGATCCAGGTTCTCATCGGCCCTTTGGTAAGGTCAATATTTTTTTCAAAAGTTGTTACGCTGACAACGACACTTTCAAGCGATGTATACCACTCTGCTGCATATTGCTGTAAAATTGGAAGGTAGGAAGGAAGGTCGTAAGTCTTACCACCAACATCATAAGTATAAGCGACATATTCATTATGGGCTTTTACAAGATCTTCAGAACTTTTTCTAAAAACCGTGCTTTCTTTTTTTACCTTATCAATTGTTTGTAATAATTTTTTTGTGCTTTGCGGGACTTCAATATTTAATTTAAGTGCTTTATAGGTTTTGTATGATTTGCTTTTTTTAAATTGATCAGAAGCGGTACCAAATTCCATCATGGAAATCCACATATCAAACTCATCCAGTTTTGATATAAGGGTCTCCTTCTTTTTATCAAGCCCTGAAGAAGAAAGAATATAATCAGCAATCGCTTTTTGGATTCCTTCAACAGCCAGATTCGCTTTCATAACAGAATATTGAGCGGGGACTTTTTCTTTTACAACGGTATCAGCTGAGTTCGAAACCTTGTTGAGAATTATGATTCCACCGGTTCCAGATAAAAGTACTAGAAATGCAAGAAGTAAAAAACTAAATGTTAGTTTTTTTCCGATAGTAAGTTTCATATCATGATCTCCTGATTTGAGTTACAAAACAAAGCAATGACTAATTACTATAAAGATATATGGATCACCCCAAAAAAAGGGGTAAGAAAATTAAAAATGATCACATATAAACTTTGGAATAAAAATTAATTTTACTTAATTTTAGTCCAAAGTGTATCAAACAAACAAATAAATAGCAATAATTTAATGAACATGAATCATTTGTATTCAGGAACGTTGGTTGCCCCTTTTTTGGGATTCTTTTGTCAACTTTTCCAAAACTGTTTTTGCTTTTATAATGTCTTGTTTCTTGGAGAGAGTTTCTAATGCCTTATTTAAATGAAGGATAGCATTTTTATTGTTGTTGAGTTCAGAGTAATAAAGTCCAAGGTAGTAATGAGATAGCCCTGGTTTTTTTTCAAGCGACATAATATTGGCCATGTTGTAATAAGCCTTTGGGTATAAAGAGGGCGCTTTGTCTATAATGGCACTGAACAGATTCTTTGCTTTGGTAAGATTGCCTAATTTGAGATGAGCGATCCCTTGATGAAAATTGGCCATCAGTCCTATGACAGGCTCAGATTCAAAACCGTTAAGAACGTTGAGCGCTTTTTGGGGCTGGCCATCTTCCAAGTAAATTCTGCCAAGTTCAAGAAGTATCATTGAATCGAAGATATTAATCGATAGTGATTTTTTAAGGTGAAACAGCGCCTTTTTCCTCATGAACTTTCTGGCATATATAAGTCCCATTCCATAATGGATAGAAGCATTTGAAGGATCTTTTTTTAATTCGTGTGTTAATTTATTGAATGTCTGCTCAATATCTGAGTATAGACCTAAAAGCCTGTACTTTACCATTTCAAATCGGAGGTCTTCTTTGCATATCAGTTTTTCCCCTGGCTGTGTATAGCCTGAAAGAATAGTTTCTACGTGGGCGATACGACTACCTGTCCCCGGATGAGTTTTAATATAATCCGGTATGCTTTCTATCCCTCTAAAGTCTGAATCTTTAATGACCATTAGGCCATCTATCAGTCCTTCTGGTGAATAACAGCTTCTTTTTAAAAACATAATACCTTTTTCATCAGCTTCTGTTTCATTTTCTCTCGTAAATGCAAGCATAGCTGTGTGCCCAAGAGCCATTGAGCCCTGTATGACTGCAGCGCCTGCATCTGCACCGCCTTGTGAACCAATGATGGCTCCTGCAAGTATCCCGGCCAGGCTGCCGATACTGACATATTTTGAACGGTCTATGGATTCTGATACATGCCGGCTTGCTGCATGGGCAATTTCATGGGCAATTATTCCAGCCAGTTCATCAATGGAATCAAGAGATGTAATTAACCCCCGATAGACAAAGATGTTGGCTGCTGGACTTGCAAATGCATTAAAGATATCCTCGTCTACAATATAAAATGAGTAGTCAAATGGTTGCGGCGGTAAAAAAGAAAGAATATGATTACCAATTTGATTCACCATATGGTTGGCGATAGGATCGTTTAATATCATTTGTCTTTTTTTAATCATTTTCATGAATTCTTTAGCGATTTCTTTTTCCTCAGGAATAGAGATAGCAAGACTGCTGTTCACGGTAAATGAAAGAAATAAGACAAAGAAAAGAAAAATAAAAAAATGTTTAATGGGTTTCATGATTATGTGTTATGCGTTTAAATGGTAACAAACTGTGTATGTTCCATCGCAATTTCAATTCGAAAACTGTAATTTCCAATTTTAAAGGAGAGTCTTCTGTTTTCGCGATAGTCAGAATCAATAACAAGGGTAATTGAACTGTTTAATGTGAGCGCTTTGGGTTGGCCAAAGATCGCATTCAAGTTAAATTTTTCTTCTATATCTTTGGTCAGTTGTCCCATAACTTGGTTTGTAAGTTCACCAATGGTATCTGCAACTTCTGGAGAAGCTACTGTTGCAGCGATTTCGTTTTTTGGCATCCCCATGGCGGACATATAGGTTTTGTAGATTTCAAATGCCGCATCTGCAGTGAAATTCATTACAACAAGGCCGTTATAATCACCGTTAAACTGGACAAAACAGGTCAGATCAGGTTTCATAGAAACTTTAGGCGTTTTTTGAATCGTTGAGGAATATGTAACTTCCTGTTTGGTCATTGTTTCAAGAGTGGTCTGGGCTGTTTTCAAAAAGATTCTAGAAATTTCATCAATCGATACTTTCAGTTCTGACATATTCTCTCCTTTTTAATGAAATGATGAATAATTCTTAGTAATTATCAATAAAATTAATCAAAAAATCAAATACTTTTTTATCTTTCGTCACGTTTGTAAGGTTCACCAAGCATAGCAGGCGCATTTAATTTTTTTGAATCTTTGAAGCTGATGAGCAATAAAATTAAGAGTGTTGCAATATAAGGGAGCATGGATAGAAAGTTGGGGGAAATACCCAAAGGCTGTAACAGATACTGGATGACAAAGATGCCACCAAACAGGAAAGCCGCCCATATAGCACGGCCGGGGTTCCATAGGGCAAAGATGGTCAGTGCAATCGCAATCCACCCTCTTCCTGCAGTCATCCCTTCTATCCATGAGTTTGAATATGATATGGAAAGATGGGCACCGGCAAGCCCTGAAAATCCACCACCAATAATCACGCTTAAATATCTGAGCTTAGAAACATTCACACCTTGAGTCTCCGTCGCTTTTGGGTTTTCTCCTGTTGATCGGATTTGTATCCCCAGACGCGTTCGTTCAAGGAAAAACCAAGATCCAAATGCAAGAGCGATGGCTATATAGAAAAGCGGGCTTTGTGAAAACAGGATTTTCCCAAGATAAGGGATATCAGACAAAAAGGGTATGTTCCAATCATCCATTTTGATCTGAAGAGGTCTTCCCACATAGGGTTTGCCCAGCATACCGGAAAGCCCTAAGCCCAACATGGTTAATGCCAGGCCAGAAACCACCTGGTTTGCCTGAAGCGTAACAGATGCAAATGCGTGAACGATGGATATAGCCATACCTGCGCCAATAGCTACCAGAACACCCAACCAGGGTTGGCCGGTTGTTATGGTGACGATAAATGCGACGACTGCACCGATGGCCATCACGCCTTCAACCCCAAGGTTGAGAATGCCGGATCTTTCACAAATTATTTCACCTGTTGTAGCAAGAAGTAAGGGGGTCCCTGCAACCATTGTTCTTTGAAGCGTTGAAATAATGATATCTTCCATCTATTGTGTCCTTAGGGCTCACTCAAAAATAACTTTACATTTTGCGAGCCAATTCATCCTGACCCGCTGCGTTGTGAAAACATGGCATATATATAATATGCCTTAGTTTTCATGTCTTACTGGACAGGCGACTCAACTCTCAAAATTGGTAATTTGTTTTTGAGTGAGCCCTTAGTTTTTTGAAAATTGAATGGTAATTTTATGGTTTAAAAAATAATCTCCCATTATTAAAAATATTAGCAAAATGCCATTTACAATTTCAACAGTGGCGGCCGGCAGTCCAAGGGATATCTGAATAGCATCCCCCCCTACAAGGATTCCGGCAAAAAATATACCTGAAATGATGGTGAATAGCGGATTTAGTTTGGCAAGCCAGGCAACAATGATGGCGGTAAAACCATACCCTGAAGACACAGAAGCAGGGTATCCAAGATAATGATGAATGCCTGCGACTTCCCCTACGCCTGCAAACCCGGCTAAGCCTCCACTGATTGCCATAATGATGAGCGTTGTCTTTAAAAAATTTATACCTGCATATTTGCCGGCGTCCGGGTTGTCGCCCACCACCCTTGCTTCATATCCAAAGCGGGTTTTATAAATCGCAATACATAGGATTATGGCGCATATAATGGCTAAAATCAGGGTAACATAGTGGATCCTTGAACCGGGGATCAACCCTAAAATAGCTGAATCAGGAAGATTATCGGTCCCTGGATATCCAAATCTTGTCTTACCTTTCCATGATCCTACAATGAGCATGGTTAAAATTTCTGCGCAGATATAGTTGAGCATTAAGGTGGAAATGACTTCATTAATAGAATATTTAATTTTTAAGATTGCCGGAATAATTCCCCAAAACGCGCCTCCAATGAATCCGGCAAGGAAAATTAAAGGGATAATGATATAAGAGGGAAGCGCATCTCCAAACGTCAGACCCACCCAGGTAGAAAGAATAGCGCCCATTAACATTTGGCCTTCTGCGCCAATGTTCCAGAATTTTGCCCTGAAAGCCAGGGCTAAGCCCGTACCGATCAAAATTAAAGGGATGGCTTTGGTAATGGTTTCTTTGAACCCGTAGACAGACCCAAAAGATCCTGTAAAAATTTTAGAAATCGCATAGATGGGATTTACACCTACAATAAGGAATATTATACCGATCACGACCAGGCCAGCCAGAAGAGACACAATGTTGGTCATAAAAGATCTGAAAGCTGTAATATTATATCGGTCAGTTATTTTAAATTTAATCATACTTTTTTTCATTTACCTGGATTTTTTTTGAGCCCGCCATCATCAGGCCTATATCACAAAGCTGCTCATCATCTGAGTCCAGAACAGCCATAAACTGCCCATCAAAGATAACAGCAATCCGGTCACAAAGTTCAAATATTTCTTCTATATCCTCGGAAAATAAGAGGACACAACTGCCTTCTTTCCTGAGTTCTAGTAGATAGTTTCTTAAGAATTCTGTTGCCCCTACATCAAGTCCATATGTAGGGTGGGATGCAAT
>JAAEKY010000826.1 GCA_024227235.1 Desulfobacteraceae bacterium | reverse complement strand
CTGTTATGGGCATTTTGTATACAGCGGCCAGAAAAATTCTCATAATATTGACCCTTTGCCAGTTACAGATACCATTGCCAGAGTGACATACAGGATCGCTTATGTGGCCTTCTGTATTGAGAACAGTGCTTCTGGAATAGGGCTGATTGAGACTCTGAAGGAAATCCCAGCTATCGAACCCAAAAGCATTCAATTTTGTAGTGCAGAGTGGTTCTGGAAAAGACATGTCAATTCCTATGCATTACAGGTGGAACCAGACAGGTTTAAGATGAAAGATAGCGCAATGCTTGATTACAAAGAAGCGCTGCACATTGAAAGGACGCGAAATGCGTTTTTCGTTCGACTTGACGAATTATTAAAAAATAGAATGGAAAATTTTTAATATTGGAATACGGAATTAGATATAAGGAGGCAACTTGTACACCAGTTTGTCTCCGATGCCCTGTTGGTCAACAAAGGCAGGTCTATGGATTGGATTAACCTATATTGTCGTATAAGAATTGATCAACGACAATATTATTTACCCCTCGGGTATTATAACAGATCGCTGATCTATCTTCTGATAAAGGAATCGATATCGGGTTGAATTATAAAGCCATCGAGATAGGTAAATGCACTATGAATCTGCTTCCTTTTCTTATTTTTGCATCAGGGTAAAGAGGGCTGTCAAGACTGATATAGCCACCATGCTTTTTTGCTACATCCTGGCAAAAAGATAAACCTAGCCCGCACCCGGATTTGGTGCTGTCAACCTGGAAAAATTTCATGAATATTTTATCATGGAAGTCTTCATCAACACCAAGTCCGTTGTCAGCAACGGCAATTGACAGCAAATTGGTGTATAGCCTAAAAGATACCTCAATATGGCCATTTTCCGGTGTATATTTTGCAGAGTTTTCGATCAAGTTTACGATCAGTTTTGAAAATGTATTTTTATGGCAAGATATTTTATTAATACTTTTATCAATATTGAATCCAATCGTATGCCCAAATGACGATTTTATGTGCTCGGTCCCTTTTTTCACTATATCAAGTAAATCATCTGTTTCGACCGGCAATAGCTTCAGACCACCCTCCAATTCGCTAAAATTTAGCACTGTTGTACTAATATGATTTAATTTTTCTAGCGCCTGTTCTAAGGTATTAATACTATTCAACAGATTTTTGTCCATTTGACCGGATTCACTTAGTGTATCAAAGATATCCTGATATGCTAGGTTAATAATTTGAATGGGTGTCAGCATTTCATGGGATGCAACCGTAACAAAATCTCTTTTTAATGTTTCACTTTCCAGCAGAGAATCAAAAAATGATACGTTTGTAATAGACAAAGCCGCTTGAGATGCAATGGCATTTAATAAATTAAGGTCACTGGCCTGTAATTGGCTGTCGTTCCTGTTTAAAAAAATAAAGCCCAGCAGTGACCGTTCAAAAATAATCGGTATATAAATATTAGGATTTGAACCATATCTATCTAAAACAGAGGTTATTTCTTCAGGGAAAGTATTTTTTACCAGATTAATATCATCTATTATTGGCTTACTAAAAACTGGATCTAATACTGAGAAAGAGGCCGTCTTGTTTTTTAAATCTTTAATCAGCTCAATTGAAGAATTTTTGTAATAGATGGCTTCTTTGAATAACAGATTTGTTTTTGAATAATCGAACCGTAAGATAAGGCCTGATTGATAGCCTAATCCAACAAACATATTTGCGACACATTGCATTACCTCATTTACTGATGTGTTGCGCGAAAGGGAACTGCCAACTTCGCTAATCAGGTTCGTAGAAAGGTAATATCTATTATGACTGTCCAAAACGTCGTGGGGTTTAAAATCCTGATTATTTACAGTTTTGAAAAGTTCTTTTTTTTCATAATATACTGAAATAACGATTGATAACAGGATTAGATTGGAAGACAAAAATAAATAAACAACTGGCCAATCAAACATGATCACTAAACCGAGCATTATAAAACACGCCAAAAACAGAACGTTTCGAACTGATTTTAAAATTTGAGATAGGGTATAATGCCACGATATGATGTATTTACATGCGTTTCCATTTTCAAAGACACACTCTACATGATCTATGTTGGGCGGTTTGGAATGGAAAACCATATACATGGCTTCCAGGTATCCCAGAAAAGAGAGGCATTGGTATTTTTCAGGTTTCACGCCATTTTTGTATGTAACTGAAATCTCATGCTTGTTCGCTGATATTGTTTTTGAATTAATATTGCACGCTTTTGTATATTTAGAAGCAATGGATCCAACTATGTCATAAAGTTTGGAGGGGGATAGCAAGGTTAGCCCAGCTTGCCTCATCAGGTTCCCAGCCCTTTTTTTCGACGAAAAGCGGCCTGCCTCGCGGGCAATGTTGGGGTCACCTGTTTTTTCAACAATAACCTGTTGAAATTTATTCATCGTGGCCTGGCTGAACCAATGCCCCGGATCTAACTCCCATTTTTCAATACCGGCTTCACCCAAAACATTGTCTGCATTTATGCCAGGATATTTCTGCTTGAGCAGACTCAGATAATTGGCAATGATCACAGAATTGTATAAGCGTTGATCTTGCATGATACTTAGACCTTAGAAATGCCCATCGAATACGGGTGTACGTATCCATTGATCTGCTGGCGTGAGTAGTATTGATTAATAAAACTCGTGATTACGTTATTCAATGGATTGTCTGTATTTTCGAACACGCTGACAGCCCTTTTTAGGGTGATTGGAATTGAATATAATGATCGGTAGGTTTTCCAAAAATTAGAATAAAGATCTTCTGGTGAAAAGTTAGCGGGTTTAAACACCACATGGTTCAGAT
>JAAEKY010000825.1 GCA_024227235.1 Desulfobacteraceae bacterium | reverse complement strand
GCCAAAAGGCCAAACACCCCCGAAGCCCATAAAAAAATTGAGTTTCGGGTTCTCAAAGCTTATTGGGACAATCAAATCTGAATTGGAGAAAGCAGCCAATGAGGCAAAACTAAAAGCAGAGCAACCAGGCGATACAGCTGAAAAAAATATCTGGGATGAGCTTAGGGATGATAACAAGGAAGAAAGTCTGGAACACGGGTTTGCAGGTGATGATTTTGAAGTTAAGAATAAAATTACGGTTGAGAGTCCTGGAAGACAAGCACCTGACATTACAGAGCAAACAATTGAGCCTGCTGATCTATCCCATAGAAATATTCGTAGCACCAGTGAACCACACGCCTATGCAGTTAAAAAAAGAACCAAACAAAAAGGGTTACGCTTGTCAGTATCCAAAATGAGAAAGGCGGTTATATTATCTGAAATACTTGCTAAACCAATTGGGCTTAGGGAGTAAGATTAAAAAACTTTTCAGCGCTTTTATGTAAAATCCATTCCAAATTGTCAAAAGATAATTTGGAATGGTTAAGATACTTAAGTTCTCTGTCCCAGGCAAAGGGAATGTTTGGAAAATCTGATCCATACATAATACGGTCTGTCCTGTATCCCCCTAACTCAACTTTATCTCCCAAAGGAAAATAATCAGTCAGGACCATTGCTGTATCAAGCCAGAGAGTATCATATTTTTCAATCAAATTTTTATATTCCACAAT
>JAAEKY010000824.1 GCA_024227235.1 Desulfobacteraceae bacterium | reverse complement strand
TTTCTGATGATGATCTTAAGGAAACTGACCTTCCGATTTTTTCCAGGTCAAAGATAGATTCTCTTGTCGACTTCATTATTTCTTTAATTTAAACGGAAAAATATTAAATAAAATATATTTTGGCATAAACCCTAAAATGAGAAGATGATTGTGATCCCCTGGGAAGAGATTGACCGGGCAAAAGTCCCCGGAGATAATGGTGACGTTGTATTGCGCAAGCGTGGTACAGAATTCTCAATTCGAACGGTAGAAACAGAATTGATGAATAGTCGAGTACATGGTTCCGAAGATGCATTGGCTCAGCTCACAATAGAACGGATAAAACAAAAACCTGGCATGCAACTTCTCATTGGCGGCCTGGGTATGGGATATACTTTGGCAGCTGCGCTTGGACAATTAAATTCAGATGCCCATATAACAGTCTCAGAACTCATCCCTGCTGTGATCAAATGGAATCAGAAATATTTAGGGCATCTTGCCGGAATGCCACTGAATGATCCCCGAGTATCTATAAAACAAGAAGATGTGACCCAAACCATTAAAAGAGGCAAATCAACCTGGGATGCCATACTTCTTGATGTAGATAATGGCCCAAAAGGACTTACCCGAGAAGCAAATAATGCACTATACAGCACTGCGGGTTTAAAAACGTCCTTTCTATCTCTTTGTCCTGGAGGCATCCTAAGTGTATGGTCTTCCAACCCAGATGAAAAATTCACCCACCGACTCAAGCAGTGTGGATTTAACCCCCAAACTAAAACTGTAAGAGCAAGAAAATCAGGAAAAGGTAGCAAACACATAATCTGGCTTGCAAAAAAACCTTAACTATATTCAACTGGATGTATCTTTACATGACTCATCACAGCCTGATTGCCTTTCCACTGTCGGGGATAGCAAATCCGGCAAAACCAGGGATTTACTCAATATAGTTAAGAATTTATTTCCCAAATTCACTTGCGAAATCATTGATTGTTATTTCTGCGGTGCTATTCATTAATTGATTAATAAATAGAGCAAGATCTTTGCCATCAACACATCCATCAGGGATTAAATCTCCAACTCTACTGATAAAAGGATTATGAACAGTAAAAATATCTCTCGTATGATTGGTATCATTTGGAACCAATGAAGCAGACCAAGTAGTGAAACCAGCTGTTAGTGCATCTCCACTTATAAAAGCATCTGTAGCATGATCTCCCATGCCTTCGGTAGCAACCATTTGCTGACCTGTGTGTGATATATTAATCCGTTCTAATTTACTGGTATCCATATCTTTTATAAATATATCACTCAGGTTATTTGAATCATTCACTACTAAATTGTATGAATCACTCTGGAAAACAATGAACTGCCCATTATCTGAAATGTCAGGATAAAAAGCAGATCGATTCCCCTGTGTGTTATAAGTTGAAAGGCTGGCCCGTTCTATCACGCCTGTTATCAAATCCTTTCGATAAATATCTGATGACGCGTTTGTGTCTGATTCTAAAAAATCAACCTGGCTGTTGAAAACCACGAATTGACCATTACCAGAAATTTTTCCAAAAAAAGATTCCCGCGCACCTGCGTTTCCATCGATATTGCAACTTGCCAACACGACCTGCCCTGTTACCATATCTTTTACATAGACAGCATCATAGTTTCCTGTAACATTGCCAGCGAGATTTGTTGCATGTGTTGTAAATGAAATGTATCGACCATCATTTGAAATTGATATATCCTCGGATCTGAGCCCGTCATTTGACAGATCTCCATTCAGATTTGTGCTTACCAATTCTAATTCGCCAGTTGTTAAATTTTTTCGGTATGCATATGAATGGCTGTTTTTATACCCAATCGTATTTTCTCCATCCGGTAATAAGTTAGGATCAGCACTAATAAAAGATACAAAATTGCCATCTGGTGTCATTGCTGCTTGATAAGTGCCCTGCCAGCCACTATCGCCCTGAGTCCCTTCAGTTGTTGAACTGACTATTGTGAGCTCATTTGTCTGAAGATCTTTTAAGAATAAATCTCCGTGATCCCATCCCACAGTATCCAATGGGGTAAGATTAGGAACATCTGAAACGAATAACACAAATCGTCCATCATTGCTTACGCTGGCAGGTATTGCAACATCAACATCTGAAAAAATTGGGACATCCCCATTAACATCCGTTGTCACAACCTGGATGCTATTTGTTGATAAATCTTTAATAAAAATCTGAAAAGCATTATTAATGTCTTGCTGTACAAAATTACTGGAGGTTCCATGGAAAATTAAATACCGTCCATTCTGAGAAATAACAGGTTCACCAGAGTACTCGTCACCCATTTCACCATTACTATTGGTACTTACAGCTGCTGACGGATAAACAAGAGGGGATGTTGGAATTTTAATCCTGGCATAAAAAACTTCTCTGTCTGTATCATCATAAGCTAACCATGCCAGGTGTCCGTTTTCTTTCAAAACAACATTTTGAGCTGATGTGTAAGTCAACTGAATTATGCTTTCAGTATTATAAAAGAACAAACCAGTATCCGTCCCCCATGCCAGCCAGCCTTCACTGTCTATACTTACCCCGGTATCATTGATTTCATTAGTTGTTATTTGCTCTACCAAACTACCGTTGTAAATCATTATTTCATAATCATTACCATCATATTCATCCCATGCGACTTGCCCTATTTGATTTATTACAACCCAGCTTTTGACCGTCTGATTATCTGTCAACTGACTTATAGTTCCATTGTTATAAAAGAAAACATCTTTTTGGTTGCTTCCCCAATAGGCTGTCCAGGCTATCTGGCTTGCGTCATTGATCACGGGTCTAAAATCATCAAAATTATTATATGTAATCTGGGTGAGGGAACCATTGTGATACATATAGATCTCATAATCGTTTCCATCTGACATGCTGAAGACCACCTGGTCAAGATTGTTTATATGCATTGGTCCTGACACATGGGCGGTTGTAATTTGCGATATAGAATTCTTATCGCCCAGATATCCCTTTCCAGAGGCTGTAGAAATAAAATTGCCATTATTATTCAGAGCTTTAGGACCTGCATATTTTATATAGGGAGTCGTGGTTGAATCGATACCATCATAATAATATGTATTATTTGTATTTTGCTGGTCCCCTCGCCACACCACATGACCATTGTCATTTATTTGGGGCACATCATCATATTCTGTATTAAAATCACTGATAGTATTGATTTGGCTACCATCATAAAAACGTATATCACGATCTGATCCATCCTTACCACGCCACGCCATTTGTCCTGAGTTGTTCATCGTTAGGTTATCATCGTTTGAATGGTCATTATTCGAAATTTGATGAATTACTATAGGATCAGCCCAATTTACTCCCGCTATGCTAAAAAGGATTCCGACAGCCATAATTATTGATACTAATAATTTTTTCATTTTTCTCCAAAATTTTTTAAAACAAATTCAATTATAAAAGTTGAATTTTTCTAATCTGGTAAAGGCATTCAGTCTCTATCCCTTTAATATTTTGATCGTTAACTTTTCTTAAAAAAACCGATAACGATTAAATTTTCTTATAATTATGAACTTCTATTATAATTAAATTCTATTTTCAAGTAAATAAAGCAAAATTGATACCATTAATTCTTTTATCTCTATAACACCCGCTATCAATGGCTTTCCTTGATTAAGCATATATATATAGAAACGGACATATGAAATTTATTACACAAAATGGGAAATATTTTTCATAAAAATGGGATAAAAAACTCATACAAAATTAATACTTAACCCAAGCCCGAAAATTGATTAAGAATACCCCTCTATAATTTTATCAAATTTTCTTTTTATAGACCGTTTTAATTGATAGTTATATCTACTTTAGGACATATTTTTGCGTGTTGTCCTTTTTTATATAACTTCCTAATATGATAATTAATATTCAATAGCGTAAAATCTCCCTGAGATATGTAAGAAAAACCTTGATTATAAGACAAGTATTTTGATAAGTCTTGAGTTTTTTGCGTTGTTAGTGTAGTATATAAAAGATTTGTCTGGTGTAAAGATAGAAACAAAGCGTATGAAATATAATACCAGGCTCACTAAATATATTAGTACTTTTGAACACTGTATTTTGAGGAGAATAGCTTCTACTAATTTTTTTTGCTGTTTATCTTAAGCTGAAAAAATTTCTCACCTGCTAAATGACTTAAAAAGTAGTTCAATTTATTTTTAAGAAGGAGGAAATGTGGATCCAAATAAGTTCCGTGAATCCAGACTAGCAATAAATCGGGTATGCGAAAATATTAATGAGTTCATTGCAAAAAAATTATTAGAAGAATCAAAAGTGGGTTTTAAAAGAGTTAATACCCTTTTAAATAGGCTAAAGCCAAAAGCTGAAGGTGAAATCCAAGAACGCTCTGTAAAAAATCTGGGTGTAAAACTAAATGTGTTGGCATTCCAAATCGCCAAACTGAAACCCAAGAAAAAACCCAAGAAAAAGAAGCTTAAAAACGTGCCCCCCCCTATTGTTTGGGATGAAGACCGTATAGGAACACTGTCACCTGTTTATTTAAATAAAGTATTTGCAAATATGGGTGGTGATAAAAAATCCAATGTTTGCTTTGGTACCACTGGAAAAGGGGTCAGGCCCAGCTATCAGATTGAATTTGAAAACCAGGAGTACACTGCTTTCAGTGGATCTGGTCACAGCCCATTGAAAAAAACAATTCCACCCGGAACCCCAAAGATATCTCAACCCTTTCCTTACTCAGCTATTAATTCTATTTTGAGCAAGAAATAATAGAATATATGGATGAAGGTTAAACTAAGGTTATGAAATATATAAACATCGGGATCATTGTTTTTTGCTTTTTATTAACAAACTATTCTATAGGTTTGTCCAAAGAAAGGAATATTTCCCCAAGACAATCAAATTCCGTTAATATTCCAAGACCCGTAAAAGGTGCGGCAGCATTACCCAGTTCATTTCGGGTTAAAAGCACTACTTTTAAGAAAGTAAATATAAACAATGATATGCGTTTAGTTGCCGCAGTCGTGTTTAATAAAAATATAGATGCCTCATCTGTTATAGAAAACGTCAATATTAGACTGCTTAAAAAAAACAATAACCATTTTTGGGTAGATGTTGAAAAGCACAATAATATTGTTCGAATAAGGCCTAACTTTATTACATGGGTCTGTGGCGCCTCTCTTTCTGATGGAATTTATGTAATGCACCTGAGAGGAACCATTAAAAGTTCTGATGGTCTCTATCTTGATTGTGATGGAGATGGGAAAGGTGAGGGCGGAAATCTGCCTGCCTATGAATCTGCATTATTTCA
Organism: Desulfobacteraceae bacterium; assembly: GCA_024227235.1. Taxonomy (GTDB): domain Bacteria; phylum Desulfobacterota; class Desulfobacteria; order Desulfobacterales; family Desulfobacteraceae; genus Desulfobacula. The sequence continues at coordinate 1,843 of JAAEKY010000824.1, read as the reverse complement.
AGTAAATGTAAATAGATTAATAGAGATAGATCCGGGCAGATTAGATGGTTTGTTAAGAGATCGTTAGGCTGCCCATCGAAAAGAATTAGAAAATATTTTTTATAATTGATAAAAATTAAGCCCTTTAAATAATATTTAAAGGGCTTAAACTATTTTGAATCATTCAGGCTTCTCAAAATTTCCTGATAATGAGACCTTTCTTTATCTTGAAAAAAGATCCCCACACCATTGGGTTCATTCTCGGCAAGCCGCATAGCCGTTTCAAATGTTTTTTCTTGAGTTTTAAGATTAAAGTCATACACATTTTCTTTTAGATTTTTCCAGGTTCTATACTCTTTATCAAAGGTCACACAAGGGGTTAAGATCTGGATAAAACTAAATCCTTTATGATGTATAGCTTCTTTAATAATTTGTTTTAACCCCTGGGGATCACCTGCATACCCTCTTGCCACAAAGGATGCACCATAAGCCAATGCAAGTTTAATGGGATTTAAAGGCGTATCTGGATTTCCTGCTGGATGGGAATTTGTTTTTGATTCATATGGCGTTGTTGAAGAAGATTGTCCTTTGGTTAATCCATAGATAGAATTATCAAATAAAAGAAAGGTAATATCAATATTTTTTCTTGCGACATGAGGCAAATGACCCCCGCCAATACCCAATGCATCTCCATCGCCTGCCACTGCAAAAACAGTCAAATCTTCTCTGGCAAGTTTTAGCCCTGATGCCACAGGAATTGACCGACCATGAAGCGTATGAAACCCATAAGAATTCATAAAGATCGGGGTTCGGCCTGAGCAACCGATCCCGCTAACGGTGACGATATCTTCATGTTTCAACTCTAATTCACGACAGGCCTTATACCAGGCATCAACAATGCCAAAATAGCCACAACCAGGACACCATGTTGGCAGATCTGCTGATCGGTATTTTAGAAAATCAGTATTTTTTACTGTATCTAATTTTTCATCTAAATATGCTGATTTGATCTGTTCCATTACATTTCCCTCATCTTTTGGAGAATATCTTCTGAAGCCATGGGCCGGCCAGTTATCAAATTAAGTCTTTCAACAGGTCTTTTTATAATGTGGGTAGCAAAATTGGCAAACTGTCCGGAAAAATTTAATTCCGGAATAAGAATTTTTTTACATTGATCTGCAAATTCTATCAGCTCTTTTTCTGGAAAAGGAGACACGATCATTGAGCTAAAAGATGCTGCATTTATTCCTTGTTTTTGAGCAGTCATGACAGCTTCGTGAGCCGCCCCTGCTGATGATCCCCAGGAAATCACACCCATATCATATTTCCCTTTGTCAGATCCGGATATTTCCGGAGCAGGTACTTCTGAAAGGACTGATTTGAACTTATCAAATCGCTTTTGGGTCATTTTTACATGGCCGTCTTCTGTATAATTGGGTCGTCCATACTCATCATGCTCTAAACCGGTTGAAAAAAACATGCCACCTGGTGTTCCAGGAATAGCTCGCGGGGAAATTCCATTTTTTGTTATTTTATACCGCTTATAATCTTTTAGATCTTTTTTCTTGGGTTCGATATTCGAACTCAGATATTTTTTTGTTGGCTTTTTGGGTATATCAATATTCTTGATGCTATTGGATAAGAAAAAATCAAGCAAAAGAATCACTAAGGTTTGATATTTTTCTGCAATATAAAGAGCCAGAACTGTTGCTTGATAGCATGATTTTGTATCCGTGGGGGCAAAAACAATTCTTGGGCAGTCTCCTGTGCCGCCCAGGACAGCACTATTAAAATCACTCTGCTCAGTTTTTGTGGGGATACCTGTTGAAGGTCCCCCTCTTTGAGAATTAATGATGACTGCAGG
>JAAEKY010000823.1 GCA_024227235.1 Desulfobacteraceae bacterium | reverse complement strand
CATATTGTTGTTTACTGATACTGCATTCTCCTAATCTTTCGCCAAGTTGCCCAATAATGACCAATGAGTCCTCATAATGATGCAATTTGCCACTCGAAAAGGAAGAGTCATTGAAGAATAGATGTGTGGGTTTTCCGCTGGAGCATCTATATAGTCCAGAAATGGCGATTTAAAATGTTAAACAATGGTGGTACTTTTGCCTGCTATTGGAAGTGAATACACTTCACTTATGTTCACTTATGATATTTTGGGCGCCAGCTCTATCCTGTATTGCCCAAATCTTCGTGACCTCCGGGTGCATTTAGGGGTCGCGTACTATTTATTGCGGTGTCAAAGTCATATTTGATTGTGAGGTTGGACCAGAACTTGTCCAATCTCATCTCGAATGCTAGGACAGATGGTGCGGTGACTACAGTGTTTGGTAAACTGTTCCACCAGTCCACTACACGGTTGCTGAAAAATTTGGAACGGGGGTCATGGTTTGAACTTCTTTTTAGTAACTTCAGGTTGTGTCCACGGGTACTGCTATGTGGTCTCGCGGTTCTATGTAGAGGTAGAAAATTGGACACTTCCGTATCGTACTTCTTGTTTAGTAACTTGAATACCTCGATCATGTCTCCCCTCATCCTGCGGTATATTAGAGTGGGTAATTTGAGTTTTTTCAGTCTATCCTTGTAGTCCATGTTTTTGAGGTTTTGTATCTGGCTTGTCGCTCGTCTCTGCACCGCTTCCACCTTTTTTATGTCCTTCTTTAGGTAAGGGTGCCACACTTGGACGGCATATTCCAAGTGGGGCCTGACTAGCCCTTTATACATTTTTAGGAAAATTTCGCAATCCAGATATCTGAATGCCCTCCTTATCGATCCCATTATGGAATGTGCCTTGTTGACTACTTTGTCCATGTGCTCGGTAAACTTGAGGTCGTGGTCCACGTAAACTCCTAGGTCCTTTTCGCAGGGACTGCTTTCAATGGTGGTCTCGCTTAGGTTGTATTCGTGGGTGCTCTTTTTTTTCCCAAGGTGCAGTACCTTGCACTTTTCTGGGTTGAAGGTCAAGAGCCACTTTGCGGACCATTCTTCCATTTTGTCTAGGTCGTCTTGGAGTCTGTTGCAGTCTTCGTCGTTGTCAATTTTGCTGTATATTTTCGTATCGTCTGCGAATAGATAAACGTCGTTTGCGACTTCGTCTGGCAGGTCGTTAATGTACAAGATAAAAAGTATAGGCCCAAGGACACTCCCCTGGGGTATGCCACTTGTCACTTTGGCACTACTGGATAGTATTCCATTAACTTTTACCCTGTGTTCCCTGTTGCTGAGGAAGTCCTCCACCCATTGACATGTTGACTTGTTGATTCCATAACCTCTCATCTTGGTAATCAGTCTCTTGTGTGGCACGGTATCGAAGGCTTTGGAGAAATCTAAATAAATTGCGTCTATTTTGGCTGAGCTATTGTCAAGTATATCCGTCCATTCGTCTAGTATTCTAAGTAGCTGGAGAACCGTTGATCTGCCTTGTAGGAAGCCGAATTGTTTATTGCTGAGGAGATTATTTTTTTTCATATGTGTCAATATTTGTTCTCGGATGAAGGATTCCATTAGTTTAGATGCTATTGACGTTAAGCTAACAGGACGGTAATTACTGGCTATATTGCGTTTTCCTTTCTTGAAGATTGGCGAGATAATGGCTTGCCTCCAGTCATCGGGTATTTTTTTTTCGGACAGCGACTTGTTAAAAATCTGCGCCAATGGTGGGGCAATCTCGTTACTCAATTCTTTGAAAATTCTTGGGTGCATTCCGTCAGGACCTGCCGATTTGTTCACGTTTAGCTTCTCGAGTCCTTTCTTTACATCAGCCACACTAATATGGAACTCTTCATCCTCTTCGTACAGGTCTCTCTTATCAAAAGTGGGTGGATCACCTATTTCTGAAGTGAAGACTGATGAGAATTGCTTTAATAGTACTTCGGCCTTATCTTCATCCGACTCAGCTAATTTCTCACCGTCTTTTAGATTCGAGATGCCTTGCTTTGTTTTCGTCTGGTCTTTGGCGAACTTCCAAAATTTTTTGGGGTTTGATTTGGCCTCGGATGCTACACTCTTCTCATAATCGATCCTCGCTTTTTTTGTCAACTGCTTAATTTGGCTCCTAAGGCGGCAATAGTTTCTGTAGTGGTGAGATTCTCTCGTCTCCATATACCTGTTCCATGTTCTGTGTTTTTTTGTTTTTTTTTTAAGTCCCATAGCTTATAATAGGGGGGGGGGCATCAAATTTTGCAGGGCTGCCTAAAGCTTGCTATTGACATTTCAGCTATTTAAGGGGGCACTATACAGGTGTTATAGATACAGTTAAAACACACAAAACATATATCAAATTTAAAACCCACCATATGAGCATTCTCAAAGTGTATGTTCAGAAGCTGTTATCTTAGTCAAAATAGGCTAAAAATGGGGGGGGGGGGTATCAAATTGCGCAGGGCTGTCTAGAATCTGTTATTGACATTTCAGCTATGAAACTTTAAGGAGACACTCTACATGTGTTATAGATATAGTTAAAACACACAACATATATATCAGATCAAAAACCCACCATATGAGCATGCTCAAAGTGTATGTTCAGAAGCTGCAATCAAGGTCCAATTATGTTTGGTGTTGGGGTGGGTGTGTGTGTGTGTGTGGGGGGGGGGGGTTCTATAAAACTTTGATAGCCCTATGAAACATAGCTGTATCCCATTAAGACAGAGACCTAAAAAAAGAACCAACTGTGTGTTATACATGCATCTCACCTTAAAGATTTTCCCTTAAAATACAATTTTTTTTTTTTTTTTTTTTTTTTTTTTTTTTTTTTTTTTTTTTTTTTTTTTTTTTTTTTTTTTTTTTTTGTTGTTTTTTTTT
>JAAEKY010000822.1 GCA_024227235.1 Desulfobacteraceae bacterium | reverse complement strand
CATTATTGGATTATAGATTGCAGGTAAAACGGAAAGCTATTCCACCGGAATTTTTGTAAGTGTTAATGGCCCAACAACGGCTTTCAGTCCGACTCGCTAAGCTCACTGCTGAAGCCGGGTGTTATACAGAAGTGGAGTAATTAATGATTTGCGATAGCTGTAAATTAGATACAGCAACATGTAAATGGGAAGATCTCCCTGTTTCCTTATGTGAAGCTTGTAAGAATTTATTGGAAAATACAGCTCTTCGTCCGGATATGTGGTTTAGGCTTGCTCGAATTATAGGTCCCAACCATTACATCCTACACGACGACTTTTATAAAGAAGATGGATGTCCATATGCCCCTGAAGTAAAAATTGATGATAATGAATACAAAAAATATAAAATTCAGCGCGGTGGGCCATATGCTGATGAGTCTGATTTTATTGATGACATTCTAACAAGATACTTAGTACATGAAGAGGAAATCGTAATAGGTAAGTCGCTTAATCCTTCAATTATTTTCAAACTCGTTGCTAAAGAAATTGCGGAAACAGATGTTGAAGAATTTAGGTATACTGCATATCAAATAATGGGCAATCTTCCTTCAACAGATCAAATACATAAATTTATATATGAGAGATGGGATAATGATAAGAATGAATATTGGGGTGCTATAGCAAGATGCGCTATAAAACATCTCCCTGAAAGTGAGTTGCTTGAATTAATAAAGAGCTCTTTACTTACAGAAGAGTGGCAATACCCAAATGATTGTTTGGAAGTCCTCACAGGTTTCCAATCAAAAGATGCAATTTTTATTTTCTCTGAAGTAGTCGCACATCGCAAGTTGGCATTAGCTCTAAATTTAGGTGCTTATCTGAGGGCTTGTAATCCACAATGGTCAATAATTAAGAAATTTATTAAATCGGGGCGCCCAATGAGCCTACCGGCTATTGATTGTTTATGGGTTGAAGATAGCCCTCAATATAACAGGTATTTTTCAAGAAGAAAATTAACACCTATTGACGTTGACAAAACTGAACTCACCGAAATATTGGTAGAGTATCTCAAGCAAGATTCAATGCCAAGAGTGAAAAAAGCAGTTATCAGTATTTTTGACAAATATAATATTAATACAGATGTATAACCATCTGCTGGTAGGGACAGCCAGGGCCGAGCCGATTTGGGAAGTTGTCTGAAAAATGAAATTTTAATGTTTTTAATAAGATCTGTGGAAGCCCTGGCTGCCCCACAGCAGCACGTTATAAACAATGAAAAAATTTCACCCAACATATCTTGTTTGGCTTTGGTTACTAAATTATCCCAAAAAAACAGATGATGAGAAAGAAATTATTGAAGACAATGTTGCTAATGAACCTCTTTCAAAGAGATTGATCGCTTTCTTCTTATGGCTTATAATTACTCTTACACTATTTTTTTTGCTAAGTTACACTGACTATGATTTGGAAAATATTATTATTTTGGATATAATTATTATTTTAGGAACCATATTTATTACCTTTAGCTTTTCAGCTATCATTTGGTCTTTTATAATGAGAAAAACAAATTTCATTCATGACCATACTATAGAAAAAATACTCCGAGATGGCGTTCCTATCATGAACAAAAGAATAAAATAGAAATTTTATAACGAATAAGGTTAGATTGTGAGAGCGAAGCGAACCACAATCTGAACCGTTTGTTGGACAAGCCCGAATCTTATAGAAAATATCTTTTTTGTGATGGCAGATGGATTGAGTTGGTTAAGACAGTGGACGACCGATGGTTGGAGTAATTTTTGTCTTGCTGTTCATTTTTATGTTTGAACCTGTCTTGTAAGGCATTAATTGCCATTTTCATGGCGCAATAGTCCGTTGACGGATAAATCGTTTCCGTTGAATGCAGCCGTTCTGGCGGTCAAGGATTACATCATAAAAAGTCTCCTTTTGATTATGTACTGCATGCTGTTTGCAGTACGAATGCCGGTGGTATCATCGTACGAATGATTTGCATATCAGCCCCGCAGTGTTTGCAGGACAATTTTGCTCTGGGCTTCACCTTTTTAAGCATCGTCATTGGATTAAATCGTAGAATAAGCTGTAATAATGCGATGATTTTTTTGCTGCAAGGGTGCAGGAACCCGTAGCATCTCACTTTGCGAAAGCCTTTAGGGAGCACGTGCTGCATCAGCAACCAGAGAAAATACTCACCGGCAACGGTTTGGGTTCGGTATTGTTTGGCTTTGGCATCCATATACCTGTAAGTGACCTTGCCGTCTTTGCAGGCTAAAATATCTTTTTCCTGAATAACGCCCTTGTAAAGATATCGCCCCAGATAAATGAGCGCCTTGTTGCCATTGCCAACGTGTTTGCAGTCGACAACCCACTTTTGGGGACAATTTTTGGGTACTTGCAGATGATGGTCCACGAGAGATTTTAGCAGTTTTGCCCGGAATACTTTGGCCAAAGCCCTGTGGCTGAATAGATATTTACCGGCCTTTACCCGCCATTGTCTGTTTTTGATGTTAATGCTTGCCGCGGGCATCACGACATGGATGTGGGGATGATAATCCAGCTTTCGGCTATGAGTATGCAGCATTGCGGTAAATCCGGCTACACCGTGCAATTGCTTGTCATTTTGCGTAAAGGTTTTCAATAGATCTTGAACACAAAACAACATCAACCCATAAACGATCTTCTGATTGTGCCAGGCTAATCGACGCAACGGGTATGGCAGTGTAAAGGTAATCAGGTAGTATTGTGCCGGCAGTTGTTTGCTGAGTTGATTTTCAGTCCACTGCCATCCTTCGTGATTCTGGCAATGGGGGCAACTTCTGTGGCCGCAGGAATGGGGGATAAAGACCCTTTTATGGCAACCGGTACACCTGGCCAGCATATGATGATTGGATGCTTTTCGACATTGTTGCATGGCGCATAAGGCCTTTTGATGGCCGGGCAGGATAGAGGTTTGATATCGATCCAAAAAACGGTCTTTGAATTGCTTGATAATGGAGGAGAGCCGTATCATTTTACCCCTCCCCATTTGATATCGAAACCATCGATTAAGGTATTAATTTTATGATATGAATTACAGTGGTTTTCGGCGGTAAGGTGGGTGTATCGTGCGGTCGTTAATAAACTGACATGGCCCAGGATTTTTTGTAACTCGATCAGGTCAACGCCAGCTTCCAGCAAATGCGTGGCATAACTGTGGCGTAAAGAGTGGCAGCTAATTTTTTTTTAATGCCCATATTTTCAACGACCGCTTTGATCGCTGTTTGAATGCCGCCTCTATCCAAGGGAGAATCCACCAGGTGGGCATTTTTCAATCCCCTTTTACGATTAGGGAAAATAAACACCGGGTGCCTGTGAATCTTCCAGAATTCCCTAATGATGCGCAAGGTTTTATCAGGGAGCGGTACCAGACGATCTTTATTGCCCTTGGCATTACGAATATGCACCCGCATATTAACAGGGTCGATATCAGCGACAGTGAGATTGATACCTTCACCCAATCGTAAGCCCATGCTGTATAGGGTAAAGAAAAAGACTTTATAACTCAATTTGATGGTGTTCAAGAATAGCTGATTGGCCTGTTCAATTGTTAAAATATCAGGGATTCTAGTTGTTTTGGGTGGTTTGATTAAGGGGATCTCTTCCCAAGTTTTCTTGAGTACATGTGTGTAGAAAAATTTCAAGCCATACAAATCGAGTTTAACGGCACTCCATGAATGGGATTCTAAAAGATCGTTGAAGTAATCCAACAGTTGATCCAAAGTCAGGCGATCTATAGGTGTGTCAAAATAGTTCCCCATGCGCCTGATGGCCCTTGCATAGGCCTCAATGGTTTTTGGTTGCAAGCCTTTGAGTTTAAGATGCTTGCAGTGTTTGTTATAATACTTGTTGAATTGGGGATCGTCTGGTAATTTGGTGTTCATTGTAACCTCCTGGTTTTGATGGTTGTCAGTGACAATAAATACAAGCCGAACACTTATATTTTATTGCCAAAAGACCGGAGGTTACAATAATTTGATCAAAAAAGGCTTTTTTGTTTGCCGCGCAGCGGCTTCGTCCAACAATCGCATCAACATTGACCAAAAATACGCCGCTTCGCTCTGTATTTTCGGCAAGTTATGCAGGCGTTATAAAGACAATATACATTCAACTTAGAAAAAGATGAAAATAGATATATTAATTTTGGAATCAGTACTTATG
>JAAEKY010000821.1 GCA_024227235.1 Desulfobacteraceae bacterium | reverse complement strand
TTATAAAAGATTTCTGGCGGTTCATTTTTTTCTTAAAAAAGCGGCTGTTGGCTTTTTTGTTCTTAGAAAAAAATCCCCAATAAAAATAGAAAAGTCCTATTGAATTAAATCAATAGGACTTTATAAAAGATTTCTGGCGGTTTCCTACTCTCCCACACAGCTGCCCGTGCAGTACCATCGGCGTAAATGAGCTTAACTTCCGTGTTCGAGATGGGAACGGGTGTGACCTCATTGCTATCACCACCAGAAAAATGAATTTTGATTATGTTTTCTTTCTTGCATGCTTTAAGCAAGAAAGAATGGTTTTAATAAATTCATAAATATAAATTTCTTGGTTTTAAATCAAAAAAATGTATATACCGTAACGTTTATGCTTTTCTTAGGGTTATCTATGTTAATGTTGGTTTAAATTCAAGTTATTTTATTAAAAAGGTATCATTACTTTTTAGTGACAAACTTTGTTATAAAGGCCGACAGTTCTCCTTTTAAGACCAAGCTGTGCTTGGTACAGATTAAACTGGGCTCTTTTTAACAACAAGCTGCGCTTGTGAATTATTGAACGAACATCTTTTTATATATTGCTGTGTTTAATTTGCTTTCACTTTATCTGACTGTGTTTTTTTCATGATAAAGCATTTTCGGCCTAAAACCGCCGAAAAAATCATGAAAAAACATTTGCAGATAATTTGAAAATCACATGATCCGCCATGCGGCGGATCATGGATTTTAAAATAATGTGGCTAAGCCTCACGACCAATTAGTACCGGTAAGCTGAATACATTACTGTACTTACACATCCGGCCTATCAACCTTGTAGTCTTCAAGGGGTCTTAAGCTGGGGATTAACCCAGGGGATATCTAATCTTGAAGTTGGCTTCCCGCTTAGATGCTTTCAGCGGTTATCCATTCCGAACTTAGCTACCCAGCAATGCCGCTGGCGCGACACCTGGAACACCAGAGGTTCGTCCATTCCGGTCCTCTCG
>JAAEKY010000820.1 GCA_024227235.1 Desulfobacteraceae bacterium | reverse complement strand
TATTATTGGTTGATGATGAAGAATCGGTTGTTCGACTTGAGAAGCAAATTCTCGAACGCCTTGGTTATAATGTATCTGTTCGGTCTAACAGCTTAGAGGCATTGGATACTTTTAATTCTAACCCTGATGGCTACGATCTTGTGATTTCAGATATGACCATGCCAAACCTGACTGGAGACCAGCTTGCACAAAAATTAATGTCCATCCGACCAGACATCCCGATTATTATTTGTACTGGATTCAGTGAACGGATAAACAAAGAACAAGCTGAAGCTAATAAGGTAAAGGGTTTATTGATGAAACCAGTTGTTAAATCTGAAATGGCGCAAATGGTTCGGAGAGTACTGGATGAAGTCTAAATTTATAAAGGGAATTGAGGTAGCAAAAAGGTGAGTCTTATGTCTATAATGTGTCACCAAGAGCATCATCAAGAAAGGCGTTTGTATCTTTTTCCAGACCTGCCTGTTTCTTAGTTCTAACGGTAACACATGATACCGATACTCTCGAGTTGTTTTTGTCTGAATATAGTTTTTTTGTATTTTTAAGCTTATAGGGTTTGCTTAATATTTAAATTCCCTATAAATTTACTTTTAAGAATACCAGCAGACTGTTAACACTTAATAGGCCTATTTGACTTTTGTTATCATGAAAAAAAAATATCTTTTCCTTTTCATTCTTGTTGTTTTGTTATCATTAAATCCAAACCATCTTTTTGCAAAAGAAAAAATTAGATTTGAAAAAGTTGACATCGGTTCCAACAGTTCAATTGGTGCCGGTTTTATTCAGGATCGAGATGGT
>JAAEKY010000819.1 GCA_024227235.1 Desulfobacteraceae bacterium | reverse complement strand
TCAAGATGGGAGAAAAGCCAGGTATTAGATCTTTTATTATCAGAATCTATTGCCAATACATTTAATATTTCATTTGATGACATCAGCAAGATAGAAAAAATGGTACAGGATGCCAATATATTGTGGGGCCAGGATGCGGATCAGAGGGAAGCGCTTGGGCTTGCGCCTTTTGAAGAAAATACTTGGCAGTTTGGACTTGCGCGACTTTTTATGGGCATGGCCATGCCTGAAGGCTATAGCGATCTTGTGCGAGATATTCTTCCATGTGAATCATTTGAGGGGCTTGATCTTGAAGTGCTGGGTAAGTTCGCAAGATTTTGCGATACTCTTTTTTTATGCCTTAATGGGCTCAAAGGTAAAAAAACAATAGATAAGTGGTGTGAGGCATTAAAAAATATCTGGGCCACCTTGATGGATCAAAATTATAGCAATGCAGAAGATATGGTATTTTTATCCCAAACCATTGACCAGATGAAAACAGATGCTCAGGATGCGTTATTCACTCATCGAGTATCATATGATGTGATAAAATCTCATATGGAACAAAAGCTTGACCTTAATATCTCTCAAGGTAATTTTTTATCCGGCAATACAACATTCTGTAATATCATGCCCATGCGCAGTATTCCTTTTAAGATTGTTGTGCTGATGGGAATGGATGAAAAAGCCTTTCCAAGACAGGTTTTCAGCCCGGGATTCAATTTGATTAAAAAATATCCAAAACCAGGGGATAAAATTGAACGGGACGAGGATCGATATTTATTTCTTGAGACAGTTTTATCAGCAAGATCTAAGCTTGTGATCACATATACCGGCATGAATATAAAGGATAATTCAAAAATTCCCTGTTCAGGTGTTGTGAGTGAGTTGATGGATACCATAGATCAAAGTTTTTCTTTTAATGAGGGGTATGCATATCATTTTTATCATGGCCTTCATCCCTTTGATGAGATTTATTTT
>JAAEKY010000818.1 GCA_024227235.1 Desulfobacteraceae bacterium | reverse complement strand
GTAGCATCGATCATTCTATTGCCATATCCCAATAAAATATTTCCTGATGACAAAAATAAAGAGGATTTGATCAAGCTATGATGGATCATACAGATGACAGCACCATATGCACCGATACCACCAATCCCTGTTCCAACAGCAATGATTCCCATATTTTCAATACTGGAATAAGCAAGCATTCTTTTGTATTCATTCTGTTTAAGAATAAATGTAGCTGCAGCCAAAATGGAAGCTAAACCAAACACAATCAGAATCGTTCCTGAAAAATCACCGAGCCCAGCTGCATACATAATTTTGTTGGTCTTAAAAATACCCAGATATGCACAATTTAACAATACTCCGGATAAGAGAGCAGATGCAGGACTGGGCGCCTCGCTATGCGCATCTGGCAGCCAGGTGTGCATGGGTGCAAGACCCATCTTTGTCCCATACCCTACCAGTATGAATACAAACCCTGCCTTAAGCCACATGGGGTCCAAGGATTTGGCAACTTGAGTCAGTGCTGAAAAAGAAAGTGGTGCATCCACTTTCCCCACATCCATAGCAAGGGTAATAAGAACGGATCCTAAAAGAGCCATGGCAATACCAACAGAACAAATCAGCACATATTTCCAGGTGGCTTCAAGAGATGCCGAGGATCTATGGGTATAGATAAGCGGTGCGCTGGCAATGGTTGTGGCTTCAATCGCTATCCACATGACCATAATATGGTCAGACAATGTCACCATTGTCATTGTTGATAAAAACAGAAGCATAAATCCTGTAAAAATATTTTCTGATTGAATTTCACTTTCCTTAAGATATGCCACCGTATAGATGGAAATCAGAAAAAACAATAATGATATAACCAGAAGAGATAGCAAGCCTTCTGGGGTCACCGCAAAATAGCTTTTAAAAATTGCTTCCGGTCGATTTTTAAACAGGAGGAGCGATAAGATCAGATGAATTGCACCCGTACCTACTAAAAGTTGACGACCAATCGCTTTTGGAAGGAAAAAAGCAATAATGCCGGTTATAAAAGGAGCTATAAAAACAATTTCTACCATGAAATAACACCTATTCCTTTAAAGTTCTAAGGTGAGCTGTATCAACATCATCAAACGTTCGTTTGATATTTTGAAGTATAATAGCCATTATCATAACACCGGCAAGTACATCGAGTAAAATACCGAATTCAACAATATGACGGGCGCGGACAGAAAATGTTGTTCCCACAAGATAAATACCATTTTCCATCATGATGTACCCTAAGACCATAGCAATAGCGTTTCTTCGGGCCATTAGCAAAAACATTCCTGTTACCAGAAGTGCTATGGCTGTTGGAAACAACAGTGTATACTCGCTGACAGACGGAATATTTAATTGCCTACTAATATAAGTGGCTGCCACAATAAGTCCTAGACCACAAAGTATGGAAGCATGATACCCGATTATGGGTTCTACTTCTCTTCGTATGGCCACCCTTTTGATGACAATATAAATGCTCATAGGAATAATAATGCCTCTGATGGCTAAAGTCGCAAAGGTAAAAACCATTCCACCGGCCGTCATATCATGACCAATAAAAAGAGGGACCATAGAGGCTACAATCCCTTGAAAACCAACAATCATAATAAGGGCTGGAAGTCGGCTTGCGCCAAAGGAGAATAAAACGGACAGCAGCACAAGTGATAAAATTGTGTCAACGGGTTCTAATATCATTTGATAAACTCCAAAGTAATTATAGTTGCAAAAAAGGCCAATGCAAAGGATGTCAGGACAAATTGCGGTACTTTATCCATTCTATACCTGGCAATGACCGATTCGGTCACACCAACAGCAATGTATACAATAAAAAGCCCCACAACAAACAAACCCAGTCCGGGAACACCTAAATCAAACGGTAAAATCAGCCTTGACACAATTGTTGAATAGAAAAATAACTTACAAAAAGACCCCAATTCAATGAGGGCAAAATCAGGACCGCTGTGATCTAAAACCATTACTTCATGAATCATTGTAAGTTCTAAATGCGTTGCCGGATCATCAACTGGAACCCTTGAGTTTTCCGTCAGTAAAATAATAAAAAAAGCGATCACAACAAACAACATAGGGGCGCCAGTAGAGTTCCAAAGTCCAATTGTGCTTTCTCCGGAAAAATATGCTGACAGCTGTAACTCACCCGTCAAGCGAAAGAAGAGAATCAAAATCATAAAGGTTGTTGCTTCACATATGATCGGAAAATATGCTTCTCTTGCTGCCCCCATGCCTTCAAATGGAGAAGCAGTATCCATAGCAGCTGCAATTGTAAAAAAACGACCAAGCCCCATCAGATATAGAACAAAAATTATATCTCCATTAAAAGAAAAAATAGGATCGTGTCCTGCAATCGGTAAAAACATGAGTACAGTGATTGCAGTACAGAGAGAAATGATGGGCCCGAGTTTAAAAACAGACGTTGTGCTGTTACTATAAACAGACCCTTTTTTAAAAAGCTTGATTAAGGTGTAATAATTAATCAATAAAGGCGGCCCCTTTTTCCCTCCAAAAAATGCCTTTATTTTAAGTATTATTGCTGAAAAAAAAGGCGCTGTTAAAATTGCAAGAAGCCAAAAAACTATGGATTCAATCATGAAATCTTCCCACTTAATAATTTATATAAAAAATAGTAATAATACGATAGCCAATAAAATATAACCTATATAAAGATGGATATCACCATGTTGAATCCATCTTAATTTGTCGAATAAAAACAAAATCGGACGGACAATAATGGTTCCCATATGAAGCTCTGCAATATCATTAACATGACTTTTATAATGGGTTTTTTCAGGGAATCGCCCTGTAATTTTCGGGTGATCTTCTTCTAAAGGGGCCACAGGTTTGAAAAAATCAAGGATGAAAGATGCATAGGAAGACCCCGTATACTGCATTTTAACCGTTGGCTGTGTAAAACCGCATCCCCATGTACCTGATTTTGTAACTATTTTGCCCCTGTAAAAAAAAGAACGGACTGCTATTACAAATAGTACGACTACCAAAAAAATCAGGGCTGAATGTGTAATATTTGATGCCATCTGCTCAAATGGTGCAAAAGGGACGCTGCTTAACCCTAACCCTAAAGAAGAAACGGCTTTAATAGACATCTGAATAAAAACGCTTGGGAAAATACCAATAATTGTGCAGGCCCCAGCAAGGATTATCATAGAAGTCAACATAGTTGACCCTTTCTCATCCACATTTTCTGCAGCTTTGGTCCTGGGTTCCCCTTGAAAGACAACGCCAACGACCTTTGTAAAGCAGGCCAATGCCAACCCTCCAATAACCGCTAAGCTGATAATAGCGAATATGCTCATTGCAAAAGCCCAATTTTCAAGAGCAACCCCTTTAAAACTACCGATATATATAAGAAATTCACCAACAAATCCATTAAAAGGCGGAAGGCCAGAAATAGCCAGAGAACCAATTATGAATGTCGTCCCAGTAATTTTCATACTTTTAATTAATCCACCCAAAGCATCTATGGAGCGAGAGCCTGTTTTATGAAGCACCATACCCGCACCCATAAACAAGAGCGACTTAAAAATTGAATGATTAAGGACATGAAGAATACCGCCTGAAAATCCAAGTACAGCCATGAGAGGATTTCCAGATGAAACACCAATCATGCCAATACCCAGACCAATTAAAATTATGCCAATATTTTCGACACTATGATAGGCCAGCAATCTTTTTAGGTCATGTTGACCGAGAGCATAAACCACCCCAAGGACACCTGAAATTGCTCCGAAAACAAGAACAATATTTCCAAAAAGCGGAGTATGAAAATCCAGCAGCATATATATCCTTAGAATACCATAAATACCGGTTTTAATCATAACACCGGACATCACAGCAGAAATATGACTGGGGGCTGCTGGATGGGCGTGGGGCAACCATATATGGAATGGAAACACACCTGCTTTTGAACCAAACCCAATAAAGGTAAAAATAAAAACCAATATTTTTGCGATTTCCGGAAGTGATTCCATCGAACCAAATCCAAAGCTGCCAGTATAGCCATAAATAATACCAAACGCAGCAAATATAAACATAGCACCGACATGAGAAAAAACAAAATATAAAAACCCTGCTTTTCTGTTTTCAGCAGAATGGTGGTTGTAAATAACCAGGAAAAAAGAAGACAAGGACATAATTTCCCAGGACAACATAAATGTAATTATGTTCGAGGCAGTGACAACCAATGCCATTGAAATTATCAGGAGACTATAAAAAAAATAGTTGGCTGTAATTTTTACAGATGATTGGTCATGATCCATGTAGTGGAAACTATAAATAGTGGCCAAAAGGCAAATGGCAAAAATTGCGGTAAGAAAAAAGGCGGATAGTCCATCAATTTGAAAGGACAGAGAAAAAACATTTAAAAATTTAAATGCAGCAGCCCCACTAACGGACTGCAAAAGTTTTGTCACAACATCAATTAATCCCCATAAACAGCCAGCGCTAATCGAAAAAACTGCAACGCTCTTTGCTAATTTAACGTGTTGTGATAAAACAAGGGATAAAAAACCTCCAATTAAAATAATCAGTATTGATATAAAAAATTGACTCATAAATTCCCCAATCTAATTTATTTTTAATCTGACAAGCCTAAGGATAGTGCAGGTTGTATATGGAATGAAGCTTCATAAATGGATGTGAAAAACATGTCATTTTTTCAGAATCAAGCCTTGCTGCAACTACTTTTTCATATGTTTTTGTCAGACATCCAATCATTGTTCCCACAGTGTTTTGGTTTCTATAATTTTTTACAAAAATTAATTTGTATTAAGGTAGAACTTAATTTTTGTCAAGCGATTGGTAAAAAAAGATATGGGAGTTAAGATGTCAAACTCTTTTTTTAATATTTGAATAATATGACCCAAAAGAACTGAATGGAATAAATTATTGATTCCAGAACTCGGGGACAAAAAGAATAATGATAGTATAAATTTCAAGCCTTCCCAGCAGCATGCACCAGGCAAGAAGCCATTTACCTAAAACAGGCAAATGAGAAAAATTTTCTGTTGGCCCTACTGTTCCAAATCCCGGGCCTATATTCCCTATACACGCCGCAACAGCTCCAAAAGCAGTCATCATATCCATACCCATAGAAGCCAGAAGAATACTGGAAAGAATATAAAGGGAGATATAGAGGACAATAAATCCCATAATACTTCTTTGCATTTCACTCGAGATAATGGACCCATTTATTTTAATCTGGCTGATACTTTTAGGGTGCAAAATTTTAAACAACTCTCTATAGCAATACTTGAAACAAACAATGATCCTGGCACACTTTATCCCCCCCCCTGTTGAACCTGCTGATGCTCCGACAAACATACAAACAAATAAAAGTACATGGCTTAACCCAGGAAATAATTCATAATCAGCAGATGCGAACCCAGTTGTCGTGATAATGGAAACGACCTGGAAACTGGCTGCCCTGAAGGCTTCTTTAACAGATGTATATACGCTGCCATATACATCCCAGGTCACCAAAAGGGTTATGATTAGGACAAACCCGAGAAAAAATCTACATTCTGTATCTTTCCAGAAGGCCAATGGTTTTCCCCTCAGCAGCTGATAATGAAGGGAAAAATTGATTCCGGCCAGAATCATAAACACAATAATCACATAATCAAAATATGCACTGTTATAATAGGCTATAGATGAATTTTTAGGAGAGAAACCGCCGGTTGGCATGGTAGTGAATGCGTGACAAATACTGTCATATATAGGCATCCCTCCTGCAAAAAGGAAAATAATTTGAATTATAGTAAAAAGGCCGTAAACAATCCATAAAATCTTTGCAGAATCACTTAACCTTGGTGTGAGTTTGTCCGGCAAAGGACTTGGTACTTCTGCATTGTAAAGCTGTATTCCACCAACGCCTAAAAAGGGTAATATGGCCAAAGATAAAACAATAATGCCCATGCCCCCCAGCCATTGGATCATGCTTCTCCAGAACAGCAGGCTTTTAGTGGCACTTTCAATATCGGTCATGACCGAGGATCCAGTGGTCGTAAATCCAGAAACCGATTCAAATACTGCGTCTGTAAAAAATTTAAAATCAGGGCTCAGGTAAAAAGGCAGGGCGCCAAAAATACTGACACTAATCCATGCAATGGCAACGGTAACCATTCCCTCTTTTTGATTAATATAGTCATCAAAGTTTTGATTTTTTGAAACTAAAATCAAAATAGTACCTGCTAACAATGAAATGGCTAAGGATTCAGTAAAAATACGATATCCTTGATCGTGATAGTAAAAACTGACCCCTAAAGGCATCGTCATAGACAAACCTAATAATAGCAATAAAAGGCCATTGGTTCTTAAAATAAAGTTCCAGCGCATTAGAAAAAGCCCAATTTAACTGTCAACATTTTCTCAAGTTTTTTTATGGCTGCTTTGATCGCAAAAAGAATAATTCTATCTCCAGATTTGATCTTACTGGCACCGCTGGGAATAATGATTTGCATATCCCTTATGATACAAACGAGAAGAGATCCATTAGGGAATTTTATTTTCTTTAAAGGTTTGTTAATAATCATAGATGCCTCAATAGCAATCGCTTCAATAAATTCTCCTTTTTCGCAAAATATAGAAATATCTGAAAGGACTTTTCCTTTTCTTACATCCTGCAAAATTGAACTGATCGCTGACAACCTTGGGCTAACAACTTTTTCAATACCAATAGTAGGTAGCAAAGGGAAATAACTGGTTTTCCCAATTCGGGTAATGGTATTTTTAACGCCCAAATTTTTTGCCAACAGCGACACAAGGATATTTGTCTCATCATCATTGGTCACACAAATCACTGCATCACTCTGCCCTGCATTTTCCTCAAGGAAAAGCTTTTGATCCGATCCATCCCCATGCAGAATAACGGTTTTTTTCATCTGTATGGATAAATACTCACATCGGCTAATATCAGATTCAATGATTTTTACTTTTATGGCATCATCTTCAAGGCTTTTGGCCAGCCGCTCACCGATACGTCCCCCCCCGACGATTAAAACATTTCTAATCGGTTGTTTCCTTATGCCAAACCGCTCAAGATTTTTTTCAAGCTTTCGGGTTTCACAAACAAAATAGATCAGGTCTCTGTGTATTATTTTATCACTGCCTCTTGGTACGATAACTTTATTTTCTCTAATAATAGCTGCAATCAAGGGGCTGTCTTCCCCAAATCGAGCAGGAAAATCTATTAATTCCATCCCCGCCATGGGAGAATCGGAATGCACCCTGATGCCCACATATTTTACCTGACCGTCAACAAAATTGCCGACATCAACGGCACCCGGTACTTTCATAAGCTTACGAATGGTGTTCACAACTTCTGTTTCAGGATTAATTAACGTATCTATTTGAGGGTGATCTTTTTTTAAACTATTATGGTAAGGATCAAAATCAGAATTTCGAACGCGTGCAAGTTTCTTGGTTTCTGGCGAAATCAAGTTTGTCATCAGGCAGGCTACAAGATTCACCTCGTCACTGTCAGTCACTGCCAAGAGGATATCAGCTTTTTTAATACCGGCTTCAATCAATACGCCAGGGTTACTTCCAGATGCAGTCACAGTCTGCACATCAAGATTCTCACTCAGGCGTTTAATGGCCTTTTCATCTTTGTCAATGACAATAACACGTTTGTTTTCTGATGCCAGGCGATTGGCAATATTATATCCGACTTCACCTGCTCCAACGATAATAATTTTCAAAATGTTCTCCTATCCAAAATTATACTCACTGTACTTTTGTAGGGATGATCAATTTTATATGATGGGAAGATCGGCTAAACGTATTCTTTAAATATTAACAAAGATATCCCAATTTAATCTTAGTAGATATAAAACTACAGGCCAAAAATGAAAAGCCAATCTATTTCTTTAATTAACCTTAAAAAAAATGAATACTATATTGGTGGGAGTCGTGGGTTTCGGCTTGAATTTATCAGAAATTTAATGAAATAAAAACTAATAGGCAGGTCAAAAAAAATAACAATAAATTCTTTTGCATCATCCGATAGCAAATAAGAAAAAAAGATATAATTTTTTTCTTTATCTTCAAGTACATCTTTGTCTATCAATTTTGAAGACGAGTCTTTTTCAGATGAATTTTCATTGATCGGCCGAGTGACTGTATATTTGTCGCTAAGGAAAACAGGATATGCGCCAAAAAGCACTATCATTAATAAAATACTAAATGTTTTTTTAAAACACATGATTCTCAATTAATCACTTAAATCAGTTGTTTGTTTAAAAAATTCATATCGTTCTAATTAAAATAGTCAATCAATTTAAAGACCAAAGTCTAATGGCGATTCACTATTGGTAGGCCTTCATTATCAATATCAATCCCAATGGTATCCCCAGTTCTAAATCCAAGGCGTACAAATTCTTTTACTACCTGATCATGCCGTTCAATATGCCAGTAAGCCGACCAAATAGGATTTCGTACAGAGTCAATACCATAGGCATCATGACTGCAAAGATTAATTCTAAATTTGTCTTTTGCGATGAGCGTATCTGCCTCGGATAAAAAGATATCAATTTTATAAAGATTGCCATGCAGGGCTTTTGAAAGAGTTTGCTGAAGTTCGGGTAAATCTTCAAGATAATGATTCGCAATCTGGTAAAGCTCTCCTGTGTCCTGTATTGAGAACCCCAGGACGGCAAATCGTTGGTGTCGAACAGCAAAAGACTCTAGCTCTTCTTCATAGGCTTTGATACTGGATATGATGTGTTTAATATTCGTTTTGGGATCTTTTTTTCCCTGAACAATATCTTCGCATTGACTGATAATCTTGATATAAAAAACCTTGTTGTCCATCACATAAACGGGTCTTTCACGGTAGTTCCTTCGTTTTCTGATCCGTCTGATCCCATCTAACTTAATTGAATGCTGGCTTTCTTTTTCTTCTAAAGTTTCAATACCAGAAATATCCTTTGCCTGCACTACGTGGATCTCACCTTCTGTGGAAACAATATATTCTATTTCACATCTGAACCCTAATGCCTTTTGTATATCTATTGACAGCTTTAATAGCCTTCGGTCATGAGGCACTTTGGTGATATGAGGTTCTGTTTGCACCTTATGAGAACGATTCCTACAGTACCCAAATTCCCAATCATCACCCACCATTTTTGCCATAACACTGGACCCATTAACAAATGGCATAACAATAACGCCCATTTCATCCATTTCTATTTTCGGGGCGTGACTAAATCTTTGCTGTCGTTGAATAGATAATTGTTTTGATGTTTTAGCAATTTTAATCATCTTGTTTCGAGCATATTTTATACCACCGATATCTGCATAGGTTTCAAGAGAATCAAACGTTCCGCCTTTATAATTTGATTCTAAGGGATGTGCACTTCTGGCAATAACTTTATAGCTTTCTTTGTGATGTTCTAAAAACGAATTAAGTGGCTCAAAGTCCTCATCTTTAAATTGATCTGCTGGCACATAAATAAATTCAGGAACCTTAAATCCACCTTTTTGAAGTTTTTCAAGTAATCTAGCTTTTTCAGGTACTATATTTTCCATGTTTAGCCTTGACATTTAGAGCAGATTTCAATAATTGTATAAAAAACCGACCGATCATTCGGTTGATTAATATCATTTTAGGTAACATATGTCAAAAAGAAATGCAATATTAGAAGTGGCTACACAGCTTTTTTCAAAGAATGGATATAAAGAGACGTCTATGGCTGAGCTATCTCTTTTAACAGGTGCTGCTAGAGGAACCATTTTTCACCATTTTAAAAATAAAGAAGACATTTTCTTAAACATACTTAAAAATGTTCAAGAAAACATTTTATCATCATTTCAACAGCATAAAGAAACAACAGCTTATAATAACGGCATGGAGATGGTTGAAGGTGTGACTGTTTATTACCTTAACCTGGCAGGCGTTATGGAGGATCAATTTCTTCTTCTACATCGTCATTATCCATACCAGATGGCAGAAACAAACCCCATCTGTAGATCCTATCTTGAATCAGTTTATAACTGCCTGCTCGATATTTTTGAAGAAGGCATATCCATTGGTATAAAAGACGGTTCTGTGAAGGTAAAGTCAGCCCGTAACACTGCCATGGTACTATTTGCTATGGTAGATGGTGTCGTAAGATTGAACACATACAGTCTATATCATGCCGGGTCTTTATATAATGAACTGATGGCTTCATGCCGAAGCATACTTTCTTCTGAGCATGGCACTACTTCTGTAACATTGAACGATTCAAAGGAGCTAAATTAATGTCTGTCATCACTATATTCAATGGTATCTTTTGTAACGAAGAAGCGGTAATTAATGATATTGTAGAAAGCACTGGATTCCGATTAATTACAGATTCAAATATCATTGAAAAAGCATCTGAACTATCTGGTTTACATAAGGATAAAATCAGAAAAGCTTTTTCATCAACACCATCGATTTTTAATCAATTCACTCATGAAAAAGAAACATCTATTGCGTATCTCAGATTAGCGCTTGCTCAAATATTAAACGATAAAAGCATTATCATTTCAGGATATTCAGGACTCCTGATTCCAGATACAATTACCCATGTATTAAGAGTATGTTTAATCGCAAATGCTGCATTTCGGTTAAACAAAGGAACACAAGAACAAGAACTTTCTGAAAAAAAAATAATTCAATTAATTGCTGATGAAGATCATAATAAATCGGCTTGGACAAACCAACTTTTCTCAACCAATGATCCTTGGAACCCTGCACTGTATGATATTGTTTTACCAATGGGCAAAACTCAATCTGCTAAAGCCTCTGCTCTAATTGAGGAAAACCTGCTAAAAGATGCTCTAAGACAAACCAATGATTCTATGGCTGCTGTCAATGATTTTATGCTGGCTGCGAATACTGGTGTTGCTCTGGTCAATGCTGGCCACAATGTCGGAGTTCAGGCAAAAAAAGGAAAAATTGTTTTAACGATCAACAAACAGGTTCTAATGCTGAGCCGTCTTGAAGAAGAGTTAAAAGCTATTACCCGGAAAGTACCCGATGTTTTATCCATCGAAATTCATGTTGAAACCGAGAATCAACCATCTCATTTATATCGGAAACTTAATAGTGAGCTGCCATCCAAAGTTCTACTTGTAGATGATGAAAGAGAATTTGTACAGACGCTGTCAGAACGCCTGCAAATGCGAGATATGGGAGCGGCCGTTGTTTACGATGGAAAATCTGCTTTGGAATTGATTCAGATAGATGAACCAGAGGTGATGATCATAGATTTAAAAATGCCTGAGATTGATGGTATGGAAGTTCTTAAGCAAGTAAAACAAATACGACCAGAAATCCAAGTGATTGTTTTGACCGGCCATGGATCAGAACAGGATGAACAAAGATGTATGGATATAGGTGCTTTTGCATATATGCAAAAGCCAGTTGACATCAATATATTAAGCCAGATTTTGAAAGATGCCCATAAAAAATATAAAACACATATAAAAGCATCTGCTTAAAACTTAATTTGAGTTGTAATTAAAAACAATGAAACGATTAAAAAAACTTAAACCCGCATTTTGGGATCAGGAACATATAGCTGGCGATCATCCACACGCTGGTATTAATTTTGCCCGTAAATGGAAATTAATTGTTATATTTACATCTTTTATGGCTCTTTTACCTCTATTAGTCATGACATTGGTAGAATTTAATCTTACTAGCCGACTCATTGAAGACGAGGTAAAAAGCAGTATGTCAAAAAATTTAAGATCTGCTGTTGCATCTATTTCCATTTTCAAGGATACCCCTAAAGCAGCCATTGATTATATCAGATATATAAAAACGGGTGAGGATAACGATATCTTTGTTGTCAATACTGAAGGGACTTTGCTAACTCCTTCTGTCTTTTATGGTAAGTCAGGTATCCCGAATGCATTTAATACAAATCTTTTAATGGATAAGACAGGAATTGAGGACCACGTAGCTGCAAATGGAAAACCTGTCATTATTGAATATGCAAAAATACCGAATTCTACTGTATTTTTTGTTCTGGTAAAAACCAAAAAAAGTCTTACGGATTTGTGGTTTAAGCCCAGAATAAAGTTGGTAGGTTATCTGATTGTCAGCATTCTATTAATTATATTGTCTATCTTGGGAATGGCAACCTACCTTGTGGGACGAATCCACACGGCTGATCAAAAAAGAAGCATCGCCCTTCATCATGCTGAATATTCGAACAAACTTGCATCTATTGGCCGACTGGCTTCCGGTGTTGCTCATGAGGTGAATAATCCTTTAGCCATCATCAACCAAAAAACAGGATTAATGATAGACCTACTTACAATGAGAGAAGAGTTTCCAAAAGAAGACCGATTGATACCTCTTGCAAATGATGTCCTTGATGCAGTAAAACGGTGCGGCACCATCACCAAACAATTGCTGGATTTTGCTCGAGATATGAAACCAAACTTTCAACCTTTGGATATCGGAGAAGTGATAGACCAGGTGCTTATCTTCCTTGAAAGTGAAGCCAAACGCAAATCCATCACTATATCAATGGATAATAAGAAGCCAATACCAAACTTTGAATGTGATAGAGGAAGCCTGCAGCAAATTTTTTTAAACTTGTTTAATAATGCCCTGGCTGCAATGGAAGATGGTGGGAAATTAAACATTATGGTTCGCCCTGAGACGAACAACAAAGTGGTCATAATTGTTTCTGATAATGGGTGCGGTATTCCGAGCACTGAAATGAATAAAATATTTGAACCCTTTTATTCATCAAAAGATGATCATTATTCCACTGGTCTTGGGCTTTCCATAACCTATGGGCTGGTGAAAGAGATCAATGGTGATATTCGGGTGAAAAGCAAGGTTGGGGAAGGTACCCAATTTACATTGACCCTACCCCTAATTACAAACGAGGTCAATCATGGCAAATAATGACAATTTACTGGCAAAAAGCGGCCTGAATTTTTTCGGAAGAATGTCTGCCTCAGCCACCCATGAAATTAAAAATACTTTGGCTATTATTAATGAAAATTCTGGTCTGATGGAAGATTTGTCTATGATGGCCCAGAAAGGGGCCTCTCTTCCTTTTGATCGTATTACCGATATTTCACAACGGGTCACAAAGCAGGTACAAAGAGCAAATCTTGTATTGAATAAGTTAAACCGATTTTCTCACAGTGTGGATCGGGAAACAGAAACTGCAAATCTTGAAAAGACTGTTGATGTCGTTTTAAATTTAGCCTCCCGCCTTATTGAAATGCAGGGGATCACAATTAAGGTAAGAGCACCCTCTTCTCCTATTTTGATCAATACCAACCTGTTTTATTTGGAAAATATAATTTGGAGGGCCATTGAAACCATATGCAATGCATCTCAAAAAGCAAAACAGGTCAACATTTCACTTAAAAATAGTTCAGGCACTGCCCTTCTTGGGTTTTCGTCGGACTCACTTGATAGCAACTTAATGGATAATGTGTTTGGATCAAAAGAAGATTTAGCACTTCTGGAACATCTGAAGTTGTCCATTAAAAAAAATATAGAAAATAATGGTTTTGACCTTATATGGCCGAAATCAATTTAACCTTTTATGCCATTTTTATGTGGCAAAGACACTAATGTTATAAGGAGAAAGATAATGTCAGAAAAAGTATTGCTTGTTGATGATGAAAAAGAATTTCTGGAGATCATGTCTGAAAGAATGACAGCCCGTGGTATGGAGGTTACAACTGCTAACTCTGCCACTAAAGCACTGTCTATTTTAGAAAAAAAGACATTTGATGCCATTGTTATGGATTTTCAAATGCCGGGAATGGATGGCATGGAAGCATTAAAGGCTATCAAAAATTTAAAGCCAGAGCTGCAGATCATCCTGCTTACCGGTTATGCGACAACTGAAAAAACAGTTGAAGCCATGAAGGTTGGCGCTACTGATTTTCTAGAAAAACCAGCAGACTTAGAATCTCTTACACAGAAAATTAAAGAGGCAAAAACAGAAAAAATGCTCCTTGTTGAAAAACGAACAGAGGACAAAATAAAAGAGATCCTCCAACGACATGGTGGATAGCTAAAATATAAAATTGCCATTTTCCCATTCGTTTATACCTGGAAGGGAATGGGTTAATGGCATAAAAATCTTATTTTTCAACCTTTGTTAAATCTTATGTAATAATGCGCTTAATCAATCAATACGTCGATAAACTTTCTTAATATTATGTCAATTTTTTAATCAATTTCCCCAGTCTTTCCTTGACAGAAGGTCATCTCCTATTTTATTTAATACAAATTTTAGAAATTAAAGGGTCGATATAACCCTATGGAAAATTATATTAAATTTAGGAGAAAATATAAACATGACTACTAGCACCGTAGCCGAAACCGGCTCTACATTCGATTGGAAGCGCGTCGTATTTTTATCTATAGGCGTGATACTATTTCTTGTTGTTAACTTTTGTCCGCCATGGCCCGATGCCATAGATCCTACAGGCAAACACTTTGTGTTGAGCCAGGCAGGAAAAGGTGCCCTTGCGGTATTCCTTTTGGGGGGTACCTGGTGGGTATTTGAGGTTGTTCCCATTGGTGTTACAAGCCTTTTTATGGGTATTTTGCAGGCAGTATTTCTTATCCGACCTGCCAAAACTGCTTTTCAGCAAATGTTCGACCCTTCGGTTGTTTTTATTTTTGCCTCACTGGTCATTGGTATTGTATTTACCAAGACAGGATTAACAAGGCGACTGGCGTACAAAATGCTTGCCATTGTGGGTGAAAAAACCAGCATGATATATCTTGGGTGTTTTGTGGTTACATCTGCCCTGACTCATATCATGGCACATACCGCAGTTGCGGCAACTATGTTTCCGCTTCTCATCACTGTCTATGGACTTTATACGGATGACACAGAGACACCCACCCGATTCGGTAAAGGGTTGTTCATCGGAATGGCCTATGTGGCTGGAGCTGGAAGTATTGTTACCTTGCTGGGCGCAGCCCGAGGTGCGGTCGCCCTGGGGTTTTATAAGGAACTTGTTGGTACGGACATTACGTTTTTCCAACTGGCCTTTTACATGTTCCCCATAGGATGGATTATGACCTTTGTATTATGGGGATTTTTTATGGTCTTTTTCAAACCTGAACAAAGAACCATTCCAGGCTTAAGAGAAAAAGCAAAAAAACTCAGTAAAGCCATGGGTCCCATTACGAAGAACGAAATCATTGCAGCCTCTATCATTTTCGGATGTATAGCTCTCATGTCCATTCGGCCTTATGTTGAGTTTTTAAAACCCATTGATAAGTCTGCGATCATACTCTCATCAACAGTTTTGTTCTTTGTTATAAGAATCCTAGATATTAAAGACCTTGAATCTATTCCATGGAACATTATCTTATTGTTTGGTGGTGCCATGAGTATTGGATTCTGCCTTTGGGAAACCGGCGCGGCAGAATGGATCGCAATTAACTGGCTGAGCATGTTTAAAGATT
Organism: Desulfobacteraceae bacterium; assembly: GCA_024227235.1. Classification (GTDB taxonomy): domain Bacteria; phylum Desulfobacterota; class Desulfobacteria; order Desulfobacterales; family Desulfobacteraceae; genus Desulfobacula. Next base: position 10,666 of record JAAEKY010000818.1, on the reverse strand, counting down.
CCAACTGGTTTGTCTTTGTTATGAGCATGTCATTTCTGGTTATGATGTTGACCAATTTTATTATGAATGTGGCCGCCATTGCAATTGTTCTGCCGGTGGCTCTGGTTATTGGACCATATCTTGGTGTTGGACCGGATGTTATCACCTTTTCTGCTCTTGTTGTGGCTGGTATGCCTTTCTTGCTCTTGGTTGGTGCAGCACCGAATGCGATTGCTTATGATTCAAAACAATTCACTACTGGTGAATTCTTTGGTTACGGTATCCCGGCGAGCGTTATATTAATGATCGTAACAGGTATTGCCGTTTACGTTATCTGGCCACTCATGGGTATGAAAATTATGATAAACTAAATATTAATAAGGATAAACCGACATGATAGATAAAAAAGTTAAAGAGGTGATGATTCCCTTATCTGACTATGCAACGGTTTCCGAGGATGAAACACTTGCCATAGCAATAAAGGAATTAAGAGACAGTAAAAAAGATACAAAATATACACGCAAACACAGGGCTGTGCTTGCCTTTGATAAAGACAACAATATTACCGGCAAACTGAGCTTCCGTTGCATATTTAAAGCGATGGAGCCTAAATACCGTCAATTTGAGCATCCTGAAAATATCGGCAGTATAGGGTTGTCCAGGTTTGGTTTTAATGAAGATTTTCTAAGCGCTCTTGTTGAAAATTTTAGTCTTTGGGATGAGACCCTGGAAGAACTCGTTAAAAAAGCATCAAAAGTTAAAATTAAAGATGTTATGTACTCGCCTCAGAATAGTGAATACGTTGACCAAGATTCCCCTGTTGCAGAAGCAGTTCATCAATTCATACTTGGCTGCCATCAATCATTGCTAGTCACTAAGGATACTGAAGTGGTTGGTATCATCAGATTAGCAGATCTGTTTGATCAAGTTTGTGATATTTTAGAATAATCTACAAAAACCGGTTGTCAGGACGAGTTGTCTTTACAACCGGTTCTTTTATTAACTACAATTTCAACTTTCGCAATTAAAAATCACTAAAAAGCTTAATTTCCTATCAAACTAGAGAATAGTGTTACTACGTAAAAAATAAGGCTTTAATAAATATAATGCTGGTATAAGTCGTAAGTGCGTCGAAATTTCAGCATTGAATTTCATTTGCCAATTTCAGACTGCAATAATTTTTTTCTTGTTCATTTATAGAACCCAAAAAATTGAGGTATTAAAAAAAGATAACCTTTATGGAATCTATCTATGACGGGTAAAATAATTTTAACAGTACTTGCTTTAAAATTAATGTAGTATCAACGAATGAATGTGGTATAGTGTTTCGAAAAACAATACTTAAAGTTTGTTATAAGGTTTAAAGGTTTGGAGTAAACTAAGATGTCATCGTTGCTGAATTATCATCATTTATATTTTTTTTGGGTTGTTATGAACACTGGGACTATTAAAGACGCTAGTATTAGGTTGAACTTAGCAAAGTCTACCATTAGTGCGCAATTAAGTTCTCTAGAAAAAACGATCGGGGGAAAACTTTTTAAACGGGTCGGACGAAACCTTGAGCCAACAGATCTGGGACACATGGTATATGGTTACGCTGATAAAATTTTCACAATTGGACAGGAAATGTTGAATTGTGTCCATAACATGCCTTCAAAAAAACAACTGTCGCTAAAAGTTGGGATAGTAGATGTCGTTCCCAAGTTGCTGACACGTAAATTCCTTTTTCCCGCAATGAAGCTTTCTGAAGATATTCGTCTGGTCTGTCAGGAAGGGAAAGAAGATAGTCTGTTATCCGAACTTTCCGTTCATAATTTAGATGTTGTGTTTACTGATGCCCCAATTCGATCAGGGTTAAGTGTTAAAGCGTATAGTCATCTTTTAATTGAGTGCGGCGTGTCTTTTTTTGGTAAAAAAGAATTTGTTGCATCGCTTAAAGAAAGATTTCCTTATTCATTAGATAGAGCACCGATGCTTCTCCCAATGACCAATACAGCATTGAGAGGCCGGCTGGATCAATGGTTTGAAAAACTGAATATTTTACCACAAATAATTGGTGAATTTGATGACAGCGCTCTATTAAAAGTATTTGGGCAGTGTGGGGATGGTATTTTTGTGGGACCCCAAGTTATTGAAAAGGAAATTCAGCAGCAATATGAAGTTCAAATCATTGGAAGATCAAATGAAATTATTGAAAGATTTTATGCTATTTCCATTGAAAGGATTATCAAACATCCTGCAATCGTGGCTATTACTAAAGCTGCAAAGCAAGATTTGTTTGCTTTTGGAGTTGGAGATCAGCTCTCCTATTAAGTACAAATTCTTCAATCTGGCCTAGCCAAATTCGATCTACTCCGTGCCTTTCTTATGGTTCAAAAAAATAAATTCCCATCGAATGGTTTTCGTTATTTGTTAGAAAATTCAATTACCTATTCTGTATTCTAATTTTTGTAGAATATAGTAAAACAAACGGTATGTCGTGACAATCAATACTCTTTCCCTAAATTCATAAAGAAACTATGACAGAAATATATTACAAACATCTCATAATTTAGGGCTTTTAGATTACGCATCATCCCATGACCGATTCAAATCATATTTTTTATCCTCAAGATGTAAAATTTAATTGTTCGTGATTAACGAACCATTAAAGATAATTATTAGTCTTGACCGAATTCAAAATTTATTATATTTTTACGTTCAATTAATAATAAACTAGCCATTTGAAGTGGTACGAAAATATGTTTAGAAGAAAGGGTAATACATAAATGAGCCAATTAAAACAATTGAACGATAGGATTATCAGCAGAGTGAATGCAAATCTATCTGAGTTTAATTTTGATACTGAAAACTTTGTTTTCAATTCTCTTGAACACGAAAAAATGCTAAAATTTTACGCATTTTATGGGATCACATCTCAGCATCCCTTATATTTTCATTTTAGAAATTCAAACATTGCGGGCAGTTATTTTCTCGGAAAATGCTATGTCGGTCGGTCTGCTGTTTACAAAAGCGATATCCGAGGAGACGAATTAAAAAGAAAAGGAGAGGAAATCCAAGGGGCAAAGAATATTCCACTTGTTGAGGATGAAATGATTACCATTAAGGACAGCCTTCTCTATAAAACCCTTGTCCATAGCAATTCTCATAACCCTGAAAGCCCGGAAGAATTTGGTATTCGAAACACAATATCGGCGCATTATGCAAACATTCATGGTTCCACTCTTGAGGGATGTTTTTTAGGACCGTTTGCCACTGTGGATTTAATGAATCTTCACTCATGCATTGTGGGTGAATTTTCCTATGTTCAGGCAGGTGAACTTTTTCATAGAAAAATTGATCCAGGAACTGTCTGGATAAAAAACCAAAACTTTGAATTCAAATATAAATTTAATAAAGATATCTTAAAAAATTATATCGGAGTTAATACTCAATATCAGCCGCGTGGAATTATCTACGATTTTGTGAAAGACCGTGAGCAGGATTTTGAACGGCTTTTTGATGTAATGGTTCTTGATCCAATTGATGCGCCATCAAGCTCTGCCGTTAACCGGTATGCTGTGATTAGAGGAAAATCACGCATAGGAAAAAACGTTCTTATTTCTCAAAAGGCCTTTTTAGATAGTGCCGTGATGGGGGATGGATCCAATGCACAGGAGAACACTTATATTATTAATTCAACATTGTCAGGCAATTGTATCACAGCACATGGGGCTAAAATTGTTAATACTGATGTTGGGAAGGACTGTTTTATTGGATTTAATTCATTCTTAAATGGGAAAGCGGGTAGTCAAATTGAAATAGGTGAAGGGTGTATTGTTATGCCGCACACTATTATTGATAGTAAAGGTCCTATTAAATTCCCTGACGAACATCTGGTTTGGGGGTATATCGGTTCTGCAGATGATATTAAAAATCAGACAATAGCACTTGATGATCTTGCTGCGATACGAGAAAGTCTGACCATTGGGAAAATGACCTTCACCGGAAAGGGGTCTGTTTTTATTGAAGCATTCCGAAATCGTCTAAGACAGATACTTTTGGCAAATGGCGCTTTGTTCAAAAATGAAGATAATCGAGGTCATGCCCAGGATGATCAAAATATATCATATAATCTGATTCAGCCCTATAGGACAGGTCAGCGTAAAGGATTATACCCTTCCATTAGGATAAAACCATAATAAAAAGAAGTTGTTAATAGTTTTAATAATTAAAAGACAGGTATTAAAGAATGATCCATGTCTAGTAAAAACACAACAAAATATAAAAAAGATAACAAACAAAGCAGAACTATTAAGAGTCGAAAACGCTGGTCTGTGTTTGAAAAACTTCAAATAGTTGAGGAGTCTAAAAATTCTGCTTTAACAACGAGTGCCGTTGCTAGAAAGTATAACATCGGCCCAAACCAACTCTATCTTTGGCGCCGCCTCGAAAAAGAAGGAAAGCTAAAAGCATTCAAAGCAGGAGAGCGTGTCGTTCCAGCATTTGCGGTCAAACGCCTTGAGACCCGGAATCATGAACTCAAACAGCTTATAGAAAAAAAAAATAAGGAAATCGATGACCTGAAAAGAAAAGTCACTGGTAAAACAATTATATCTGAACTTGAGCAGTATCCTCATATTAAAATGATTCTTAAATATAATTTATTTCGGTAGACCAGGGATTTATTTTCTACTGCTTTTGTGAGATTTGAATTAGATTTGCCTCCTGCCAGTTAGAAGCTATGAATGATTCAAATGATAGATATATTATAATTTCAAAATGTTATCCATTTTTCTCATTCGGTTAACCTTAAAAGTAGAGTTATATATTTAAAACCAAGAACACAGACAAAAGGATCAGAATAATAAAAACTCCGTCCCCGACTGTCAAAGGAGTCATGCGTAATTCAATATGGGGACTTTTTAATTTTTGAATAACATATGAACTAAACTTCATCATACGTTGATCAAGGGCATCGCCAAAAGCAGGCAGGGAACTTTTACAGAAATTCATTAATTTTTCACCCAACACTCGAAATGGCCAGTCGGTATCCAGCACATAGGAAGGATGACCTTTTACAAGTTTTCTGAGCAGCCAGAATCCCAAAAAAGAGAAAATAAAAAGCTGTGTGATCGAGAAAACACGTGTAACAGTAAACGGGACATATTCAACCGGATATGGCAGCATATCATACAAAATTTTTGGGTAAACACCTAAAAAGATACATAAGAAAGCTAAAATACTCATCCCAACCAACATGTGTTTCGGAGTATTAAAGGCAGAGTCTTTTAATTTTGCTTTTATATCGGGATGTGGTTCATCGCGGCCTTGAAGCCACATATTCCAGGGAAGTTTTAGTCCGGTATGTAAAAAAGTTCCAACAGTAGCCCCTTCGAGCAATAAATAGATAACTGGATGTTGTATTAATTCAGCAGCTTCGATGGTCATAGCCTTACTGATGAAGCCGTTGAACAATGGAAATCCGGAAATAGAAAAGCCACCGATCATATATAGCCAGAAGGCTATGGGCATATATTTATACAACCCGCCCAATCTGTCGAACTTGGCGGTCCCTGCCACAACCAGAACACACCCTGCGCCCATATACAGCAGTGCATTATAAATAATATGACACAATGCATGCGAAGCAGCACCGTTTATACCCATATGGGTTCCCATTCCTATACCTGCAACCATATACCCAATCTGGGAAATGATATGATAAGAGCAGAGTCTGCGACCATCATTTTCAAGCACCGCCAAAAATAGGGCAAACACAGACTGAATTGCCCCCATCCACATTAACAGGGGAACACCTGAAAAGGTTGTAATTAAACAAAAAATGGCTGTCTTAGTGGTGAAAGCGGTCATATATACTGAGCCGCTGGGGCTGGCCTCAGAGTATGTATCAGATAACCAGGCATGAAAGGGTGTTGTGGCTGAGTTGATGACAAATCCAAGAAGTATAAGATGAGATCCAAAATATTTCGTTCCCCATCCCCAGGGCATATGGGTGAATTCAATTGAACCTGTCTGATGGAGGTGTATTAAGACACCGGTCAAGATACATAATCCACTGACATGATGCCAGATAATGTAACGGAAGGCAGCCCCTCTGGATTTTTTAGTCCCCCTAAATAACAAAAGAAAAAACGGTGCCCATGACATGATTTCCAAGCTGAAAAAAAGTGTAAACAGATCACCGGAAAAAATAGCACCAAGAGCGCTACCTACATATATCATCGCCACCACATGCTCCCAGTCGTTTTTCACCTTCAGGGCATATATGTTCATGCAAAATGCAGCGGTAACATACACAAACCCGAACAAAATGCTCAGTTTGTTGATTCGTCCTATGTCCAGAGTATATTGAAGAAAGGGTATATTCCATTTATGCAATGATCCTGGCCATGCCGGGATGTCTCCAAATATCCCTTTGTAAGTCATTAATATAATGATAAACCCAGCCAGTGGAAGAGCCAGAAAATATATTTGCTTAGCCCGTTTCCAAGGGATAAACGGGATCAAAAAGCCACCTAAAAAGATGACCAGTCCTGGATGAATCCAACTATTCAATTTGATTCCTCTTTTCTTTTCTGGTAGTAGTCTTCATCCACTACAATAAAAAAGCCCATTCCTTTGGCGATCAGGATCAGCAGCATGCAGCCGAGCAATCCGAATAAGGCAAAAAATTGCGGGATATGCTGAAATGAAAAATGATAATGAAACATATGTGTATACAGCCAGTAAAAATCCAGGATCAGGCTTATCACCAGGCAGACATAATAGAGTCGCCAAAATAACTTTTTAGGGTATTTTCTAAAATTGATCATGGTCATAACCCTCCAAATATATTTTTTACAGCTGTTGTAGCCAATTCATAGATTCCGAAAATGTTTGGAAATAAACAGAATAGAATAGAAAATATGGCAGTAATTGCCAAAGGAGCAACCATGAAAAAATATAAAGATTTCCGGTGTTCAATACTATTCTTTTTTTCTATATAAAGTTCCACCTTTGGTTCTTCATCATTAAGTACTTCATACGCTGGAATTTTTGCAAAAAAGGCGTCACGAATCACTGGAAAAAAATAAATAACATCCAAAAGCGATCCCATACAAATAATCATTAAAAAAATTAACTGTCCTGCTTCAATAGCGCCTAATGCAATATGCCATTTACTGATGAATCCTGCCAGAGGAGGTGCGCCGCACATGCCAAAAGCGCCAATAGTAAAAGCTGTGAAAGTGATGGGCATTTTTCTGCCCAGGCCTGCCATATCACTGATTTCTTTAATGCCCGCAATTGCCGCAATTGCGCCTGCGCATAAGAATAAAGTGATCTTCATAAAACCGTGAAACGGAATGTGTAGTATGGCACCGGTCACTGACATGGGAGTTAAAAGCGCCACACCAAGAATAATGAAGGACAGCTGGTTTATGGTGGAATACGCCAACATTTTTTTCATATTTTTCTGGCCAATGGCATAAAAATTGGCAACGATTATGGTCACAGCAGCAATGGTTGCCAATGCAATTCCTAACCCTAAGATCTGCATCAGCTCAATACCGTAAATATGGGTAACAATTCTAATGATACAAAAAACACCGGCTTTAACCACAGCAACAGCATGAAGCAATGCGCTCACAGGTGTCGGCGCGACCATTGCACTGGGTAGCCATGAATGCAGCGGCATCCAGGCGGCTTTGGCAAACCCAATGAGGAAAAAAAAGAAAATAACCTGTAAATAAACTTTCGATGTGTTGTCAAGGATAGCACTGAAAATCCCCTGATAACTAAATTGGGTTGTTCCTGTAAGATTATAAGTCGCCAATATGGCCATTAGAAAAAAAACCCCGCCACCAAGCAAATATGCCAAATATTTGTGCCCGGCAGAAATAGCTTCGGGCGATTCTTCGTGTGCAACTAATGGATATGTTGATATGGTCAGTATTTCATAAAAAATAAAAAGTGTAACCAGATTGGCGGCAAAAGCAACGCCGATTGCGCCGACAAGGGCCAGGGCAAATGAAAAGTAAAATCGCGTCTGGGCGTGTTCTTTTAATGTGCGCATATATCCTATGGAATAAATGGATACTAAAATCCAAAGGCACGATGAAGTGGTGGCAAAAACAAGTCCCAGCGCATCGACTTTAAATGCAAAATCAATGCCGGGAAAAAGCGTGAATCCTGAAAATAAAATGGGACCGTTTTTTAACACAAAAGGTGTCATGGACAAAACTATAAAGCAAAGCGCTAAGCTTCCTGACAGAGTTCCACTTTCTCTTAAATTCGGCTTTTTCCCTGCAAAGAGAATAAACAGAGCGACAAGTAAGGGTAGGATAATAGCCCACACCGGTCGATAGCTCATGGAAAAAACGTAAAACATAGCACCTCATTTATTATAAACTGATTAAAAACACCTATTAAAATGATCACAAAAGCCACCAAGATTGCAGGCACCAACATTATCAACGGGGCCTCCCCATGTCCTGCATTGGAATTGCAAGAAGGTATAGTGTGCTCATGGCTTCCATGTGTATGGATAAAAATCCCTTTATCAAAAATCCTGAAAAAAAGTGCTATATTGATAAGCGTACATATCAGAAGTGCTGCAACAAACCCCCATTGATTTGCCTGAATACCGCCTAACAACAGATACCATTTGCTAAAAAATCCACATGTTGGCGGTACACCAATAACGGCTAAAGCCCCCACGGTAAAAACGGCTGCAGTGACGGGCATGGTTTTAAAAATCCCCTTAAAATCGTCAATACTTTGTCCGCCTTTGCGATACATGACCTGCCCTGCCGTTAAAAACAGGCAGGACATCATCATGGCATCATTTAAGATATGAAAAATTGCTCCTTTCAGGGCAATGGTGTTTGCGACCCCTATTCCTCCGATAATGTAACCGATTTCAGCAACAATGATATAAGAAAGCATCCGTTTGAAATCTTTTTGAGGCAGGGCCATAACAGCGCCGAACAAAACAGCAAATGTTCCCATCCAGACCATGATGTCGGTTACTCTCAGCACTGTGATGGAAAACGCTGGTTGGAGAACGGTAAATATAATCCGAATCATAACATAAGCCATCACCTTGGTCATTAAAGGTGCAACCACGGCGCTGACTGCTGAGGGTGCATACGTATAAGCATCCGGCAACCATATGTGCATGGGAAAAAGAGCTGTTTTCATGCTCAGGCCGATTAAAATGAATGCAACTCCCATCAGAATAGTTTTTGACTCGTATAGCCGGGGCAGAAGTTGCGCCAAATCCGCAATATTCAATGTGCCCGTGGCAATATACAGATAGCCCACTCCCAAAAGATAGAAGCAGGCACCGATTGATCCAAGGATTAAATACCTGAATCCTGCAACAGTGGCTTTTTTATTTCCAACCGCAACCAGGGCATATCCGGTTAACGATGTCACTTCCAGAAAGACGAAAAGATTGAAAAGATCACCGGTTATTGCAATGCCTAAAAGTCCTGTGATCAAAAGAAGAAAAAGACACCAGAATAAAGCGATTTTACCAGGCAGTTCTTTTTCTACACTTTTTTTAGCATGGATGGCAGTGATAAAGCCGATAAAAGAGATTAAGATCAGCATAAAGGCATTAAGATGATCTACACGGTATTCTATCCCTATGGGAGGAGGCCATCCGCCTAAATGATATTGTATCGTACCCTGAGAATTAACTGTGTTCAAAATAATGATAGAACAGACAAGGCAAACTGACATAGCAGCTAAAGCATAATAGAATGTAACATTCTCGTTCCGCCGTCTTGTAAAAGAATTTACAATGGAGAGTATCAGGGGAACAATGACAATAATGACAGGTAATTGTTGATTCATTCACTTTCTGCCTAATAGTCTGGTTAAATTTAGTATATCTATAAAAGTTTGCTGATATCCGGATGTAATTTAATTGTTTTTATAAACTGATCTGTTCTGGCATCAAACCTTTTCTTAATGACATATAAAAGACGCTGACTAATAATAAATCCCATTGAATGATCTTTTTCCATCAAATTTTTTATTCTCGATTCTCTGAAGGAGTATACTTCACAGGGTTCGGCACATATGGCATCAGATGAATACAGATTATTATCCAACATGGCAGACCAGCCAAATGAAAACCCTGGTTTAATTGAGCTCAAAGAAACAGTCATTGTGCCTGTAACCCTTTGTTCCAATAAGATTTTTCCCTTATGAAGTAAAAAAAGACGGTCTGCTTTTTCACCTTCCTTGAAAACCATTTCATCTTTATTAAAAGAAAGAATATCCGTAATGGGAATAAGGCTTTTGAGCATATCCTCAGATAAATACCCGAGCATGATAAATTGCTTTAAATCATCTGTATGAATCAAAATACGGTTCCTTAATATAAGAAGGGTTTATTTGATTATGGTTTTTCATTTGGCGCCGTTTCATCGTTGACCATTTGCAAAAGGATTTTATCCTCTTCAATCGTTCCCATATCCCTGTAAATTTTAACGGCCATGGCCAAAGCCACACCAAGCGTTGCCACGGCAACAACAATGGCTGTCAGCATGAGAACATGGGGCAAAGGGTTGATATAGTTTATGGCCTGTATTGTGTGATTATTATGATGCTCAAGAATAGGAATGGTTGCATCCCTTTTTGCTCCAATAGAAACAAAAAACAGGATGATGGCCGTTTGCAGAATATTAAGGCC
>JAAEKY010000817.1 GCA_024227235.1 Desulfobacteraceae bacterium | reverse complement strand
TCAGGATCATCCCATGCAAGTTCCATGAGTTGGTCCCTTGAAAAGACCTGTCCGGGTTTTGAAATTAATATTTTTAAAATCTGAAATTCATATCTTGAAAGGTCAAGGGGCTGAGAATTATAACTAATTTTTCGTTTTAAATTATCAATTATGAAAATCTGGCTTGTATTGTCATTGGTAAGGGGCGTATCTTGTGTCCGCCTTAACACAGCCTTTACTCTGGCAGAGAGTTCTCTTGGACTGAAAGGTTTTACCATGTAGTCATCTGCACCAATTTCAAGACCTACTATTCGATCAACCTCATCAGCTATGGCAGTTAAAAAAATCACAGGAATGTTTGATTGTTCACGTATTTGCTTGCAAAGTTCCATTCCATTAATATCAGGAAGTCCAACATCAAGAATAATAAGTGCAACCTTTTCTTGTTTAATAAACTCTAATACATTGATGCCGCAATTGTGCCATTTAGTATTAAATCCTTCTGTAAAAAGGGCATATTTGATGTTCTCTGCAATGGCGGGTTCATCTTCCACTATCAGAATCAATGATTTCATTTTTATTTAATTCCTGTGTTATTACCCAAGCTTCAGGTTTTAAGTGATGCAGGACAGATCTTGAATGCAAGATTTTGCCCTGCAACTTTGCAATATATTATAGTTTAAATTAATTATATTTCAATGGCCTTTCCTTCAAGGTTTGGCTCCTTGGCAGGCTTAAATTCTTTTTTAG
>JAAEKY010000816.1 GCA_024227235.1 Desulfobacteraceae bacterium | reverse complement strand
CTTGCATTATCATGACTTGGATAATCAAAACCTCAAACTCAATGATATTTACATTATCCTTAACTGAAAAGATGTTTGGACTATTTGAAAAATTGAGGGTTTTGAATAGGACAACTATCAAGAATTTTAAAGGAACCACTCCTCTGCAAACATTCAAAGGAAGAACCCAGACAATTAACATAAGTCTTGAGGGGGTGATATAGGGGGTAAAATTAAAATTATACAATAAAAAAAGGGTCTCAGAAAACTTCTGAAACCCTTGATTTTATTATGGAGGCGGCTTTCGGATTTGAACCGAAGAATAACGGCTTTGCAGGCCGTTGCCTTACCCCTTGGCCAAGCCGCCTAATTTTTTAAAGGTTGAGTATGGAGCGGGAAACGAGATTTGAACTCGCGACTTCGACCTTGGCAAGGTCGCACTCTACCACTGAGTTATTCCCGCTCAACAAACAAAAGAGATTTATATACTTGAACATCAAATTTGTCAATATCAAATTTGCCGTTTCTAAATTAAATAAAGAAAATCTTCTGGCTTTATAAAACAATCCAAGCCCAGTCAAAAAATAACCGATACCGTTAAAGCTTACACCGAAATAACAATAAAATATTGTTAAAGGTAAAATAGCGGCAATTTAAAAACCGGAAATTTCACTTATCCATTCTTTTTGTTCCAGTCTGCCATAAAGGATTCAATCCCTTTATCTGTCATATGATGGGATGCAAGTTTTTTCAGTACTCCGTATGGAATGGTAGCAACATCCGCGCCTATTAGAGCAGAGTCCAGCACGTGGAGCGGATTTCGAACACTTGCCACAATAATCTGTGTTTTAAAATCATAATTGGCATTTATTTGTGCAATCTCTTCGATCAGTCCCATGCCTTCCTGGGCAAGATCATCCAATCGTCCGACAAAAGGGCTGACAAAAGTCGCACCTGCTTTTGCGGCCATTAGCGCCTGAAGTGCTGAAAAAACCAATGTTACATTTGTTTTAATGTCTTCATCTGTAAGCGTTTTAACGGCTTTTAGCCCTTCGACCGTCATGGGTATTTTAACCGTAATATTATCGGCTATTTTTGCCAAATCTCTGGCTTCTTCAACCATGCCGTCATATTCAAGGCTGATCACTTCTGCACTAACAGGGCCTTTTACGATTTTACAAATGTCAGTTATGATTTGTTTAAACTCTCCATCTTCTCTGGCAATTAAAGAAGGGTTGGTGGTCACGCCGTCAACCATACCCATATCATTTGCATCTTTAATCTGGTCAATATTAGCAGTATCAATAAAAAACTTCACTTTAATCCTCCTCATCCAAAAGAATCACCTTCTGGGCTTCTTGTTTTTCTATTTTTTTTAACAATACATCTGATCTTAAATTTAAGACTGGATGTATTGTATGAGCTCCTATATCACAAATGGGCCTTAATACAAAACACCTTTCGTGCACTCTTGGATGGGGTATTTCAAGGTATTTGGTTTTAAGAATTAAATTATCATAATACACTATATCAAGGTCAATTATTCTGGGGCCGAACCTGAAGGGTTTACCATCCTTATCCATCTCATTTTCTAATGATTTCAAAATTGCAAGCAGGTCTTCTGGTTTTAACCGGGTCTTTATTTTTAAGGCTGCATTTACAAACCATTCCTGGTCTTTAAAATTTTGAGGTTCTGTTTTATAAAAGGATGAAACGCCATCAACATCAACCCTGTCATATTTGCTTAAACGTTTTATTGCCTTTTTAAGATTCTTTATTTTATTACCAACATTCGAACCAATGCTTAAATAGACAATATGCTGTTCCATTCTTATTTATACTCGAATTGAACCGTTTTTGAATATTCACTTCTCATATTGGCATCATTTACGGCCTGAACCCTGAAATAATATTTAAACCCCTTTTCTATATCCATCACAAATTTCATGGACGGCATGGAAACAAACCCAATGACCTTAAATTTAAATGGACATCCTTCACAAGCTTCAAATGTTTTTTTAGCCATAAATATCTCGAATCCATCCGGTTTTACGGCCGCTGTCTCGGCATCAATTTTATGCTGCCATGTAAGGGCAATGTCTTTATCCGAATATGTATATTTTAAATCAGCAGGAGTGGCAATTTTTTTTCCTTTAACAATTGGGGGTAATGGAGGACCTTTTTTCCCACATCCTGAAAAAATTAATAAAAAAGTACTTGCCACTACCATTAAGAACAAAATTGTGGCTGTTTTATTTCTCATTATACCCCAAGCTCCATCATTGCTTTATCTACGGCTTGCTTAACATTAGTAAAACTTGTTCCCCCATAAGAGGCCCGTCTTGAAATCATTTTATCAATAGTGATAAACGCATACACATCCTCTGTAATCAAATCATTTAATTCTTTAAACTCATCAATGCTTAACTCATTGAGTTCTTTGCCTTGATTCAATGCGTAGGCAACCGCTCGTCCTGCTACTGCATGTGCATGCCGGAATGCCAACCCTTTTGAAACAAGATAATCGGCAAGATCAGTCGCATTTAAAAACCCCTGTTTGCAGGCTTCATACATTCTGTCTTTATTAATCTGTATATTTTCGAACATCCTGGTGTAAACATCTGTACATATCTTAAGTGTATCCACTGTATCAAACAAAGGCTCTTTATCTTCCTGCATATCTTTATTATATGCCAAAGGTAATGATTTCATCAGCGTGAAAATACACATAAGGTTGCCCACGACTCTTCCTGTTTTACCCCTTACAAGCTCGGCCACATCAGGGTTTTTCTTTTGAGGCATAATACTGGAGCCAGTCGTAAAAGAATCTGAAATAGTAATAAAGGAAAACTCTGAAGACGACCAAAGAATTAACTCTTCTGAAAGCCGTGAAAAATGTATCATGCAAATGGATGCATGAGAAATAAACTCCATGATAAAATCTCTGTCAGATACTGAATCAATACTGTTATCTGATACTTTTGCAAACGAGAGAACATCTTTAGTAAATTCACGATCCAAAGGATATGTGGTGCCGGCAAGCGCTGCTGCGCCCAAGGGCATGACATCAATCCTTTTTAAGCAATCTTCAAATCTTTGGATATCCCTTTTAATCATTTCATAATATGCCATGAGATGATGAGAAAATAATACAGGTTGCGCCCTTTGAAGATGAGTATATCCTGGCATGATGACTTTGAGATTTTTTTTGGCCATTTTGATAAGCGCTTTTTGAAACCCAATCAAAAGATCTATAATAATTCTGGACTCTTTTTTTAAATAAATCCTGACATCAAGTGCAATCTGATCATTACGGCTTCTGCCAGTATGAAGTTTTCTGGCAACATCTCCTGCTACTTTTCCCAAAGCATCTTCAATATGCATATGGATATCTTCAAGACTTGCTGAAAACTCAATTTCATTATTTTCAATTTTCGTTTTTACTTTTCCAAGTCCTTTAATCAGGACATCTGCTTCTTTTTGGGTAATGATAGATTTTTTAGCCATCATTTTTAGATGCGCTATACTGCCTTCAATGTCGCTGGCATAAAGCCGTTTATCTACATCAATGGACGCATTAAATTTTTCAACCAGTTCATCAGTGGTCTGGGTAAATCTGCCCCCCCAAAGTTTTTCATTTCCACCGGTTTTTTCCATAATGCTTTTTTCCTTATGCCTCAATCCTTTAATATTAAGCTTTCTAAGACGGCTTTGTGCATATGTCTTTTATTCTCAGCCTGATCCCAGAATGCACTATTTTTATCTTCTAAAACATCTTCAGCAATTTCTTCGCCCCGATGCGCCGGCAGGCAATGCATCACAAGTACATCATCCTTTGCTCCGGATAAAAGTGCTTTATTTACCTGAAACCCTTCAAAGGCAATGATCCGTTTGGATAATTCATCCTCATCCCCCATACTGGCCCAGACATCGGTATAGACTACATCTGCATTTTTAACCGCCTCTTTTGGATCATTTGTAAGTACAATGTTGCCTTTTTCTTTTATTGGTGCCGCTTTTAAGAACTCTTGTTTGACCATATGATTTTCCGGACAGGCAACCATTAATTCAAAACCTAACACGCTTGCCGCATTGATCCAGGAATTGACTACATTATTGCCATCACCTACCCAGGCAACCCGAATATTTTTATAGCCGCCCTTATGTTCAATCACTGTCATAATATCACTTAAAATCTGACAGGGATGAAATGAATCAGTCAATGCATTTATCACCGGGATGGTTGAGCTTTGGGCAAATTCTTCAACCAAAGAATGATCAAAGGTTCTCATGGCAAGACAGTCAATATAGCGAGAAAGGACTCTTGCCGTATCCTTGGCTGGTTCATTCCTTGAAATTTGTGTGTCTTGTGTGCTCATATAAATAGGATGACCACCCAGCTGAATCATTGCTGTTTCAAATGATACTCTTGTTCTTGTGGATTTTTTATCAAAGATCAATCCCAGTGTTTTACCGGCAAGTAATTTATCAAAGATGCCTTTGCTATATCTTTCTTTTAAATCAATTGCACGCTCAAACAGGCTCTCAAAATCCTTTTTTTCAAGGTCTAAAAGTGATAATAAATCTTTTTTCAAAACAATATGTCTCCTAAATATTGCCTGGCTGAAAATCTGAAAATTTTTTCGAGTACAACGCGGATAATAATTTTAACCGGTGGAATACATGATGTATTTTGAGGATTAAAATTATTAGCCAACACAGTCATCGGGAAAATTGGCAGTTTTCGGTCGGGCACTAAACTATAAAAGGCTGTCTAATTCAACTATCAGCCTGTCAATTTCTTGTTTCTCAATAATCAAGGGTGGTGCAAACCTTAGGACTTTATCTTGAATTCCGTTAATTATAAAGCCTTTTTTCATCAATTCATTAACAAAAAAAGCAGCGTCTTTATCCAGTTCCAATCCAAGCAATAGGCCTTCCCCTCTGACATCAACAACTCTTGAATGTTTTTCTTTAAGTGCTAAAAGCTTTTGTTTAAAGTATTCACCCTTTGCACAAACATCACCTAAAAATGATACGTTGCTAATGATGTTTACTACCTCCAGGGCCGCGGCTGTGGCAAGTGGTGTTCCCCCAAAGGTTGAGGCGTGGCTTCCAAAATCAAAACCGGTTGCCGCATCCTGTGTTGCCAACATGGCTCCAATGGGAAGACCATTGCCAAGGGCTTTTGCAAGGGTCATAATATCCGGGGTTATATCATACAGTTGATGGGCAAAAAGTCTGCCGCACCGGCCCATACCGCATTGAATCTCATCAAAAATTAATAGAATACCTTTTTGATCACAAAGCTGTCTGACAGCCTTTAAATATTGAGGATCAGCCGGGACGATACCGCCTTCACCCTGTACCGGTTCAAGCATGATGGCACAAATAGTATCATCAACTTCTTCTTTCAATGCTTCAATATCATTAAAGGGAACATATGAAAAACCGTCAAGCAATGGATAAAAACCTTCCTTGATTTTATCTTGACCTGTTGCTGTCAATGTTGCCATTGTCCGCCCATGAAATGACTGTTCCATGGTAATAATCTTAAACCGGTTCTTTTCTCCCTTTTTTTGAAAATATCTTCTGGCAAGTTTTATTGCTGCCTCATTGGCTTCAGCACCTGAATTTGCAAAGAATACCCTGTCACTAAAACTTTTTTCACATAACTTTGAGGCCAGATCTGCCTGGGGCATGGTATAAAAAAGATTGGAGACATGAACAAGGGTGGATGCCTGTTTATTAATGGCTTGAGTAATTTTAGGATGGCAGTGCCCAAGACTGCAAACGGCTATTCCTGCCAAAAAATCAGTATATTTTTTCCCGTCTTCATCCCAGAGAAAAGCACCCTCTCCTTTTGCAAATGCTTTACCGCAACGAAGGTAAGTTTGAAATACAAAATTGTCTGTTTTTTCTATAGAATCCACTTTTAACCTCTTTTATCTACCTCTTTATATTTTTATAAGTTACCCAACAAAAACCTGGGTACCAATACCAGAGTCTGTAAACAACTCAAGCAACACGGCATGTGACAATTTCCCATTAATAATATGAGACTTTTTAACCCCATTTTTCAAGGTCTCCAACGCACATTCGACTTTAGGGATCATACCGCCTTTAATCCCACCGGATGCAATCATTTCCCCTATGGTTCCTGCATCCACAGAAGATATCAACTTTTTATCCTTATCCAAAACGCCATCCACGTCCGTTACCAGAATCAGGCGCTCTGCATCAAGTGCTGATGCAACTTTTGAGGCCACCACATCTGCATTGATATTATACGTTTCCCCATTTTTACCCACTCCGATCGGTGCGATAATAGGAATAAACCCTTTGGCGGTGAGTGTATGAATGATATCCGGATTAATATTTTCTACATTACCCACCATGCCGGGATCAATAATTTCAGGGGGTTTATTTTCATCCTCTTGATGATAAATAGTCATCTTGTCTGCTGTAATCAGCATACCATCTTTACCGGTCAAGCCAACTGCTTTTCCTCCCTGATAGTTGATCTGTGCCACAATCTCTTTGTTCACCTTGCCGCCAAGAACCATCTCAACCACATCCATGGTTTTATCATCTGTATATCTCATGCCTCGAATAAATTTAGATGTAATCCCCATGGCGTCCAATACTTTATTAATTTGCGGTCCACCGCCATGCACAACAACCGGGTTCACACCAATGTATTTTAACAATGTAATGTCATTGGCAAAATCCTTTTTCAATTTTTCATCTACCATGGCATGGCCGCCGTATTTGACCACAATGGTCTTACCTGAAAAATTCTTTATATACGGTAAAGCTTCAACCAGAATATTGGCAACATTTGTCTTCATAAGATGTACCTTGTTAAATCTTCATTCTCAACAATGTTCATCAATTGTTTTTCAACAAAAGACGCATCAATAACAATCTTTTTTTCTTCAATATCAGGCGCTTCAAAAAGAATGTCTTCCAACAATTTTTCCATTAGCGTATGAAGCCGTCTTGCCCCGATATTTTCTGTTGATGAATTTACCTCTACTGCAATATCAGCAATTTTTTCAATCGCATCCTGGGTAAATTCAATTTCTACGCCTTCTGTTCTTAGCAGGGCTATGTATTGAAGTACAAGCGCATTTTTCGGTTCCGTTAAAATTCTTATAAATTCATCAGCACCAAGAGAGTGAAGCTCAACTCTTATGGGAAACCTTCCCTGGAGTTCTGGAATAAGATCTGATGGTTTGGATACATGGAAAGCACCCGAGGCAATAAACAGGATATGATCTGTTTTAACCGTCCCATATTTTGTGGGTACAGAACTGCCTTCGACAATAGGTAAAAGGTCTCTTTGAACCCCTTCTTTTGACACTTCAGGGCCATGGCTCTTTTCTTTACCCGCTATTTTATCGATTTCATCAATAAAAATAATTCCGGATTGTTCTACCTTTTCTATGGCATCTGACTTTATTTTTTCCATGTCAATCAGATGTGCTGCTTCTTCCTGGGTGACCAATTTTAACGCATCCTTAATTTTTATTTTTCTTCTCTTTGTGTTTTTGGGCATCAAATTACCCAGCATATCTTTGACATTGATCCCCATTTCCTCAATACCGGTATTTGAAAAGATTTCAACCATGGGAGAAGATTTATCCGCCACTTCAAGATCAACCTGGCGGGAATCAAGTTTCCCTTTTCTCAACATCTTTCTTAGTTTTTCACGGGTAGATGCTGAAGGTTTCGCCTGTTCTTCACCCTGATCTGCCTGACCTGTTTGACCTGATTGCTCGGTGGTAACGATATCGATATCATTAGAAATAGATGCACCACTTTGTGAGGTGGGTGGCAGCAAAAGATCCAGAATTCTTTCTTCTGCGATCTTAGCGGCTTTTTCTTGTACATCTTCCTGCTGTCTTGTTCTTAAATTGCTTACAGCCAACTCCACAATATCTCTGACCATGGATTCAACATCGCGCCCCACATATCCAACTTCAGTAAACTTTGATGCTTCCACTTTATAAAAAGGAGAATCAGTCAAATTAGCTAGCCGTCTGGCTATTTCTGTTTTTCCAACTCCCGTGGAGCCGATCAGAATGATGTTTTTAGGGGCAATCTCTTCTTGAAGGCCTTTTTCAACTTGCCGTCTCCTCCATCTATTTCGAAGGGCGATGGCAACAGATTTTTTTGCATCGTTCTGACCGATAATATATTTGTCCAACTCTGTAACAATTTGTTTTGGTTTTAAATCATGCATTTTGTTTTTTTCTTTCTTATTTAGTTCCTGACCGAAAACCTGAAAATTTTTTCGAGTACAAGGCGGGTGAAAATTTTAACCAGAGGAATACATTGAGTATTTCGAGGATTAAAATTTAAGCCCAACACAGTAATCGGGAAAATTGGCGGTTTTCATCCGAGCACTATTTAAATTCTTCTATAGTGATCTCATGATTAGTATAAATACAAAGATCACCCGCTATTTTCATGGCTTTTTCTACAATCACCCGTGGATTTAAATCCGTATTTTCAACCAGGGCAACTGCGGCAGATTGTGCAGCAGTGCTGCCGGATCCAATACTGATAACCCCGTCATCCGGTTCGATAACATCCCCGTTCCCGGATAAAAGATAGGTACTATCCTTATCTGCGGCAATCATCATGGCTTCGAGCCGTCTTAAATATTTATCTGTTCGCCACTCCCGGGCAAGTTCTACACACGCCCGGGTTAAACTCCCATTATATCTTTCCAGCTTTTCTTCAAGTTTTTCAGAAAGGGTTAATGCATCTGCTGTTGCTCCTGCAAAACCGGTTATAATTTTATCATTATAAATTCTTCTGACTTTTCTGGCTTTGTGCTTTGTAACAATGTTTCCCAATGTTACCTGGCCATCACCTGCAACCACAACACAATCTTTATGTCTTACAGCAAGAATGGTTGTGCCGTGAAATACTTCATCAGTCATCTTTATCACCCTAAAAAAGTTAACCCTAAATTATTAACATCATATTTTTAGCTTCTGGGATGTGCCTTGTCATACACCTGCATAAGTCTATCCATACTCACGTGTGTATACACTTGAGTGGTTGAAAGACTTACATGCCCCAAAATTTCTTGGATTCCTCTTAAGTCAGCACCAGAATCCAGCATGTGTGTCGCAAAAGAATGCCGCAGCATATGTGGAGAAACCGGCATATTCAGTTGACAGTCTTTTACTGTTTTATCAAGGATTCGCCTGATGGACCGGGAGCTTAATCTTGAATAATTTTTATTCAAAAAAACAGGTGTAAAATTTTCCTTTAAACATGCCCTGTATTCTTTTATGGCATTTAATGCCCTTTTGCCCACCGGCACGATCCTTTCTTTTGAACCCTTCCCAAAGACTTTAATCATTTGGCATTTAAAGTCAATATCATCCATGTCCAGACCTTCCAATTCCGACACCCGCATACCTGTGGAATAAAATGTCTCAAACATGGCAAAATTTCTTTTTTCAAACCAGGTTTCTTTTTTCATCGAATCTAAAAGATGAAACACGTCATCAATGCTTAAAAATTTTGGTATGGTTTTTTCAAGTTTTGGGAAAGGCACCATATCTGCTGGATTCATCTTAATCTGCCCGGATACAACCAGGTAATCAAAAAATGCTTTTAAAGACGACAACTTCCTTGCAATGGTACGCTTTTTTTTCCCTGATCGTAAAAGATGGGCAAGAAAATTTCTAATGGCTCCCTTATTAATGCGGGCTACTTTTCCCAAGAATTTTTTTTGACATCTTGCTTCATCAGATTCAAAATCATCTAAAACAAAATGAATAAATCCTGAAATATCCGCGTGATATGCCCTGCAGGTATGTTTAGAATATCCTTTTTCTGCTTTAAGGGTATCAATAAATGCATCAAGAATCATCTTTCAATCCCAGATATTCCATCACATGTTTCATCGCATCCCAAACCTGTCGTTTGTGATCGGGTTGTTCCAAAAGCAAAGACGGATGAAAGGTAGGCATCACTTTTATGCCGTCATACTCATAAAATTTTCCTTGAATTTGTTCCAAAGGCATTTTGATATTTAACAAAGACTGTCCTGCCTTTTCTCCAAGCGTAATAATAATTTCAGGAGAAATTGCGCTGATCTTTTGAGAAACAGCCTGTATATCATCGGCATTGCAAATAAAAACCATTTCCGGCGACAGGGTCATTGCCCTGAGAATTTTTTTTAGCAGCCCCCCACTCTTTCCTTTAAAAAACGCACCTTCACTGTCTATTATGAATATACTTGCTGTTTGAGGGCCTTCAAAAAAAAAAAAATCCTTTATTTGGGAGTTGGCTCCCCAACCATTGATAAGGTCTTGCGAGTCCTTTGAAATGTTTAAAAAAGTATTGCCAGTCTGTTTTTGAACATGCAGATACTCAGAAAAATCTTTGAGAATTTGATTGAATTCGGTTTTTATTACAGATGCTTCTTTTTGAACACCAGTCTTCATTTTTAATCATTCCTGTCTGTTTTACAAATTTTTGGTTCCTGCATTTTTTAAAACAAATGGGTAAACTTGATTAATTATTAAAACATGCAATTAAATAAATCAATTAAATACAAACAAATTGAGTGGATTTCATTGTACTATTTTTGCCTATAAGCAAAAATAGTATTGTTTTTTTTTGCCTTCAGGCAAAAAACTTAACATAGAAAAACAAAAGCTATATGCTTTGGAATATGATAAAAAACAGATACATAACTAATGAAGTTTCTGAAGACCTTTCAGAAAAAATGGTCTTTATCGGTGGACCACGCCAAGTTGGGAAAACGACTCTTTCCAAAAACATTATAGCACCTGAACATAAAAATTTTGAATATTATAACTGGGACAACAGAAATGATAGACAACGCATATTAAAATCCGGATGGCCTGGCAATGCAACACTTTTAATCTTTGATGAAATTCATAAATATAAAAATTGGAAATCCTTTATTAAAGGTGAATATGACAAATTAAATGATCGGTACAAATTTCTTGTTACCGGCAGTGCCCGTCTCGATCTATACCGGAAAGGTGGAGATTCCATGATGGGAAGATATCATTATTACAGGCTGCATCCATTTTCTTTGGCAGAAAGTTGTTCAATTAAAAACAAATTCAAACCTTTTGATCCGCTGAATATTCCTTCAGGAAGTGAAACAACAAATTTTCTTTCTTTGGATAAATTTGGTGGATTCCCAGAACCTTTTATTAAACAAAACAGCAGAACCCTTAGAAGGTGGCACAATGGAAGAATTGAAAGAATAACCAGAGAGGATATCCGGGATATCACAATGGTCAGGGATCTTTCAGGAATGACACTTTTTTGTGACATGCTTCCAGACAGAGCTGGATCACTTCTTTCTATTAATTCGCTGCGAAAAGATCTGGAAGTCAGCCATAAAGCATTGACAAACTGGCTTAATATTATGGAATCATTTTATTATTGTTTTAGAATATATCCATTTGTCGGATCAAACTTCAGATCGCTAAAAAAAGAGTCTAAACTCTTTTTATGGGATTGGTCTGAAATAAAAGATGAAGCTGCAAGATTTGAAAATCTTATTGCCTGTCATTTATTGAAATTTATACATTTCTTAAAAGATTATGAAGGGTATAAAGTCGGACTTTATTATTTAAGAAATGCACAAAAAAAAGAAGTGGACTTTCTTTTAACGTATGATGACAAACCCTGGATTGCGATTGAGGTAAAACTGAACAGAACAAAGGTCTCCCCTACGCTTCATTATTACAATTCAAAACTCGACATCCCTTATTTATTTCAAGTTGTTAAAAAAAAAGATGTGGACCTGCAAATTGAGAATGTCCGAGTGATTTCAGCAGACAGATTTCTTTTAGCGTTTGTTTAGCCCCTTAATAATTTGATCAATCAAGGCATCAGCCACTTTTTCTTTTTCCATCAAAGGAATATCAACAGATGAACCATCTTTTATAAAAAGCTTTACCTTATTTGTATCTGCCTTAAATCCTGAATCTTTTGCACCCACAATGTTCGCAGCAATCATATCAAGATTCTTTTTCTTCATTTTTATCAACGCATTTTTTTCAAGATCATCTGTTTCTGCGGCAAACCCAACCAGGAATTGTTTATT
>JAAEKY010000815.1 GCA_024227235.1 Desulfobacteraceae bacterium | reverse complement strand
TGGATCGGAAAGCGGTATTGTCAATCTTCCAGGCAGATTGAGGATCCCTTTGACTGCAGGTGTACACAAAATCGCTTTCGGTTCTTTGCATGATTTTGTTGACGAGGTCACTATCTTTGCCGGAAAAACCTCCACAAGCATAAACCCGCCAATTGGTTGCAAGCCTTTGAATGCCACAGAGTTAACGGAAATATTAACTGAGGAAGAGCTTGAAAATATGGGTTTTAAATAGAGTCAGGCCCGAGAAACAGGAGTATGTGGCAATTCGCGGGACAAATTACCAAATTTTCTAACCAGAAAACACACCAGATGACGCCGGTGATTTTCCTGTTGAGGCCTTCTATATTGATAAACTGAAGTAATGTTGCAAGCAAGTGAACATGGGGCTTTTTGTGCCCAGCTGTTAGAATGGCCAGAAAATGAATAAACCGCTGACAGTACTTTTGGTAATTATAAATATACCTTTTTTCGGGGCACTGGCATCGATCCTCTTTGGAAAAGATGGAATTTTCGGGGCAATGAGATTTTTATTCATACCGGATTTGATATCAGCTTTTCGCGGGGAGTTCTGGGATGATAAATGGTCGGAACTGATGTTTAGTTTGTGGATTGTCTTATGTGCGGCGCTTGTTTGGTCAGAGTATAATTTTATTGAGGAGAAGTACCCGGGTATTTTTTCTTATTTTGCCTCAATCTGGCCATATTAATACACGATTACATCGTTTTTCAG
>JAAEKY010000814.1 GCA_024227235.1 Desulfobacteraceae bacterium | reverse complement strand
GCAGGATTTCCCAGCAAAAACTTACCGGTTGGCCCCCCAGTGTTTCTGTAGGCGGCAACAGGAATATTTTCGAAAAATTGTCTCATGCCGTCTCTTTCTTCTTTTATCCAATTAAACTTTTGTCTTAGCGTCGTAATATTCGCAAGGCTGATCATGCCTGTTTTCTCTTTTGTCTGGCTGAATTCGGCAAGTACGAAAAGTTTTTTTCCTTTATCGCCAATCAATTCGGTTTCAATTTGTTCATTAGATTTTTGCTCTTGTAGGCGTGCTATATCTGTTTGAGAAAAAAGGTGAATAATTTTTTCGCCAAGCACCTTTTTTTTGGAAATACCCGTAAGTTTTAGAAACGCACGATTTACATCATTAATGAAACCTGTTTCAAGGTCAAAGATGAGAATTCCAAAGTTGAATACATCAATCATTTCATTTTTCATAAGAACCTGTTTGGAAAGCTAGAAAAAATATTCTTTTTAAAATAACAATAAATAAGGATGTAGTCAACTATGGGGTTTTAAAAAAAAATAATAGTTAGGCAAAATAATTTTTATGAAACATTCTGATCAGTCAAGCAGCCAGGACTCATGATTATAAATACTTAGAAGGGCTGGATTAAGAATAGTGTTGATTTGAGTATTGGTCGTTACAAAAGAATCTTTACCAAAGACTAATTCGCTTTTAAACACCTGTGGTGTGATAAATCTTGTAGGGGCATCAATCGCAAGATGCTTAATTTTTTTTAAAATTTTTCCCTTATTAATATTGGAGTGCCATGCCAGATACCATCCCCAGTCACCAAAACTGGGTACATTCTCATGAAATGGTAAAACACTGAGGCTTGCACTTTCTAGGGTCCTTCCAATGCAAAGAAAACTCTCCTTGGCAAGGTAGGGAGATGTTGCCTGAATCACCATCATGCCATGCTGTGACAGATGTTGTTTTACCTTTTTATAGAATTCTTTGGCATAAAGCTTTGTGAGTTCCGGCGTGGAAGGGTCTGGCATATCAATGATGATGACATCCCAGAAGCCATTCACATCACTTAAAAATTTATCAGCATCAATATTCATGATTTTTACATCAGCAAGTTTGTTTGTATCCGGTTGCTTTTTTGGGCGGTTCTTTTTATTGGAATCAATATAAAGTTTTGTATCGATTCCAGGAGTAGCTCCTTTGCTGGTAAGGTTAACCAGTCTGGAATCTTCAAGTGCGTTCTGGTTGATTCTTCTTAAAATGGGATGATTTTTTGCAAGACGGGTCATTTCAGGGTCAAGATCAACTAAGAGTACCTCTTTTACATCTTTATATTTCAATATTTCTCGTAAAACACAACCATCTCCTCCGCCGAGGATAAGAACTTTTGTTTTGACAGGAACAAGATTCATGACAGGGTGCACCATGGGTTCATGATAGCGTTGTTCATCTGTGCTGCAAAATTGAAGGTTGCCGTTTAAAAAAAGCCGTACTTCATCAAAGGGTTTATAATGGGTAATGGCGATATGCTGGTATCGGGTGGTTTTGCTTAAAATAATGGGATCATCGTACAACGGTTGTTCAATTTTTATATTCCATAGCCGGTTGTTCAGGTATCCGTAAGTTATGGCACAAAAAGTGAGCAGCATGATGATCGGGATAACAATGCCATTTTTCAATAATCCCTTTTTCGAAAAATAGATAAAGGTGATAAAGGCCAAAAAGAAGTTAACGCCAGCGGTTAAAAAGGCTGCTTCTGTTATCGGTGTAAATCTTAAAAGGATAAACACATAAATAAATGATCCTATTAAGCTGCCAATGTAATCCGCACTTAAGATATTGCCAAGGTTGGTGGATAATTCTTTACTAAAGTCATTGTTGATTCTAATAATTACAGGGATTTCAAGACCGATCATGATTCCGATGAAACTGACGAAAAAGTAGAGAACCAGGCTGTAGTGAGCGGTATAACCGTAAGATATATAGGTAAGTGTGGGAGAAAACCCTCCGACAAGGGCTAAGCCTGTTTCAACCCCGATAAAGGCGTAAATAAGGTGTTTTTTTGAAATTTGTGCCTGGATCAGTGAGCCAAACCCCATCCAGAAGAGCATCAGTCCTATCACCATGGCCCATTGTTCAAAAGAATTTCCAAGTATCATGGAGGCAAGGCTTGCCTGGATATACTCAAGAATAATGCCGCAGGCCCCACTTGCGAACATGCAAGCACACAACAATAAAGACGCAAAATTAAGCGAACTTTTTTTTTGTACCATTGTTTTACATGGAAAATGCTATAATAATCGCAACCGCATTAATAGCGCTTTCAACCACAATCAGGGCGGCAACATTTTGGTCTTCTTCAACTTCTGTTGCAATATTGGTTGTGGGCAATAAAATTTTGTCAACAACTGCTCTGAAAATGAGCAGCATCACGATTCCATAGACTGCAAATATACCAAAGCTTGCAAGATCATTGCCCCATCCTGTGAAGGGACCTGAAATACTTGACATAAGAATAATACCCAGAGCAATAAGGATGCCGCCAAGTCCAATACCGGCGGCAAGATTATTGTTTTTGATTTCATTTCTCACATTAAAAGGCGTGATTAATTCATATAGCAATCCGAAAATCAATAAAGTCAGTTGTCCGACTATAAAAAAGAGAATAGCACTGGTAATACCTTGTAAGAATGTTCCCCCGGTTCCTGAAATGGCACCGTTAAGGATAAATCCTGTGGCAATATACATTCCTGCTTCGACCATTCCCACTGCTGTGTTTCCAACAACCTTTCTTCCGTCAGGCTGAATAAATGTTTTAATACATTCTTCATCGTTATTGATATTACCCAGCATGATAAAATCATTGATAAAGCGGGAAGAAAACATAAATCCTGTAATGATAAGGCCATCAATTAATAATTGTATCAGATCAAGAAAAAAGCCTTTTGAAGATCCGTCTATGGCGCCTGACAGTGCAATGGCAATTCCAAGATATAGCCCGGCACGTCTCAGCCCTACAGCCACATTCCCATCATCAATATGTTTATCATCATTAAAGTCTTTGGTCCGCCAGTCATCCACTATCTTTACCAGCCAAATGAAAAAGATACCCACGATAACATAGATAAATCCTTGACCAAGCCCTGTGAGAGTTGCCGCAATATTCATTTTTCCTCCTTAGAATTATCTATTTAGTGTCTGACCGAAAACCCGTGTTTGGGCAAAAAGTTGCTCATATGCAAGGCGCAAGGAATCTTGAAACCGGAGTGTACTACTGTACATGAGGCCACTCTTATAATTTGGCAAGATTTTGAAGCAACGCAGCAGATGGGTGAGTTTTCGTTCAAACATTATTTACCTTTACTTTTCGGGCCACCTCCACGAAGGTTGGCCCCAGCGCCCCTGACAGAAGCTCTCTGGGATTTAAAGCCACCGCTTTTTGCAAAATTTGTGCTTTGAAATCTGGGTGATTTTTTTACAGATGTGCCATTTGTACCATATTTTTGAAACCCGTTTTGGGTTTTCCCAAAATAGGGGCGTCTATTTCGGTAACCCGTGTTCCAACCATTCCATGAATTGTAACCATAATAGGATGGCCGAGGACTAAAGAGCATTGAAAATAATGCATATTTCCCATACCAGGACCAGAATGAATTTCCCGAATTATCTTTTTTCCATTCCCCATATTTTTCATTTCCTACATACGCCATCCCCGGTGGTGTCGCTTGAGTTATACGATCTTTTTCAAATACACCATACGGTTTGGAAAGGATTGCCATGCCAAGGAATTCAATATTGGCATCATAAAAACTTGCATCCACCTGTTCCCAATTGGTTTCTTTTGTTTCTCCATTTTTTTCAAGCAGATATTTATGAAAATAGGCTTCCCTCGCATCTTCTACAAAAAAAGAAGCTGCATTATGGCTTCTTCCCGGCCACTGCTCGGTAGGATTAATTTTCAATTCCTTCCACAAGTTACCAATATTGTTCTTCAGCTTTGACCCTGTGAATCCTGCAGTAATTGCAGCAATGGTATCCAGTTTGTCTGATGTTAAGACTTCATAGGCCTCAGGGCTGACCTGGCGACGAAAGCTAGCAAATCTTGGATCATAAAAATCAGAGTTTTCATTCCAGGATTCTCTTTTTATGGATACAAAGTATTCTTCTTTCATATCTTTTAGAATTTTTGTGTAGCTTGTATACAGTTGTTTAATATCCTTGTTTAAATTTGTTTTAAGGATAATTGCTTCCTTGTACCCTACAGACAATGCTTCAGAGCTGTCTGTAAAGCTTGCATAGTCTGTAGTAGCTGAACCTGACGAGTGCTTGTTAAATTCTGCAGCAACGACACTTAAATGATCCTGAGATTGCCTTTCAAGATTTAAAAGCGGTGAAAACTTTTTGTTTATTTTTTGATTTAAATCCGGAAAGTCAGATTCAGCTTTTGCTATAGCACCATTCTTTAAATTGCTGCTGATCTGTTTTATATTGCCAGCATTTTTTATTGCTTTAGAATTTAATGCGCTCATATTTTTAATGGTATCTTTGATCTTTGAAAATCGTGAAAACGGATACCGGGATAATTCTTCAGCGTTGCGAATAATTTTTTTAATTCTTAATATTTGTTGTTGAACCTGTGGAGATGATTCTAATCTGTTTTTACTCACTAACGGCGCAAGGTCTTTTCCATAAATCGTTTTTGCCCTATCAAGTTCAGCATGTGCCAATTGAAATTTATTTATCCAATTTTCCTTTGTAGCAAACTCTTTAATACTTTTAAAATCAGAGGATTGAGACAAACTATTATATTTCTCTTTTTGTTTGTCTACTTTAGATTTATGACTTTCTATAGCACCGGGTATGGCTTTGGCTCGATTTTTAATTTCTTTGGGAAGCCCCCCCCCGCATCCAGTTAGCGCAATCATCAAACCAACAAGCGTCAGTCCGGCAATCAAGTTAATAAAAAGATGTTTTTTACCCATCCTTACTGGTCTCCTTTACTGATGATACCGATATTGTTCGGATCAACCGGGCTTGATGTATAAATCTGGTACTCATCCTTACCTGATCCTGCCCATTCTTCAATGGTGAGGAATTTGGTATGGCTTTCATTTTCAAATTCATACATATAGACTTTTTCTTCTTTATCTTCACGGTAATAAACCGATGCCCAGTCATCTTCATACCAGAATTTTTCGCCATTGATAACAATCACATCCTTGTCGTCTGCAATTTGATCCAGGTCGTCTTCATCTATTTGTTCTCCTGCATCATCCTTTAAATTCCTGAAGGAAAGTCGCTCAATCGTCATGGATACTTCAAGTTCATCATCGAATTCCCATTCAAAATTAGAGGTTTTTCCGGTTTCAAGACAAAGGCAGGTGAGTTCATTGATGAAATAGCCTTTTTTGGTTTTATAGTCATCAGAGGTCTCTTCGTATTTATTTAAACTTTTTATAAAAAAGGTGTTGCCAAGATATTCAAAAAAGGAAAGGTTGCCAGCATCTTTTATGGTCAACTGTGACTTGTCCGGGCCAGAAACCAGTTGCTCCTTTCCCAAAGTTCTTATGGCGTTAAATCTTTCCTGGAAAGATTTTTGTGTGGCGATATCAAGCATGGTCTGCCTCCAGTTTTAAAATACGTAGCGTACATGTTTTGGCTTAAGTGTCCGCACGTCTTGCAGTTAATGCATCGGTTCTTGCCCTAAACCGGTCGTTCATTTTTCCTAAGGCATTGGAACTCTGCGATGCGATATTAATGGTTTCTTGAGAAATCAGGGCATAGGTTTCAAATGCCTGTTCATATGTCTGGCAGGCTTCTTCTAAGGCGTCAATGTTTACGGTCATACTTTGACTCATTTTCGCGCCTTTTATGGCCGCATTGCCAATGACTTTGGCTGTGTCTTTCATTGTTTCTGCTGCTGCCTGTTGAACCATATCAAGATGCTGCATAGTTTCCATTTGTTGTTCAGCTGCAACTCTGACTGCCAGGGCGTTTTTAACTGCTGTAGAAAGGATCATATCTGTTCTTTGAACCAATCGTCGAACCAGATGGGAGTTTCTTACCATCATTTCCCCACCAAATCGAGTCTGAAGATTTGAGTTGTCAATGGTTTGAAGATCCACTACGGCCATGGCAAGATCACTGGTCAGTGTGGTCAAAGCTTCTTTGTTTCTCGCATCTTCGATAGTTCCCATATGATCCATTAATTTTTGCCATATGATCTGCCCCAGGAAGATTTGCTCCTGTAGTTTTGGTTGGATCTCTTTTAATGCATCGCAAATGGTGGAAAGTTCTGATGCATCAAAAGCTACCTGATCCGCCTCATTTCTTAAATGGTCACGGATGCCGTCTATGGTGGAATTAACAGTTTCTCTTCGTTCCGCAATAACCTTAAGGATTTCATCTCCTTTGGGCAGCCGGTTAACAGTCTTTGTGAACAATCCCAGCATCTTTTTTTGAAAAGGCATCTCGGTTTTCCCCACCATGGTGGGATTGACCTTGTCCAGTTCTACTTTAATAGCCAGAATATTTTTACCCACTGGAGAAGAGTCATCAGTTGCAACATTTTTAAGCACATTGCCCATTTTACGATCATAAAGGCTCACTTGTGCCTGGGTTTCCTGCATGATTTCCTGGCCCAGGCCAAAAACAAAATTGCCCAATTGCCAGTCAGAAGGGTCTTCCTTTATTTTTTCAAGGAATTCATTGGCTTCAACTTCAATGGCCTGAATATCTTCAACTGCCAAATGTTTGGGCTGTACAGGTTCAAGATTGGAAGGGGTTTGGACTGGTGTTAAGGCGCCCTGGCCCGATACTTGAGTCACTTCAGCGATTACAGGTGCTTTTGCCTGTTGGGCAACACTTTGTAAATCCTGGGTTACATCATTCATATCATCCTCCTTAAGAGATATTTTTAAAGCATAATTTATTTAAGAAAATTTGCCTGCAAGAAAATTTGCCATGGTTTTAAATTCTGCGGTCTCATTTTTTTCTACAATATCTCTGGATCGATTAGAGACATCATGCAAACTCTGAATGGTTTTTTTAAACATGTCAAATTGATTTGTTCGGCTTTCTACTGACAGGTCAAGGTATTCCTTAACTGTTTTGTAAAGATGTGCAGTTCCAATTTTTTTGATTTCATAGGTTAATGTTTCACTGGGATATCGTTCCATCATGGATGGGGTAATAGCCATTAAATCATCAATAATGGCCTCAATTTCCTGGGTCATTTCCAAAGGGAAATCCTTATCTTTTCTCATTAGAATATTTAAGCTTAACAAAGAATTTAAAATCACCTTGTAGTCCTGATCAGGGGATGGTTCAGCTTTTGGGACTGGTGGAGGTGATGTGTTGTCCTTTGGTTTGGTCTCTTTGTTTTTTTTTATCATAATGACAAGGCCGATGACGGCTATAAGAACAATTGCTGCAATGATCATTGTCATGGTGCTGCTCCTTGATTTAAGGTATTCATATCAACAATATTTTAAGAAAAGTAATGCAAAACTTTATATTTACAAGGTTTTTAATTTGTAAAATTGTGTAACACTTTATATGGCGTGTTCCTAAAAATCAAGACAGGATAATATACAATAAGTAAGATCGGTTTTTAAAAGATTGTCTTGTCTTGGTTAATGTTTATTTCATATTAAAAAAGGCAGTATTTTACAAGCGGTAACAATTTCTAACAATTGAATGCTTGAAGCTTTCAAAAAGGTGCTGTAAAATAGAAAAAAATTTAAACTCAAAAAGGAAGCCCATCATGGGAATCAAAAAAATTAATTGTGACAATCTTGCCAGGCTACCAGCCTTTAGTCATGCAACGATTGCAGGGGATTTTATATATGTATCCGGTATCCTTGGCACAATACCTGGGAAAATGGAAATTGTAGCAGGGGGAGTTGAAAAAGAAACTGAACAGATTCTGTTTCACATCGGAACTATTTTAAATAAATGTAATGCAACTATTGAAGATGTTGTGAAATTAAATGTCTATCTAACAGATATGGATAGTTTTCAAGATATGAATTCTGCCTATCTTGATACAATACAATTTGAACCTCCCAGTAGAATAACGGTGGGAGTTAATGAACTTGCTTTGGGCGCATCTGTGGAAATGGATTGTATAGCCTATAAGCCTAAGACATAATTTATTTAGGAGAAAAAGTTTTATGAAGACATTAAAATCTGCACTAACAATGATTCTTCTTATGGTAATAGTTGGTGGTTATGTTACAGGATGTGCACCAAGCAAATCAAGCCAGGTATATTCACGGGATCATGCAAGAAAAGCCCAGAACGTTGAAAGCGGAATAGTCGAGTCTGTAAAAGAAGTTATGATTGAAGGCACCAAAACTCCAGTAGGAACTGCTGCTGGCGGTGTGGCAGGCGGTGTCCTGGGCAGCACAATAGGAAGCGGAACAGGCAAAACGGTTGCAATCGTTGTGGGGGCCCTTGCTGGTGCTGCAGCTGGAACCTTGGCCGAAGAAGGCATTACAAGTAAAAAGGCGCTTGAAATTATTGTAAAAAAAGACAGTGGCCAGACAATCGTTGTGGTACAGGAAGCAGATGTCTTAATTGCCGCCGGAGACAGGGTTAGAATTATTTCTGCTGATGATGGTACAACCCGAGTGTCAAAATGAAACATTAGCATAATATTTGCCTTTTTTGTTTTCATGGTTATCTTCCTGGCCTTACGAATAAATAGCTAAGGATGACAACAGGAGACGCATGAAAAAAAATATAGAATATAATAATAACTTAAGAAATATTGCCATCATCGCCCATGTCGATCATGGGAAAACAACACTTGTGGATGCAATGTTCAGGCAGAGCGGACTTTTCAGGGAAGGCCAGAAGGTGGATGACCGTCTGATGGATAGTATGGACCTTGAAAAAGAACGCGGTATCACTATATCAGCCAAAAATTGTTCAGTCACCTGGCAGGATGTTAAAATTAATATCATTGATACACCTGGCCATGCAGATTTCGGTGGTGAAGTAGAAAGAGCTCTTTCCATGGCCGATAGTGCCATTCTTCTTGTTGATGCGTCTGAGGGCCCTTTACCTCAGACCCGATTCGTCCTTAAAAAAACTTTTGAAGCCAATCTCCCGGTTATGGTCATCATTAATAAAATTGATAGAAAAGATGCCAGACCGGATGAAGTTCTGGATATGGTATATGACTTGTTTATAGATCTTGATGCGACAGAAGAACAGCTTGATTTTACCTATTTGTATGCCATTGGCCGTGATGGGATCGTTAAAAAAGAGCTGGAAGAAGACGTTGATAATCTGACCGTATTATTTGATCTTATTGTAGAAGAAATGCCAGCGCCAACTTACGACGCCTCAGCCCCTTTCCAGATGTTGGTTTCAGATCTTGGGTATTCTGATTATCTTGGACGGCTGGCAATTGGTAAAATTTTTAACGGCAGTGCAAAATCCAATGAAAATCTTGTGTGTATTGATGAGGAAAGCAAGCAGTTGCAATTAAAGGTCTCCAAACTACAGTCCTATGTGGGAATGACACTTTTACCTGTGGATCAGGCTCAGGTGGGTGATATTATTGTTTTGTCCGGTATTGAAGATGTGAAAATCGGGGACACCATCTGTACAAAAGCAGAACCGGTCCCCCTTGAAAGAATTACAGTGGATGAACCGACTGTTTCCATGCAGTTTTCTATTTCAACCTCACCATTTGCCGGTCTGGAAGGCAAATATGTTCAATCCAGAAAAATCAGAGAACGGCTACTTAAAGAAACTCTATTAAATGTTGCGATTGAAGTGGAAGAAAGTACGACAGATGAAAGTTTTATTGTTAAAGGAAGAGGCGAGCTCCAGCTTGCCATTTTAATAGAAACCATGAGAAGAGAAGGATTTGAACTCTGTGTCGGCCGCCCAAAAGTTATTTATAAATTTAAAGAGGGTAAAACATTAGAGCCTGTTGAGCATTTGTTTGTGGATTGCGGTGAAGATTTCTTAGGTGTAGTGACAGAAAAGCTCTCCATCCGAAAAGGCAAAATGATCAATCTTGTGAATAACGGAAAAGGAAGGGTGAGAATTGAATTTTCAATACCTTCAAGGTCTTTGATCGGATATAGAGATGAGTTTATGACAGATACCAGAGGGACAGGTATTATGAATTCATATCTTTCTGGTTATGAAGAACATAGAGGCCAGTTCCCTGTTAGATATAATGGATCCATTGTGTCCGATAGACAGGGCAAGGCTGTGCCCTATGCATTGTTTAATCTTGAACCCAGAGGCCAGCTGCTTATTGCACCCGGAACTCCAGTGTATGAAGGTATGATAGTTGGTGAGCATAACCGTCATCAGGATATTAATGTGAATGCCTGCAAAGAGAAAAAACTGACAAACATGAGAGCCTCTGGCAAAGACGAAAGTGTTATTTGTTCGCCGGTTAAGGCCATGACCCTTGAAAAAGCGATTCATTTTATTCGAGATGACGAAATGGTGGAAGTCACCCCTCAATCTATAAGATTGAGGAAAACTGTGTTGAACGCTTCCCAACGACAGGTATTAAATGCGAAATTAAAAAAGAAAACTAAAAAAGAAAAATAAAAAATAATATATAAAAAAGAGAGGGGATGATCTGGTTAAATAATCTGATTATTCTATCTCTCTTCTTTTGTTTCACAGTCAAATAGTCATAATCCATTTTTTAAACATAACATTGTGTATTCGGTATCTCCCATTTTACTTACATATTTTGGTTTTGGGAAAATGCCGGTGGTTTTAGAAGCGATAGCGAAAGATTATAAGGTTTCATCCGGGCGATCAGATCTTCAAAAGTTTATCAAGATTTGAACTGGTATCTAAGTATCATTGATATTCTGAACGCCTTGTGGCCATTTAATCCTCAATTTCAATTTCTGACTAAAACTCACTTTGTGTTTTGACTTGTTGTACGACTCATGATCTAATACTTTATTATTTTTTATAAATGATTTTTGAATCAGATGAAGTATATGATAGCTGTCGCTGTTAAGAAAGCAAAACGTGTATGACAGATCTTCTAAATAAAAAGGCGTTTCCTTATAGCAGGATCATTACAGCATCCTGTTTTAGTATCCAAGCAGTTGGAATAGGCATTTATATCTCTTATGGAGTTTTCTTCAACCCTTTAATGGATGAATTCGGCTGGTCAAGAGCTGCTATATCCGGTGCCTCTTCCGCAGCTTTTTTTATCATGGGACTGTTTGGCATTCTCATTGGTAGGCTCAATGATAAATTTGGCCCCCGAATTTTAATGAGTATTGCGGCTATCCTTTTTGGTCTGGGTTTCTGCTGTGTATCACAGGTTGTTGCTCTATGGCAGCTCTACCTGATTTTTGGCCTTATTTTCGGTATTGGACTCAGTTCCGTGGATGTCATTGCTCTAACCACTATTGCCAGGTGGTTTACAGAAAAAAGAGGAAAAATGACCGGTCTTGTCAAGGTGGGCACCGGGGCTGGTCAGTTCATATTCCCCATTTTGGCCAGTTTTTTAATCATAAGGTTCGGCTGGCAAAAAGCGTTTATATTCATGGGTTCTTTTGCTTTCATCCTTCTGTTCACAATCGCCCAATTTCTTCGGCGTGATCCAGAGTCTGCGGGTCATTCACCTGTCTACAACCATAGGGAACTACAAAAATCACAGAACCAAGGGTTTTCCTTTTCAAGCGCTTTAAAAACTAATGAATTATGGCTTATATGTCTGACAAATCTACTTTTAGTGTTCTGCCTGATGAGTGTCCTCGTCCATATTGTCCCTCATGCTCGTGATATAGGTATTTCATCACACAAGGCAGCGGGTGTACTTTCCACCATCGGTGCCGTGAGTATGTTGGGGCGATTTATCTCAGGTCTTGCTATTGATCGTATAGGCAGCAAACAAATCATGTTCATTTGTTTTGGAATTTTAATCATAAGTTTTCTTTGGCTTATAAAAGCCGATGCTTTATGGAAGCTTTACGGGTTTGCCTGTATATATGGAATTGCGCATGGCGGACTTTTTACAGCTATTTCCCCTATCATAGTGGAATTGTTTGGAATCCGGGCTCATGGTTCACTGTTCGGGTTGGTCGTTTTTTTTGGAACCACTGGTGGCGCTTTTGGACCTATATTGACTGGCTATCTGTTTGACATAACTCAAAGCTATAAACTTGCATTTTCACTCTTGTTGATCGTTAGCTGTATCTCTTTTGGACTCTTGTTATGCTTAAAGATCAGGCGCGATCATCAACTTTGATTCATCAACTTTTTCATACTGTACTTGAGGCCAGTCTTATAATTTGGCAAGATGTTGAAGCAACACAGTAGATGGGTGAGTTTTCGTTCAAACACTAAATATATAAAATTGAATAAAACATGTTCCAAACCATATAGTTTCGCTAAGAATTTTTTGTAATATCGTGAAAGTGGAAATTTTTGTTTAAATACGGTGCATTATAGAAAAGAATAGGGAAAACCCTTAGGAAAAATACTTCTTAAATTGTTACATTTTTTTCTGAGAAAAAAAATACCTAAAAAGTGTGTAAATTATGTATATCAAGCTGTTTGAGACCCATATGTGGTGGTATAAAATTTGCATTCTAAGTTAGGAATGACTTTTGCACTATACAATTAATGTTGGTTTTTAAATGGTTAAAATATGAAATCTTTTCCTATTCAGTTATTTCTTGTTTTATTTTTTGTTATTGAATTGTCTTCAACTTCGTATGCAAAGATAATTTTTGTGGATAAAAACGCTTCAGGTTCTCAAACTGGTCTGACCTGGGCCAGTGCATTTAAAAAATTTCAGGACGGCCTGGATGACTCAAATCCGGCAGATAAAATATATGTGGCTAAGGGAACCTATCTGCCAACAACCATGCATGGGGGAAACAACCCTGAAAATCTCACATTTCAAATGAAAAATGAAGTGGAAATTTATGGCGGATTTGATCCTGGTGCGGGTATTGTTAATTTTGAGGACCGTGATCCGGATATCAATGAAACAGTTCTGAACGGAGATATTGGATATCCTGATTGGGATGGTGACAATGTCTACCATGTATTTTACCATCCATCTTCTCTGGATTTAGACGATACAGCAGTTTTAGACGGGTTTACAATTTCCAACGGCTTTGCCAGAAGTACTGAAAATAAAGGCGGCGGCATGTACAATAATGAAGCCTCTCCCACTATCCGAAACTGTACATTTAAAAACAACAAAGCCTCTTTCGGGGCAGGCATGAGCAACAATTTTTACTCAAGTCCTGTTGTGTCCCATACAAAGTTTGTGAATAATACTGCAACTTCCAATGCAGGGGGCATGTTCAACTTTGCTGAGTCCAATCCCCGGGTGGATGCCTGCGCCTTTATCGGGAACCAGGCAACCAACACTTATTCGGATGGTGGCGGCATGAGGAATTTTGATTCTGTGCCTGTCGTTACAAATTCATTGTTCCTGTACAATAAAGCAGGTAATGGCGGGGGGGTGCTTAATTCTGCCGGTCTGGATGACAGTATTGCTCCTATATTTATCAATTGCACCTTTTATGGTAATGTCGCGGTAAACGACGGCGGAGGGATATATAACCATCTGCTGCCGGCCATTGTCGCTAACTGCATTATCTGGGGCAATATACCGAATTCTATTTATGATTTCAGTGGCATCAGCACCCCGGATATTAAAATTTCATTTTCCGATGTTCAGATGCCGGAGGGGCAGAAATTCCCGGGACTGGATAATATAAATGCTGATCCCAAATTTATGAACATTCCTTCTTTTATCGATTTTACTATCAAAGACGGCGCAGTTGATGTGCTTGTTGTTGTGGATTCTTCTCTTTATTCCCAGGACGACCGTATTGAAATTGAACACGATGGTATTACACGGGTGGTTCTCAGTATCGATGAACATGAAGTGGAGTTTAAGCCGCCTCTTGCAAGTGCCACAACGCCCGGTATGCACATTAAAAACTGGGGAAAAACAATATATATGACAGAAGATTTCCACCTGTTAAAATCTTCTCCCTGCATTGACACCGGAACTCACCTGGTCAAAGGACTGCCGGTGGAAGATTTTGAATATGAAGACAGGGCCATTGACGGAGACGGCGACGCCGTTGAAACGGTTGATATGGGAATGGATGAGTTTAACCCTTTCTCGATTATATATGTTGACCAGGATGCAACAGGTGCCGATAACGGCGCAAGTTGGAGCAGTGCCTTTAATGATCTTCAGGATGCCCTTGATATGGCTACTGATGGTTACCAGATTTGGGTTGCAGAAGGAATCTACAAACCTTCAAAGCGGATAATTGCATTAGATGCCAGGACAGCCACTTATCAATTGAAAAATAATGTTACACTATACGGTGGGTTTAACCCTTCCAACGGGGATGATGACTTTAGTGAAAGGGATGTTTCATTTAATCAGACAATTTTATCCGGTGACCTGGGAGTATCCGGCTCAACAACCGATAACAGCTATCATGTGTTCTATCATCCAGCCATGTTGGCGGCGCTTAATACAACAGCCATCCTGGACGGATTTTACATCCAGGACGGCAATGCAAACGACGGCGGAATTATTGATATCAATTTAAGGGGCGGCGGCATGTACAATAACGCGTCTTCTCCCACCATCAGGAACTGCTTTTTCAGGAATAATCATGCGTCCTTAGGCAGTGGCATGTATAACGAAAATGCATCCACAGTAATAAACAACAATACATTTTCCGACAACCAGGCAACCCAAGGCGGTGGCATATACAATATCAACTCAACTTTGTCCATTACCAATTGCAGGTTCGGCTCAGACAGTTTTGAAGGCAATTGGGC
Organism: Desulfobacteraceae bacterium; assembly: GCA_024227235.1. Classification (GTDB taxonomy): domain Bacteria; phylum Desulfobacterota; class Desulfobacteria; order Desulfobacterales; family Desulfobacteraceae; genus Desulfobacula. Next base: position 33,619 of record JAAEKY010000814.1, on the reverse strand, counting down.
GTCCGGCGGCGGGGTCTACAATGCTCAAGGGTCCGATATAACAATAACCGACTGTCTTTTCCAGGACAACTCAGGCCAGAACGGCGCCGGCCTCTATTGCGACAATGCCGTAACGATCGTAACAAGAAGTGATTTCTTATTTAACAAATGTGAGACAAATGTTTCAGGTGCGGGAAGAGGCGGTGGTATATATATGTTTAACTCCCAGGTAACACTTGATGATTTAAGTATCAGCAATAATACAGCCTATAATTTTGGAGGAGGGATGTATTGTGTAAAAGGGCTGCCGGTAATTCATGATGTTTCAATCACAGATAACATGTCGCAGAATGGCGGGGGGCTTTATCTTGAAAATTGTGCCGGGCGAATTGACGGGGCATCCAGTATTCTTAACAACCGGCTTATAAATTCAGAAAATGGCGGGGGGGTGTATCTTTGCAATGGGGCCTCAACTGAATTTGACAGTGTAGTGATTGATGGAAATGACGCTCGAAATAATGATTCCTATGGCGGCGGCATTTATTGTGATGATGCCTCTCCCCAATTTAATACCTGTGATATTACAAATAATTCTTCTGACGGATTTGGCGGCGGTATCGCTATTTTCAACAATTCTTCTCCTGTTTTCGAGGGATGCACCATTGATTTAAACACCGCTGTTCTTGACGGCGGTGGTATCTACATAGACGGATCAGACCCAGATTTTATCACCTGCTCCATCAGCAGTAACAGTGCAACAAGTTTAATTAATTCGCGCGGGGGGGGGATTGCATGTTTCGGTGGTTCTCCCGTGCTCACGGGCTGTACCATTGAAGCAAACCAGGCAAGTGTTGTTGGTGGCGGCATGCTGATTGATGCGGATTCGGGACCGGCAGCCCCTGTCCTGACTGGATGCACCTTCACTGCCAATATTGTGTCAAGCACAACAGTGGGGCATGCTTCCGGGGGCGGCATTTATAATGCCAATGGCGGATTCCCTGTTCTTGAGTCATGTACATTTACCGGGAATCAGGCCCATGGCAGTTATTCTTTTACAGGTGGCGGCGCCATCTATAATGACCGGTCTTCTGCAAGTATTTTAGATTGTATTTTTACCAGCAATACGGCGAACGAAGATGGTGGCGCAATTTACCATCTTATTTCAGGACAGCTCACGATTGATAATACGGATTTTACTAATAATGAGGCTGAAAACGGAGGAGCCATATGTAATTTAAGTTCTGATCCTGTAAAAGTTACTGGATCGGACTTTACCGGGAACCGGGCAAATGAAAAAGGCGGCGGTTTTTACGGCGCATCCAACAGCTCAGGGTCATTTTTTAATTTCTGCTTCTTTGAATCAAATGGTGCTCGATCCGGGGGCGGCATGTTTCTGAGCAATTCCAACATATGGGTCGTTAACAATCAATTTATTAATAATACCGCCATCGGCGGTGGTGGCTTGTCTATTAAGAACCAGGATGAGCAGGTTTTTATTACAGGATCGATATTCAAAGAAAATCTTGCGACCTCTGGTGCAGCCCTGTACATTGAAAACGCCTCCCCTGAAATAGGAAACTGCACCCTGGTGGACAATAACCTTGCAGATGGCCTTTTAGCCAATGGCAGTGTAATATTCAATGTCAATGCAACCCCGGCAGTTAACAATTCCATCATCTGGGGAAATGATTCCCCATATTTTTATAACAATGCTGCCTCATCTTTAACCATAATCTGGTCTGATATCCAGGGTGGATACGGTTCATTTTCAGACAACAATTTAAAAGTTAATCCAATGCTTGATACAGATGCAAGGCTCATGAATGGCTCGCCTGTAATTGATCAAGGAAACAATGCTCTTGTGATATCTGATGAAACTGATATTGATGATGATTCAGATACAATTGAACCCTTACCTCTTGATGTCTTTAATGGTCCAAGAATCATAGATAACGGTGTACGTGCTATAGATATGGGAGCAGACGAGTTTGAATTCAATGTTGTTGACCCTGATATAGATCAGGATGGCGATGTGGATGGAAAAGACCTCTATCTTTACAGTATTGATCTTAGCCAGATGGGTATATCTATTTTTGCGGGTGCATTTGGCAGAGTAGATTAAATATGAATTTTTCCTTTCAGGTATAATGCTGCTTGCCCTGAAATTTTTACACGGTCAGATTTAAAACAGCACTGGACGTCCCCCCCTCGAGAGGATACCTGGCGAGCTTTTAATGTTTTTTTGCCTAATTTTTTGGACCAATAGGGAACAAGTTGTGTGAAAGCGGATCCAGTAACCGGGTCTTCTGGGACACCATATTTAGGTGCGAAGAATCGATTGATAAAATCATATTCTCCTGAACCTTTTGCTGTCACAGATACCCCTCGCAAATTTAGTTTTTTTAGGCAGTCCATATCAGGGTTGAGTTCAAGAACCTCTTGTTCATTTTTAAAAATCACCAGATAATCTTCGGAAATTAAACACTCTACGGGCTTGATATGAAAGGCTTTTTCAAGTTGTAGCGGTATATCACAGGGCACAGGGGGTTGAGAAGGAAAATCCATGATCATTCTGTCATTTTCATGGTGTATAACTAACGGGCCTGATTTTGAGTCAAAATGAATTTTATTTTTTGCATACCCTAAAATATTAAATAGTACAAATGCTGAGGCAAGCGTTGCATGGCCGCATAGATCCACTTCTGTCACCGGTGTAAACCATCTGATATGATATCCATTGTCATTTGGGATAAAAAAAGCCGTTTCTGAAAGATTGTTTTCAAGCGCAATGGATTGCATGATGTCATCTTCCAACCAATTTTCTAACGGGCATACAGCCGCTGGATTACCGGAAAAAATATTTTGGGTAAATGCATCAATTTGAAAGATATCAAGTTCCATGAAATTTCCTTATTTAAAAGTATTCGTTTATTTACCACAGTGCCGGTGGGGACAGGTCGGTAAGGTTGCGCCTTCTGTGGATAATTGTTGAATATCAAAGTTAGCGCATTCTTTTGGATCGCAGCACAAATGGCAAACCCTTTTGATGGCTTTAAAGTTTAATAATTTAATATCTGTAGATAGAAAATCAGGTTTTACTGGCTCTTGTTTTAACAGATCTGTACTGAGATATTTTTTATTGTCATCAGAAAAAACAGTAACCACCACATGGTCTTTACCTATTTTATTTTGGCGTTGAACAGCACCTAAGAAGTTTGACCCTGACGATATTCCAACGGCCAGTCCAAGCTCAGAAGCAAGTTTTTGAGCCATAATGATTGAATCACCATCATCCACCATGACAATATCATCTAACTTATCAAGGTCCACAATAGCAGGAATGAATTCATCAGAGATTCCCTGGATTCTGTGCTTTCCAACTTTATGGCCTGTACTCAGGGTAGGGGAGTTGGACGGTTCTAAGGGATGCAGGAGGATGGTTGGATTTTTTTCTTTTAGAAATTTTCCTGCACCCATGATGGTCCCTCCAGTTCCGACTCCGGCAATAAAGGCATCTGGCTTTAATCCATTGTATCTCATCTGCCACCATATTTCAGGACCTGTTGATTCATAATGGGCATTGGCATTTTCCTGGTTGGAAAACTGATTGGGTAAAAATAAGTCGCACGTTTTTGCAAGTGCTTTGGTTTTATCAATACTGCCTATAAAACCGCCCTCTTCTTTGGAAATCAGGTGAATTTTTGCGCCAAGGCTTTTAATCAGATTGATCCGTTCGCTGCTCATCCAGTCTGGCATGAAAATAGTGATTGGATGCCCTAACGCCCTTCCTATGGCTGAAATAGCAATTCCGGTGTTTCCGCTGGTTGCTTCTGCTATCATCATCTCCGGTTTTAATTCACCGGTTTCATACCCACATTTTAAAATATGGAATGCCATCCGGTCTTTTATACTCCCGGTCATATTCAGATTTTCTGCTTTGGCATAAATGGTTCGTTTCTCGCCTTTGAAGGTATAATCAATCGAATACATGGGCGTGTTGCCCACAAGGTGCTTTACATAATTGAACCGGTTTTGAATCTGGTCGGATTTCATTGGGTACTCCTGCTTAAATATCCAAATTTTTAAGGTGATTTAAAAATCAGGAAAAACTATAGGTGTTTGTAACCGTTTTTTCAATCTTTTAAGGCTTTACGATTGTAAACAGACAATTATTTTTAATTTTAATCATGTTTCTTTTAAAAAATGAGTCCATAATTTCATTGTATTTTAATTCGTATTCACTGTTAAAGTACAAGTTGATGGTTTCCTTGAACCAATACGTTTCCATTAAGTACGAAAAAAAATGAGTATGTGTCCATCCAGAATTCATTAAAAGGGTGTAAATAATAATTTTTTTAAGTAAATCATTACCGATCATTTCCCGGTTTAAAGTAAAGTTTTCAATTCTTTTTTTGGCTTTAGTAATGGCTTTGTTCATGTCTGTGAATGGCCTGCCATGTCCTGGGTAAACTTTTTTAACATCAAGGGATTCTAATTTTTTAAGAGAATCTTTCATACGAAACAAGGCCGCACTGCCTTCAACACGAAGGGTCATGACCGCCATATCATTTTCCCAAAGTGTATCAGACGAAATAAGGAGTTTTTCGGATCTATTATAAAAAACAATGCCATCTGATGCATGGCCAGGTGTATAAATCACTTCAAATTCATGCGGACCAATTGCGATGACATCGCCATCTTCCAATGTCTTTGTACAATTAAAAAATTTTGCGTCCTGGTTATAGTATTTCCACCATGTAGACCAATCATCGTTAGTGGTAATAAAGTGTCTGCCTATTTTATGCAAAGCAATGCCACACCCGGATTCTTTTTGAATTCTGTAATTTCCACCGATATGGTCACAATGGGTATGGGTATTGATAATAAGGGAAACATCTGAAATATTTACATCTAATTGGGATAATAATTTAATAGTTTCATCAAGGCCTGCAATATATCCTGTATCAATCAGAGTGGGTGATTTAGATCGATAAACAAAGTGATTTGCATTCAGATACCCCCGCTCGATAAAAAACAGATCCTCTAATATTTCACTGGCCATTTTTATTATAACCTGTTACCGGCTTGGTGGAATTTTCACTACAACTTGAATGCATTTAGAATTATTTTTCATCATTGTTATCTCGAGAACTGAGTTTGAAATATTTATAGGATTCACCATCATAAGTGCCGGCATGACCTCTGATTTCAATGAATTGGTCAAAATTATTGAGAAATATATCAAGTATATCCGGGTCAAAGTGTTTTCCACTTTCTTTTTCCAGGATGTCATAGGTAATTTTATAGGGATATGGATCTTTATACGGCCGTTTTGAAATAAGTGCATCAAAGGTGTCGGCTAAAGCGACAATCCGACCAGAGATGGGTATATCAGTTCCTTTTAATTGATTGGGATACCCTGACCCATTAAATTTTTCATGATGGGTCAGTGCAATTTCCTGGGCCATCTGAAGAATTTTTGATTTGGATCGAGATAAAAGCCTTGCGCCGATTTGAGTATGGGTCTTAATGGTTTCAAACTCAACATGCGTAAGATTTTTCGGCTTTAGTAAAATTTTATCCGGGATACCAATTTTACCAATATCATGCATTGGGGCAGCATAATAAATGTTATCTATAAAATTCTCGGTCAGATTTAATTTTTCAGCCATCAGTGTACAATATTGGCCTATCCTGGTAATATGATCTCCGGTATCTTCATCTTTGTACTCTGCAGCCATAACGAGACGATGTATAGAATCGATATAGGATTCCTTAAGTTCTTCATGGGCCTTACTGGCGATTCGCTTAAGTTTTCTTTCCTGTAATAAACGATCGATTCTGAGAATTATTTCTCTGGGTGAAAAAGGTTTTTCAACAAAATCACTGAACCCCATTACAATAATATCATCATACTGATAACTATCGATTTGACCCGTCATAATAATAACATCTGCAGTGAATTTCGATTTGATAATTTGTGAGAGTTTAATACCATCCATTACAGGCATATTAATATCTGTGACCACAACATCGAATGATTGATTCTTAAGCAGTTCCAATGCCTTTTCACCATTTTCTGCAAAAGAACAAGAATAGTTATTTCCCATGGCGCTTTTAAGCAGATCTCTGATCATGGGTTCATCATCAACAATTAAGATGCCAGGCTTTTGAGAATTTATAGAATTTTTAACATTCATAACAGGTGACCTCGATTATTAAATTATAATACCATTTTGAGGTTATCTTTTATATTTGAGGTTATCTTTTATAAAAGTAGTAAACTAAGATAAAGTCAAGCTAAATTGGAAATATCAGTGATAAAGCCCAATTTTTCCTTTGTAAAATTAAGAAAAACACTATAAAAATATTGGAATTATGAGACTGATGAAAACATATGATTTTAAAGGGATTAAAGGGTTTAAGTTGGGATGGTCATTGTTGGGTCCACCTTTAATGACTGTTTATTGCTATGTGATAGGAGATTTGATGGTGGATACCGCCCAATCTCATATGCAAAAACAAGTGCTTAGCATTGCCAAGGCTCAAAAAATAAAAAGAATTTGTCTTACCCATCACCATGAAGATCACAGCGGCAATGCAGCTGTGATACACAAGACACTTAATGCAATGGTATACGGCCATGCCATCACTATAAAAAAAATGGCAGTTCCTTTTAATATTTTACCCTACCAAAAATATGTCTGGGGAAAAGCGATGCCTTTGAAAATGGACGAACACCCATTGGAAATAGATACGAATTTTGGCACCATGATTTCTATTCATACGCCGGGGCATTCAAAGGATCACACCGCTTATTTTCTTAAAGAAAAAGGTGTCCTGTTTTCGGGGGATCTTTACCTTTCCGATAAAATAAAATTTTTTCGATCAGATGAAGATATCGGAACCCAGATTGTATCTTTAAAGAAAATATTGACGCTTGATTTTGATACCTTGTTATGCTGTCACTATCCAAAACGTGAACAGGGTAAGAAACGGATAGAGGCAAAACTGGCATTTTTAGAAGATCTTTATGGAAAGATTATTCGGCTTTGGGAAAAGGGGTTCCCTGAAAAACAGATATTTAAAGCTTTAGACTTAAAGGAAGATTATTTTATCAAGTATTTTTGTTTTGGTAATGTCAGTCTGTTAAATGGTGTCAGATCAGCTGTGAGACATTATAAAAGCTTATAATGTCCCATGCCTATTATAACTTAAGTTATTAACTATAATGGATAAGATCAATCAAGAGGTGATGATTTTATGAAACCATAATGCGAAAAAGTTGTTGACTGTCATATTTTTTTAATAGTTCTTCTATAACAAGCCCGGTTTTATGCTCATTAAAATGAATTGATTTGAAAACATCTGGGAAATCGTCTTTTTTGCTTTTGATAAAATCCTGCATTTCTTTTTTTTTAAGCCAAAAGCCTTTGTTTATAAAAACAGGTCCTATTTCAGATATAAGCAGATTAAATAATTTTATAGTAATCATTCCTTTTGCAGACATATTTATTTGATCTGTGTCATTTTCATGGGTGATGGAACTTCTGAATATTGATAAGGCCCCTCCTTTTCTGAATGTGGCGCCAACAAGGCCTGGCATCGCACCTGATAATGCCAGCGTTGCGCCATCTTTAATCTGCGCAGTCTCAACATTATCCACAGGTTTTCCGTCAAGAAAAATGGTTGATATTCTGTCTGAGAGATAATCAGGTGCCACACCGAATTGATCGCAAAGCATCTGCTTTATATTGCATTCCGTCATCACGGAAATTTTAATTCCCTGTTGCAGGATAGAAGAGAAAATAGCTGTCTCATCCATCTGGATTTTTAAACAAACCTCAGGATACTTTTTTGGGGTCATTTGGTGATACTCATCTTTAGGCAGAAAACAGGGAGTTCAATATCAAACCCCCTGTTTCAAGATTAATGGTTATAGGCATTGCCAAAAAGATTTTCCAATTCAGCCGATGCTTAAAGAGGTAATGCTTTTTACTAAATTTTAACGAACGTCGTGTCCGTTAAAAAGCGAAAATAAGTATTTTCAAGGCGTCCTGCCAAAATGCTTATTTAACGCCGTTTTGACCATTACCTCTTCACCATCTGTGTAGCCGCCTTATCAAAAAGATATATTTAATGGCAATGGTTATAATAGATTCTTGTCTTAAGGTCTTACCAGTTAAATACTTGGTCTAGGTCCTCATCACTTACTGTAAAGGTTACGTTATGGGGCGCCAGTTTCTCTTTTCTAAAATATTCGGGAAGTCTGTCATCTTTAGAGGTAAATCCTGCACGGGTATTAAAATCTCTTTCCGTTTTGAGAACTGATTTCCCCAGTGCACTGACATCATCTGCAGTAACAGGTTCACCTGAAAAACCGCTCAGGATATCAACAAGTGCCTGGAACGTCTCAGGTTGATCAAGAATTGGGAATGCAATAAAAAGGCACATGCCTGCCGCATCGATCGCTGCTGTAGCTATCTGAAGATTTCGAGAAAGCTCTATCTGGCCTTCGGGCTTTAATGGATCAACATCACCACCAACCCCAAGTATATTAGTGGCCACTGCATATCCAGCTGTATGGTCAGCACCCTGTGTCGTAGTGGCATAGGTAACACCGATTCCCTGAACAGCTCTTGGATCATATGCAGGCATGGCCTGGCTTTTAACCACAGGAATTCTTTCTACGCCAAATACCTTGCCGGTTACTTCTGCACCATTGCCAAGGATTCTGCCAAGTGGAGTTCCTTTTCCCGCTTCTTTTACCAGATTAATGGCAGCCTGGGCATCTCCGAATTCGGCGAGTCCCGCTTCCATTGCAACACCGATGGTCGCACCCATTTCAATTGTGTCCAGTCCGAAATCATCATCAAGCCTGTCTATCTGTGCAATGGCGTCTATATCGTCAATACCGCAGTTTCCGCCATGAGCCCAAACCGTTTCATATTCTGGCTGCTTGGTAAGGAACTTGCCGTCTTTATCATTGAATGTGCCTGAACATTGGATTACACAACCGGTATGACATCCGTGTGTCGCTTTGCCCCCTCTTGCCGTTTCAAGCTCAGCTAAGGTTTCACCGCTGATGTTACTAGCACCTTCAAATCGACCTGAACTGAAATTATTTGTGGGGTATCCGCCGGCTTCATTCAATACATTGGTAAGAACATTTGTTCCAAAAGCAGGAAGACCTTCACCCGATACAGGATGTTTTTTAATCCCTGCAACGAATTCCTTGTTGGCCGCCTTAAATTTGTCGGGATCCTTTGGTTTTCGGATTTTACACCCTGCATCATCAAGGATAATGGCCTTTATCCCTTTGGAACCCATAACAGCACCAACACCGCCGCGTCCTGCATGACGGGTAGGCCTTTGTTCCATATCTGTGACTGCGATCGTGGCAGCACTCAATTTCATTTCACCAGCCGGACCAATTGAAAGGCTGCTGAACTTGCCGCCATATGTTTCCTTTATCTTGCTGACAACATCATAGTTTCCCAACATTTTAAGGCTGTTATCGGCCTCTATTTTTACACCGTCCTGATTAATGATAACCTTATAAAGTGTATCATCAGAAGGTTTTCCCTCCAGCACAATTGCAGCATATCCAAGCCGTGCCAATACCTGTGAGCCTTGCCCACCTGAATTGGCCTCTTTTATTCCGCCTGTCAGCGGGCTTTTACATCCAACCGATAATCTGCCGGACATGGCTGCGGCGCTACCACTCAGCAGACCGGGCGCAATAACCAGTTTGTTGTCTTCACCAAGGGGGTGACAAAGTGGTGGCACTTCTTTTGAAATAATTCCTGATGTCATGGCTCTACCGCCAAGCCCCTTATAATCACCTAAACCTGTTTCAACAGCTTTTGGACCGCCTTGTGCGCCCACATCAATTCTTAAAATTTTATCCATTGGCAAGCCTCCTAATTTATTATAATGCAGATAGCAGTCTTTTCCCATATCACTTATTTTTTTTCTTGTCGCTACCTGCTTGACCCACAAACTTTAACTCATTTTTTTAACCGCCACCCACAGGCGGAAAAATTCCAACCCTGTCTCCATTTTTCAATTGATAACTTAACTTTTCCCGTTTCCCATTAATAAAAATTAGTTTTACTGTATCTAATGGGACACCTAAATCTGTAATAAGTTTTTCCACTGATAAATCTTCAAAGACTTCATAGCAATCGTTTTTTTCAGGAAGATATTCAGATAATGTTGCAAAGAAATTCAGATCAATTTTAATCATTTTTTCGGGTTACCATTTTAGGTATTTATTTTATTAAATAAGATTTATTATATGACATAGATTCAATTTTTTGTACAAGGATTTATAAAAAAATCATAATTTTTGAATCAGAAATAAAATGTCTTCGAATGGTATGTTTTGATTGGTTTGCTGAATAGTTTTTTTGTTATATTCTTTTCGGCCTACCCCCTAATAGTGTTTATTGGACACTATTTAGTGTTGAGCTTTATTTTCTCCTGCATTTTGTCATTAAACCGTTTGACATGATCTATGATAGTAGCAGAGGCTGTCTGGCTGTCATTAATTTTCATGGCTTTGATGATTTTTTCAAAATCAGTCAGGTTCTCAAGGGTCCTTTTTTTATTCATGGGAAGGTATTCTTCATAATACTGATGAATATTATCGTGGATGCTTTTTTGAACAAACTGAAATACAGGATTCCGAGTCATTGTACCGATATACATATGCATTTTTTCATCGGTCTTCAGAAAATTTCCCCAATCATCTTTTTCATAATAGCCTTTTGCCTTGTTGAAAAGTATTTCGAGCTCTTTTATGTCTTCTTTTGTGGCACGAGATGCAGCTATTTCTACAAGGCTTCCCTCAATTTTAATTCTAAATTCTGAAAGGTGTTTGAGAGAGACTTCTCCTGAACGGATCAAAAGCGCCAGGGATTCAACAATAGGTTCGGCATCCATGTGTTTGATAATAGCGCCGCCTGAGACACCCAGCTTTATTTCAATAAGTCCTTTTTGTTCAAGTACACGCAATGCTTCTCTTAAGGTTCCCCGGCTGGTGTTGAACATATCTTTTAGTTCACGTTCTGCTGGAAGCTTGGCGCCTGGTTCAAGTTTGCCATTTATGATAGCGTCTTGTATTTGTTCCACAATATCTTGAAATACTCTGCTTTGTTTGGCTTTTTTAAACATGGTTGAGTCCTTACATTTTGCACTACTTAAATTGTTCAGTACTTGAAAAATCTCGATACAAATCAAAATGTTTTAAAGCATCTAAATCATCTTCTGTCAAATCGCAAGTCACAATTCTGCTTAATAATTCTCCCAATCCCGGGCCTAACATATATCCCTGGCCGCACATCCCGATGGCATTGATAAAATTGGGAAATTCTTTTGTTTCTCCTACTATGGGAAATCCATCCGGAGTCATGGGGTATTGTCCTCTCCACGTCCGTCTGACTTTCAGGTTGGCAAGCTTTGGAAAGAGATCTACCATTCGTTTGGCTACCTGGGGAAGAAACACAGATGTGGCTTCACTGGCTGTTCCTTTAATCAGATGCTTAGGGGTCAGGCAGAAGATCACCTGGCCTTCATTATTCTGATAGAAATAAAAATTGGCTGAGTCTTCTGTTTCCGGGTCTTGTGAAGGTCTTAAATCCACAATCATAGGGCCAAAAAATCTTTGAACCGGTTCTGTGATAGCCCCTTCATGGCTGTCGGGTTGAACAGGGAAATCAAGCCCGATCAATTTGCCTGTGTTACGGGCATAATTACCTGCAGCATTGATGACCTTTTGAGCTGAGTATTCACCCTTATTGGTTTTTACTTTTATTTCTTGATTATTAATAATAGAGATGGCGTGAACTTTTTCTTTGAATTTATATTGCGCACCATATTCAATGCTTTTAAAATAAAAGGCATTAATAGCAAGCAAAGGTGAGGCACTGCCATCTTCAGGTGAATAGGTAGACCCTCTCAGGCCTTTCGTATTAATGCCGGGTACAATTTTCAGATATTCTTCAGGGGTTAACCAGTTTATATCCAGGTTAAAAGATTTTTGAATTTTCATCAATTTTTTTAATTTATGCGCATCTTTATCCGTATAGGCCGGGAAACTGTATCCATTTTGAATCCAGCCAATATCATCGCCATGGATGTGTTTCCATGTTGAAAAAATATCTATGCTTTTTTGACACGTACTAATTTTACCTTTATCTGAATGGGTCGCCCGTATCCCGCCGATCGCTTTTTTGTTTTGCCCTTGACCCGGAGAGGCCAATGCATCAATGACCAGCACCTTAATCTTATTTTCTGCCAAAGACAGGGCAGCAGGGACGCCTATGGATCCTGCGCCAATAATGATGACATCAAAGTTTTTCATTATTTTCCCCCATTGGCAAATTTACCTAAAGGGACTTCAACAAAAAGAGGGCGCCGAACATTGTTAGTAATATCCTCACGGGCGATCTTTTCAGCCCTGAATATCTGACCCAAAAGATTTCCACAGGTTTTCTGACCGCAGGGTCCCATACCAGCCCTTGAAATGGCTTTGATCTGGTTTATATCTGTAATGCCTTTTTTAACAAGCTTTCTGATTTCTCCTGCTGTGACTCTTTCACAAAGGCAAACCACCTCATCATCCTGGATGTGATCAAGGGGGATTTTATGCGTTAATTTTTGACTGGTTTTTTCCCTCTGGATGGTAAATGCGACCACTTTTTTTGCTATATCCTTTGGTACTTTTACCCTTACAATTTGTGTCTGGTTGCTGTCTTTGGTTGCCCTTGCACCTAAAACCGGATAAGTGCCCAAAGGATTTCCATCTATATTAACCAGAGAAATCTTATCCCCTTTTTTGACTTCAATATTGGATATTTCGTATGGAAGAAAGACGATGGGGGTGTCTTTATCTTTTCGGTAATCCACAAGAGTAATGGCAAGACCTGGGCAAATAGCCAGGCATTTCATGCAACCTTTGCACTTACCATCAAATTTGGGTCGGCCTTTAATGGGATCTCCTATCATCTGTATGGAGCCCTCTTGGCAAACTGTACTGCAGGGATTGCAGGGAATTTCCTGTTTACAGTGAATTACAGGGAAAATACCTTCTTCTTGAGACAAAGCCTCAATCTCTTGAACAGGTCCTGGATGGGATTTTAAGATAGCGGCTTTTTTATACCATGTGTCAGGGATTTGTTTAGCATCTGGTTTAAAATACTGAACGACTTTTAAACCGGTTATTTTACCATTGAACATGGCAGATGACGCTTCAGCAATTTCAGATGCATCTCCTGCTGCAAATACTTTAATCCCGGCAGATTTGGCCTCATCTGTAAATTCTGAAACAGATTCAAGACCCACAGCTATCAAGATAGTGTCGCACTCAAAGCTTTTATGGGTTCCTTCAATGATCTGGAAGTTTTTATCAATTTGGGCAATGGTAACTGAAGAAACCGATTCCTTTCCATTGGCACAAACAATAGAATGAGACGTATATATGGGAACGCCAAGCCGTTTAAGCTTGTCTTCATGAACTTTATATCCCCCGCATTTGGGAAGGGCTTCACAAAGGCCTACTACTTTAATCCCTGCCTGTAATGCATGGTAGCCTGCAATAATACCCACATTTCCGCCACCGATGATAAAGAGCTTTTCAGTGGGTTTGACAAGATCACGATTTACAAGCGTCTGGAAGGCACCTGCACCATATACCCCTGATAAGGAATTACCTTTGAACGTTAAGAATTTTTCTCTGGCACCGGCGGCATTTAAAATTACTTTTGGGGTCACAATTTTATAAACACCGTGTTTGAGAATCCCCACTTTTTTATCATCAAATACATAAAGGGCGGTACTGTTTTTCCACACATCAATGTGAGAAGCCTCTTCAACCTTTTGGGCCAGCATACGGCCGATATCCATGCCTCGCATCCCTGCATGAGAGTCTTCTTGGGAACCAAAAAATTTATGGGTCTGCAATACCAGCTTCCCGCCAAGTTCATCCTTATCATCTACCATTATCGCGTTGATCTGGTGGTCTTCAAGTTGGATACATGCAGATAGTCCTGCCGGGCCACCGCCGATAATCAGTACATCTGTACTGATATGTTCAATGCTGCTGACTTTCGGATTTTTATCACCATCAGGGAGCTTAGGCAAACCCTCAACGCTTTTAACGATCATATTTTCTTTAATACCGGTCATACACGCTTTTACCGGGACACCATTTGCAATGACCGAACATTTTGCGCATTGGCCGTTCGCACAAAAAATCCCTTGAGCAGAACCGTCTTTATGATGGTGGCCAAATATTTTGATATTGTTTGCAAAAAGTGCTGAAGAGATCATTTCATCTTTTTTTGCGATAAGTTTTGATTTGTTCCAATAGAATGAAACCCTCTTCTTTTTCGAAACATCTAAAATCGGATGGGCATTGATTCTATTTTTTGTCATATTCGTCTCTATTATTTAAAAGGAATATTGAGTGAGTAACAATAAAATGCTTATAATGATAATGGTTAAACCATTCTACACAATTTGTCAATTTTAATTTTTTTATTACTCTGAATATCCCACCAGAATTTATATCCTGCTGTTCTATGGATATCTTTCGAGAACGCTAAAAAAATTTCGGGCAATATTCGGACGAGTAGTAACCTTGATTGGATCGGGTTTACGTGAATTGTTTAGAGGATATGATTCTTATGGCAAGTTCCAGATGAAACGTTGAGTATTGACTCTGAAGAGTGGATATTTTATGCTTCTAATTATGGAAAAAATAATTAAAATTCAGATCGTCAACCCGTAAAAGTAAAAATAAAATTGAAGGGTTGGGAAAAACGCCTTAATTTTTTGCAAGGAAGATACGATGGACGATAACCTGTTCCAAGCGAATAACAAAAGAAAATTTGATCGAAACCAATTATATTATTATTTAAAAGTATATCACAATAAAACCAATAAACTTGCAGGCTATGTAGGGGATATCTCACCCCAGGGGCTGATGCTGTTCAGCAAGAAGAGTGCTAAACCGGATAAGGTTTTTAATTTCAGAATCGATCTGGATGAAGGCTTTGGGTTGGATAAAAAATTTATTTTTGAAGCAACAAGCCTCAGGTGCGACAAGGACGTCAATCCTGAATATTATACTATTGGATTCAAATTTGTTGATTTGGAACAGGAAAGTATGGATATTGTAACGTATTTGATTGAAAAATTTGGATTTATTAAATAGCTAATGCTAAAAACTAAATAGTATTTGAACGAAACTCACCCATTCGCTGGGTTGCTTCAAAATTTTGCCAAATTATAAGACTGACCAGCTATACAGTAGACTCCGGTTTCAAGATGTATGCATGTTGTATCTCTAAAGGCCATTGCACCCTACACATATATAATTTTATTCAAATACGGGGTTTCCGGTTAGGCACTAAATAAGTCTTTAAACCACTATTTTTTTAGGCGGCTTCTTTTTTTAAAACCTCTTGAAGATGGTTTGTTTGTTACAATTTGCTTTTGTTTTTGTTTTGCTTTTGGATTTTTTTCAACAAAGATTGGCTTCATGGAGAAAGGATCAAGGCCTGTGTAATACATTAATGTAGAATAGGTTGAAGGAGATGGCGTAAAAATTTGTACCTGCTCGGGTGTCATTTTTAGCTTTTGATTTGTGAATTTTTTTAAGTTTATCATATCTTTAATGCTGCATCCGGGATGCCCAGCAATTAAATAATACGTTAAAAATTGTTTTTTCCCGGTTTTTTTGGACAATCTGTCAAATTGATTTTTAAATTCTAATAGTAAATCAATATGCTGCTTTCCCATTAGATTTAAAACATGGGGGATACAATGTTCGGGTGCAACTTTCATTTGCCCGGATACATTGTCAGATACTATTTTATTAAGATACGTTCTTCCATTCTTTTTGTCATTTAAAATTAGGTCATACCGAATGCCTGAACTAATAAAGACTTTTTTTATACCCGGAATTTTTTCAATGTTTTGAATAAGCTTAGACTGTTTAGAATGGTCAGGTGCAAGCGTCTTGCAGGGTGTCGGAAATAGACAACGTTTGTCATGGCAGGGACCTTTTTTGAGCTTTTTCTTGCATTCAAATCCATACATGTTTGCAGTGGGTCCGCCAAGATCTGTAATATATCCTTTAAAACCGTCAAGATGTGAAATAATTTTTGCTTCATTAATTATTGAGTCGTAACTCCTGTATCGAACAGTTTGTCCCTGGTGTACTGAAATGGCACAAAAATTACATTCACCATAACAGCCATAATGAGTAGGGATAGAAAATCGTATGGTCTCAAGCGCTCTGACGGTTCCTGATTTTTCATAAAAAGGGTGAAGATTCCTTTCAAATCCAAGGGAGTGAATATGATCGAGCTCTTGTGTAGTACTGTAGCGCTCTGGAGGGTTAAGAATAAGATATCGGTCTTTATGTTTTTGACAAAGCCTTTTAGCCGTTATGGGATCATTGTTTTTATAAAAGATATGAAAGCTTTTGATATATTGATCTTTATGTTTTTGAATGGTTTCAAATGAAGGCAGTTCTTCTCCTTTTTTTTCTTTTGAAATATAGGCGACACCATTCAAACCTTTTGGATTTTTATGATCTTTAAGTAAGGTCGCGAATTTAATAATAGTTTGGTGTGCCATTCCAAACAGAAGGTAATTCGCTTTTGCATCAAAGAGGATAGATCGGCGAATTTTATTTGACCAGAAATCATAATGGGCGATTCGCCTCAGGCTAGCTTCAATGCCGCCCAGAACAATGGGACTGGTTTTTTTAAAATATTTTCTGACAAGATTGGAATAGGCGATAACTGCTCGGTCTGGTCGTCGGTTATTTACGCCACCAGGTGTATAATCATCTTTTTTCCTTCTTTTTTTAAGGGCGGTATAATTTGCTACCATGGAATCAACACTTCCTCCCGTTATTCCCCAGAAAAGAGATGGCTCACCAAGCCTGGAAATGTCTTTCTTACTGTCCATATCGGGTTGTGCGATAATTCCTACGCGAAATCCTTTATCAATAAGAACTTTTCCTATAATGGCGACGCCCATATATGGCGAATCAATGTAGGAATCTCCTGTTACAAGGATCACATCAAGCTTTTCCCAGTTAAGGTCTTTTACTTCTTTCATTGTTGTGGGAAGAAACATGGAGATACTTATATCCTAAAATTTTTTTAAATAATTAACAGAGCGCATCATACTAGATAAATCTTTAGATTTCAATCAAGGCAATGAATTCCCAAATTCAGGTTCCCAAATTCAGGTTGCGTTTTCATAAGGGTGTGATAAAATAATAAAAAAAAATTATTCAAAGAGGTATTATGAAAAGTTTAATGACTCAATAATTGCTTTATGGCAGTTGGCATATGAATCGATGGTGAATGATGGCAGTATAAAAAACAGTATGGATTAGTAAATGATTGAGTGAGAATTGATCTGGGATCTAAAAATAGAATTCTGATGCCCTCAAGAAGAAAATACAGCTTAAAGAATCTTCCTGTTCAACTGAGCCTACTTGTTATTGGTGTTCCGACGTTAGTTCTGGTTGTATTTGGAATTTATAGTATTCAAACTCAAACCGTGAGTTTGGAAAAAAGCCTGAATATTTCGCTTACAAATGAATCAGTTCAGCTTTCAGTTAGCCTTTCCACACCATTGTATAATTTTGATGACGAGACCAGCAAAACCATTTGCATGGCCGCCCTAAAAAAATCTGAAATCATAAAGATTATCATATATGATTTTGAACGAGATTATCTCTCATTTCAAGATGAAGAATACTCTGCCTTAAACCTGGAAGATGGAACCAAAACCATTGAATGCCCTGTATTTTTTAAAGAAGAGAAAATCGGGAAAATTGAAATTATTGCTACAACTCAATTTTTAAAAGAAAAGATTGAAAGGCTCAAAATTACGAGTATTCTCCAGGTTGTAATTCTGGATTTGTTTCTGGGCCTGACACTGATTTTTGTTCTGATCCTAAGGTTCGTAAAACCCTTACAGGAGTTACAGCAGAGTTCTGAAAGAATAGCTTCCGGTAATTTGGATCAACCCATTAATGTCCAGCGAAATGATGAATTGGGTGCTTTGGCTGAAAATTTGATTACTATGCGGGATGCAGTCAAAGAAAAGGTGTCATCCCTACAATCCGAGGTGGACCAGCATCAGAAAACAACAATAGCCTTAGAAAAAAGTGAATCATTTTTACGATTGATTATTGATTTGATTCCCCACATGATTTTTGTAAAAGATGAAGAAGGTCGGTTTTTGGTTGTTAATAAGGCTGTTTCGGATGATCTAAATTCAACAGTTGAAGCAATAACAGGCAAATTGCTTACTGATGTTATGGATGATCCAGATAGGGCTGTCCAAATGTTAGCAGATGATCAAAGGGTTATAAAATCAAAAAAAACATTGAGTTTGCTGACAGAATCTTATAGCGCATCTCAAGAAGCTTCCAAATGGTATTCTACAAAAAAGGTCCCATTCAAAGCAACAGATGGTGATAGTGGAATTGTAGAGATTACAATTGATATTACAGATCTTAAGCAAGCAGAAGAAGAATTAAAAATGGCAAAAAATTATATCGATAATATTATTAATTCAATGCCGAGTGCTTTATTCAGTTTGGATCGAGAATTCAAGATTACCCAGTGGAACCATAAAGCTGAAAAGCTATATGGGATAAAGGCAGCTCAAGCTATTTCAAAGACTTTAGATACAGTGCTTCCAAAAATGGAACCGTTTATGGAGGATATCAGCAAAACAATTCAAACGGCTGATCCTTTTTATTTTCAAAAACAGGGTACAAAAACTTCAGAAGGTTTGATCTATGAGGATATTACAGTTTATCCTTTAATTGCTGACAATGTGGAAGGCGCTGTTATTCGTGTGGATGATATCACCGAACATGTCCGGATGGAGGAAATGGTTGTTCAATCAGAAAAAATGCTTTCCATTGGCGGGTTAGCTGCTGGCATGGCCCATGAAATAAATAACCCTTTGGCAGGGATGATGCAAAATGCACAAGTGGCGTTACGCAGAGTTCAGGGCGAACTTTCTGCAAGCGTTTCAGCAGCCCATGAAGTTGGGATTACTATGGAGCAGATCAGGACTTTTTTGAAAAATCGAGGAATTATCAGGCAGCTGGAGTTGATCCATGAAGCCGGTGTTCGTGCGGCTCAAATTGTTCGAAATATGCTGAGTTTTTCCAGAAAAGATTTCTCCGGTAAGGTCAGGCAGGATATAGCGGTTATTCTTGATCAAACCATTGAACTTGCCAGGAGTGATTATGATCTTAAAAAACAATATGATTTTAAAAAAATTAAGATTATCAGAGAATATCACCCGGAGACGCCCCAAGTACTGTGCGAGGTGACAAAAATTCAGCAGGTTTTTTTCAATATTTTGAAAAACTGTGCTGAAGCCATGCAGGAACTTCAAACATTGAAGGAACCCATTTTTTATATTCGGGTTAAACAAAAAGGAGATTTTGTTCGTGTCGAAATAGAAGATAATGGACCCGGAATGATCCAAGATGTCCGTAAAAGAATTTTTGAACCTTTTTTTACAACTAAACCTGTTGGAAAAGGAACAGGCCTTGGTTTATCAGTATCATATTTTATTATTACTGATAATCATAATGGAGAAATGAATATCATTTCAGAGCCGGGTAAAGGTGCTAAGTTTGTTATACACCTTCCCATCATGTAGACTCCATCTCAAGAACGTCCTTTTGTCCCTGCCGGAATATTTTTTAACCTGTTTGCGATTGAAAATTTGCTCAATCTTGATATAGATTTTGCAAAATGGTATAGTGCCAAACTTTATAATTACGAATGGATATGGAAAAAACAAATTGAAAAAAAAGGATAAATTTACATTCAGATGTCAGTCCTGTGGTGGACAAGCCCCTAAGTGGATGGGAAAATGTCTGGATTGTGGTGCCTGGGATACTTTAGTGGAAGAACGCATTATTTCCGGGGGGTCAAATAAGACCAAATCCTCTTTTTTTCCAGAGCCTGTCTTAATTGATTCTATAGAAGTGGAAGAGTCTGACAGACTACAGACGGGTATAAAAGAATTTGACAGAGCCTTAGGTGGTGGAATCGTTGAGGGATCTTTAATCCTCATTGGTGGTGACCCGGGTATTGGAAAATCTACTTTAATGCTTCAGGTGTTATCGAAATTATCCAGATCCGGTAAAAAATGCCTTTATGTCTCAGGTGAAGAATCAGTACGCCAGATTTCAATGAGAGGAAAAAGACTTGATTCTCATGGAGAATCACTGTTTGTCGTATCTGAAACTGATCTGGATTCCATACTGACTATAGTAGAACAGTCAAAATATGATGCATTGGTCATTGATTCCATTCAAACCATATTTCATCCTGATGTTTCCTCAACTCCCGGCAGTGTAACACAGATTCGAGAAGCAGCCATGCAGTTTATGAAGCTTGCCAAGTCAACCGGTATCCCCATTTTTCTTGTTGGCCATGTGACTAAAGTCGGCGCCATTGCCGGTCCAAAAATTATGGAACATATGGTAGATACGGTTCTTTATTTTGAAGGGGATAAAAGCCATGTGTTCAGGATCTTAAGGGCAGTAAAAAATAGATTTGGTTCTACAAATGAGATCGGTGTATTTGAGATGAATGAAAAGGGGCTGACACAGGTTCCCAATCCATCTGCTGTTTTTTTAGCTGAAAGATCAGTTGTTGCACCGGGGTCTGTGGTCACCTCGTGTATGGAAGGCACTCGCCCCATCCTTGTTGAGATACAGGGCCTTGTTTCAAGCAGCAGCCTTGGTGGGTCGCCTCGGCGAACGGTATTAGGACTGGACAATCACAGGGTTGCTTTAATTGTTGCTGTGATGGAGAAAAGACTTGGGATGAATATTTCCAGCCTTGATATCTTTATGAATGTTACAGGCGGTGTAAAAATTGTGGAGCCATCCGCTGATCTTGCTATTGCAGCAGCGTTAGCATCAAGTTTTTTAGATAAACCGGTGGATAAACAAACAACACTGATTGGTGAGATCGGACTAACAGGAGAGATAAGAGCAGTGGGCCATATTCAAGCAAGGATAAAAGAGGCTGCAAAAATGGGGTTCACAAAATGTCTTGTCCCAAGCAGCAGCATAAAACAGTTATCTAAGATTCAAGGAATGACTATCGAAAGTATCCGCTTTTTAAAAAGTGCCATGGAGGTGTTGTTTTAATGGCAGCTAAAAAGAAGAAAAACAAAAACAAGAAAAAATCAGGCAAGAATCAATGGGAAGATCATTTTACAAGGCGGGCAAAAGCTGAGAATTATCCGGCGCGATCTGTATATAAATTAGAAGAAATCCAAAAAAAATTTAAGGTGATCAAAAAAAATGATTATGTACTTGATTTGGGATGCGCGCCTGGCTCTTGGCTGTTGTATGCGGCCAAGCAGGTAAAAAATACAGGGAAAATATTTGGTATTGATTTAAAACAAATTGAAATTAAGCTTCCAAATAATGTGGTTGCAGTTAAAGATGATATTTTAAATTTTGATAATGACTCATTTCTAAAAGATAATAAAGGATTCCAAGTCGTTTTAAGTGATATGGCTCCTGCAACAACCGGAAGAAAGGATGTGGATGCCCTCAGATCTTTTGATCTTTGTCAGATGGCCTTAAAGGTTGCAGATGATATTTTGGCAAGCAATGGCAATTTTGTCTGTAAAATATTTCAGGGCAATGACTTTAATGAATTTCAAAAAAATGTTAAATCAAAATTTAAAGATTGCAAAATATTTAAACCTGAGAGTTGCAGAAAACAAAGTAAAGAAATATATATTATAGCAAAAGGAAAGAAGTAAGGAGGATGTAAAAAATGTCTGGACACAGCAAATGGTCAACGATAAAGCATAAAAAAGGCGCTACAGACGCAAAAAGGGGTAAACTTTTTACCAAACTGATAAAGGAAATTACTGTAGCTGCCCGCATGGGTGGCGGTGATCCTGAGGCGAATCCAAGATTAAGGCATGCATTAGCTTCAGCAAGATCTCAGAATATGCCTAAAGACACGTCTGAAAGAGCAATTAAAAAGGGAACAGGTGATCTTGAAGGTGTCAATTATGAGGAGATTCTATATGAGGGATATGGCCCTGGTGGAGTCGCTGTACTTGTTGAATGTTTAACAGACAATAAGAACAGAACGATTGCAGAGGTACGTCATGCGTTTGGTAAAGCTGGCGGGAATGTCGGAACAGATGGGTGCGTTGCCTGGATGTTTGATAAAAAAGGACTGATTACTGTTAGCAAAGAGGCTGCTGATGAGGATACGCTGATGGAAGTTGCCTTAGATGCCGGAGCAGAAGAAATAAAAGAAGAGACAGATTCATTTGATATTATAACTGAGCCGGCAGATTTTGATGCAGTAAAAGAAGCTGTCGACGCAGCAAATATCAAATGTGAGTTAGCAGAAATAACCATGATTCCTCAAAACTTAACAAAGGTTGATGGGAAAGAAGCCGAGCAAATGATTAAGTTCATGGAAGTTTTGGATGATAGTGATGATGTCCAAAAATTTTATTGTAACGCTGATATTCCGGACGAAGCATTTGATTCAATGTAAGGAACGTACATTAAATAAGTTCCACCAAATCATTGCTCTTTTTGCCGTCTTCTGCGTTTCTCGTCGGGCACATAGCCCGATATGCTTCCTCCTCGTGCCTTGAATACGACAAAAATATCTGCTAATTTGGGATAGCTTATTTAATTACCGTTCCTAATCAATAAGAAAATTCATGGCGGTTAATACCCTAACCGCCGCATTTCTTTTTAACAAGTTAGGGTCACCCCGTTCTGTTAAATTTCTTTTGAGCAGATTCAATTTTGATTTCTATCTCAGCAATACCAATTTCAGAAAGACCCAGAAGATTGGCCTCAACAGAACTGACTATGGCAGCAGTCTCTTCTGGTTTGTTTCCATTTTCCATTTTATGGCAGATTTTATCAACTAACCTGATCAAAATTAAGAGAGAATCAGACTGATCAAACTCCTCTGTATGGTGATCTCTTGCGATAGTATAAAATTCTTTGGGCAGGTTCCAGTATTTTAACAATTGATAGCCCTGGTCAGAATGAAATTTTTTAATCAGTTCGTTTAAAACGAAATCAGAAGGGTAATCCGCAATTTTTTTTTCTTTTTTTACTTTTTCAAGCGCTATTAAAAGACAAAGGGAGCCCATATCATGAAGCAGGCCTGAAATAAACGACTTTGAGACCACTTCGTCCGCATCGAGATCAAGGTACTTTGCTGTCCAGGAACTGCCAACAGCAACGGATAATGAATGCACCCATAATTTTGATTTAAAGGTTTTTATAAAAGAGTCTTTTGTTTGGAAATTGGATTGGTGAATTGCCCAGGACGCAATATTACTTATTTCCTGGGTGCCCAGTCTTAACATGGCTTCTTTTACCGTATCAATTTGTTCAAGTCCTTTATAGACAACTGAATTCGCAATTCTCAATATATGGCTGGTTAATGCAGGATCAGATTTTATCATTTTTTCAATTTTTTTGAAACCAGGCGACTTTTTTGTTATTTCCTGTTGGAGCAATAAAGAATTTTTGCTTAATGGTGGAAGTGAATCTTCCTTTTTTACTTGTGATAAAAGGACGTCAATTATTGCTTGATTTTTTTCCATGGATTAATTCCCCTGTAATCTTTTAATTTCAGAAATTGAGCGTGGTTTAAGAAGTTTTGGAACGCATCTGAATATTTCTTCTATGGTGGTGATACCTAAAGAAGCTTTGTGGATGGCATCCTCAAGAAGCGTGAGCAGCCCAGAAGTTTCTATGCTGACTTTTCTGATCTCATAACTTGATTTTTGAGTAAGTATGGCATCCCTGACAAATTCATTTAAGATAAGCATTTCAAATACAGCGATTCTTCCTTTATATCCTGTATATCTGCAATGAGAGCACCCTTTTCCTTTAACAAATTGATAGGCAGAAACATCCGGCGGTTTATATTCAAGCCTGTAAAGATCTGTTGGAGTTAGATTATATGGCCTGGCACATTTGTCGCAAACTTTTCGTAAAAGCCTTTGGGCCAATACACAGACAACGGTTGAGGATACCAGAAAAGCTTCAATATCCATGTTCATAAGCCGGATCAGACCGCCAATACTGTCTTCCGTATGAAAAGAAGTTAATACCTTGTGACCGGTTAATGCTGCATGAACAGCAACATCTGCGGAGTAGCTGTCTCTGATTTCTCCAATCACTATAACATCCGGGTCCTGCCTTACAACATGTCTTAACGTTTCTTCATATGTCAGATTAATATTCGGGTTTATTGAACACTGGATGACATCATTCATAATATATTCTACAGGCTCTTCTGCAGTTATGATACTGATTTCAGGTTTTTTAATATGATTGATACAAGAATAAACGGTTGTTGTTTTGCCCGAACCTGTAGGGCCTGTAACAAGGATAACACCGCTGGGCGTATCTAAGACATCTTGTAAAAACCGATCCATCAATTTCGGCTGCATGCCAATTTTATTTATGTTTATAATCTCACTCACATTGTTCAGGATTCGCAGGACGATTTTTTCTCCAAAAACCGATACATAGAAAGATGCGCGCAAATCATATTCAGTGCCATTAAAATCAAAAGAGATTCTTCCTCCCTGATGCAGTCTTTTTTCAGCAATATTTGCGCCGCTCATAATTTTCAATCGGCTGGTCAACATGGGTATGATTTCAAGGGGGTAATCTTTGTAGTGTATAAGAATACCATCTTGTCTGAAACGAACCGTAAGTTTATTTTTAAACGGTTCAAAATGGATATCACTCGTCTCTTCCAAAATGGCACTTTGAATAATGGAATCGACAATGGCTTGTACGGAATCTTCTTTAATAATATTGGTTTTTGATCCATGCTCTAATTTATTCAATAATGAAGAAATAACATTTTGAGAGGCAACAGCAGTAACAAAATCAGAACCAAATATTTTCTTAGCAGCTATAGAACTGTCTTTGCTAAAGGGATCAGAAAAGGCAATTAAGGGCTTTCCTTCTTGTAGATACATGGGAAGAATATTATGATGCCTGTACCATTTAATACTGGCCTTTGAGATAAGTTCCTTATCAATTTCCTGGACATCCGGTTCAACATGCGGAAATCCCAACTGGATAGATAGCAAATCTAAGAAATCATCTTCAGCAAGAAACTTTTGTTCAATCAGAATATCTCCCAGCCTTTGATCCTTGTTTGTTTTTTGTAATTTTAGTGCAGCCTCAAGTTTTTCATGCGTCAGGTATCCGAATTCAACCAGGAGATCACCGATTTTAAAAGTATGTTTATTATGCGTCAGGGCAGTTTTGATTTGTTCTTCTGATACATATTTTAAGTCTTTTAAAATATCTATAAGTCGTTTGGATGAAACGATTTTTGATTTTATTTTTTGTGCATGCTGGACTTGTTTGTCGGTTATCAGGTTATCTTTGATAAGGCAGGAAATTATTTGATCCGTAATATCATTTTCCATAAGATTTTTATTCCCTTAAAAAAAAGTAAAATATAAGAATAAAATATCTTATAAATACAATTAAAGATCAATCATTTTTTTAACAGCCCCTAGTGCATCTTTTCTAATTTCTTCGGGGACTATTATTTTTCCGTTCAGGTTCTCAAGGCTGTCCTTTATATTTTCAAGCGTTATTTTTTTCATATCGGGGCAATACATTTTTTTGGATGCCGCATAGAATTTTTTTTCCGGGCAGGCCTTTGAAATAGGGTAAAGCAATCCTGTTTCTGTTCCCAGAATAAAAGAAGAATGATCAGAGTTTCCAGCAAATTTAATCATTCCTGAAGTGGATTGGATACTGTCGGAAAGACTAAGAATATCAGGTGGACATTCTGGGTGAGCAATGAAAAGTGCGCCAGGATGATCTTTTTTCGCCTGAATAACATCCTTTGGTGTTAACGTATTATGAAAAGGGCAATACCCGTCCCAGAGATGGATTTTTTTTGATGTATTGGCTGCAGCATATTGGGCCAGATTTTTATCGGGTGTCATCAGAATTTCTTTGGCATCTATGCTATTGACTACATCAATTACATTCGCAGATGTGCAGCAAATATCTGAGGCTGCTTTTACAGCTGCAGAAGAATTTACATAAGTGATAACAGGAATGTTGCCCAATTGAATTTTCTTCTCATTTAAAGCCATCGGATTAACCATATTTGCCATCGGACAGCCTGCATCTAAATTGGGCAAAAGAACTGTTTTTTCAGGGCAGAGAATAACAGCAGTTTCTGCCATGAAATGCACACCACAGAATACAATGATATCCGCATCTGTTTTTGAGGCCTTTATACTTAACTCAAGAGAATCTCCACACAGGTCGGCAATATCCTGAATTTCGGGAGGTTGATAATTATGGGCAAGGATGATGGCGTTTTTTTCTTTAACAAGTTGTTTTATTCGTTCTTTCATTGTGTGTAACCTTAAAATATAAATTAGTTCATTTCTACTATGTCTAAACCGACCGGCGGTTTGAACTCAAATACCGAGGGATCAATTTTTTGAAATTGGATTTCACTGAATTCAAATAGGGTTGTATCATCATAAACATTATACGTAACCACCCGTTTTATTTCGCTGGTTTTTTTTGATATCCGGATCACAATCGAGGAAATATCTTGGATCTTTTTTTTGGAAACAAGGTCTATTTCAACATAATTGTCAGTGACCTCTTTAATACTGATTGTATAATTTTTTCTAACTAGAGAAATATCTGATAAAAATGCACCCCCCCCGCCAGATTTGAAAAATTGAGTGGCATCACCTTGCATTACTTGCTTTTCATCTGGTCGAAAAATCCATAATAATTTACCATTGGTGATGATCTCGTGGCGTTCAGGCTCAAAATATTCCCATTTCATTTTTCCGGGATGAGAAAAAAAGGCCTTTCCAAAAGCTTTTTCAGTAATATCAAGCGCGGAAAGTTTTGAAATTTGTGTAAAATTGGCCTTAAAACTTTTCCCAGAGTATTTTTTTTCAATGGCATTTAAAATATTTTCTTTACTCAACCTTTTTTCTGCGGCAAAGCTTGTAGAAAAAATAAGGCAACAGCTAAAAAGGAAGGAAGCTATTTTCAGGTTGGATCTATTAAGTATATATTTCAATGCGTATCCTTTTTGAAGATTACCTAAGAAGTTTCTTAATATCTTTACGTTTATCGTTTGCATAAATTCTTCGTAACTTTGGTTTTTCAATTTTTCCGGTGGGATTTCTTGGGACATCCCCGAAAAAGATTTTTTTCAATTGTTTATATCGTGGCAGTTCCTGCTGGAATTCAATGATATCACTTTCGCATACAATACATCCGGGTTTGACACTGATAATACCCGCAGGAATTTCTCCTAATCGGTCGTCAGGGATTCCGATAACAGCAATGTCTTTAATCTTTTTATTTTTTTGAAAAAAGTTTTCAATTTCGACAGGAAAAATGTTTTCACCACCGTAGATGATCATGTCTTTTTTACGGTCTACAAGCCAGATAAATCCGTCAATATCATATCTGGCTATGTCTCCGGTGTAAAGCCACCCGTCTTTAAGCGCATCACCCGTTGCTTCTGGATTTTTATAATATTCCTTCATTACCCCGGGACCTTTGACGATAAGCTCACCTGATTCATTACCAAAAAGCAAATTACCTTGTTTGTCCACTATCTTTGCTTCCCAGTCAAATCCTGGTTTACCGATAGGACCTATTTTATCCACATTTTCAACACCCAAATGAACACATCCAGGTCCTGTAGATTCAGTTAATCCATAGTTGGTGTCATAGTCTTGATCGGGAAAATATGTATTCCACTCTTCAATAAGGCTCGGGGGAACCGGTTGTGCCCCGATATGCATCAATCGCCATTGGGACAGCATATATTTAGAAAGGTCAATGTCTTTGTTTTCAATAGCAATAAGGATATCATGTGCCCAGGGGACTAAAAGCCAGACAATTGTACACAACTCTTCAGAGACGGCTTCTATTATCCATTGAGGTTTTACGCCTTTTAGAAGAACACATTTCCCCCCTACAAGGAAACTGCCCATCCAGTGCATTTTGGCACCCGTATGATACAAGGGAGGGATGCAAAGAAAGATGTCTTCATGGGTTTGACTATGATGGGCATTTTCTACCTCACAAGCATGCTCTAAATTTCTATGAGTTAAGAGTACCGCTTTTGGGGTCCCTGTTGTGCCACTGGTAAAGTAAAGTGCGGCATCATCTTCAATATCGAGATTTACTTGAGGTGGGGTCTCCCCGGATGCATTCTCTATAAATGATTCATATTGAATTGCCCACTTAGGCCGCAACTCTTGCGGTCCTGTAAAAATCCATAATTCAACACAAGTTTTAATGTCATTTTTAATGGTTTCAATTCTGTCGATGAATTCTTCCCCAAAAATAAAGACTTTTGCTTCAGCTGTATTTGTACAAAGAAGAATTTTATCGGATTCAAACCTGAAGTTTAAAGGAACAGCCCATGCTCCGGTAGAGAGAATCCCAAAATAAATGGGAAGCCATTCAAGGCAGTTCGTCATTAATTGAACGATCTTATCCCCTTTTTCAATTCCCTGATCTTTTAAAGAATTGGCCAATTGGTTAGAAGCAGTATAAAATTGGTTCCATGTAATCGTTTTTTTTTCATTTAGAGTAGGGGCTCGTTCAACAAGCGCGGTTTCATCTTTATATATTGAAGCATTTTTTGCTAAAATTTGCGTAATAATCATCTGTTATAAAAGCCTTTAAATTAAATAGTGCCCGACTGAAAACCACCAATTTGGAAGCATATGCATGCGCCGCTTTGCCCCAATTATTGCGATGGGATACAAAATTTAACCCTCGAAATACTCAATGTATGAGAGCCTTCCCTCCTCTTAGAGTCCTTCGGTTAAAATTATTGCCCGCCTTGTACTTGGTTCGTAGAAGAGCATATGCTCTTAAAAATTTTCAAATTTTTTGGTCAGGCTCTAAATAAAAAATCCTGCCGTGCAACTATAGAACACGGCAGGATTATATTCAACAGGTTTTAACTGCTTTTTTACTTGTCTTTTTTAACCTCTTCAAAATCAGCATCGACCACGTCTTCATCTTCTTGTGGAGCCGCGCCATCACCTTCAGCACCCGCATCAGCACCAGGGGCAGCCTGCCCATCTTGTGCGGCTTGCTGGTACATAACTTCAGCTAATTTGTGAGATGCCTGTGACAGGGCTTCAACCTTTTGTTTGATTTCATCAAGATTATTAGA
The DNA here is from genome assembly GCA_024227235.1 of Desulfobacteraceae bacterium. Taxonomy (GTDB): domain Bacteria; phylum Desulfobacterota; class Desulfobacteria; order Desulfobacterales; family Desulfobacteraceae; genus Desulfobacula. Next base: position 4,328 of record JAAEKY010000814.1, on the reverse strand, counting down.
ATCTTTGGATTGTTTTAATGCTTCAACCGCAGATTCAATATTTTTCCTTGTCTCTTCATCGACCTTATCTCCATGCTCTTTCAAGGTCTTTTCTGTCTGATCGACAAGGGCTTCAGCACTATTTTTTGTATCAACCAGCTCTCTTTTTTGTTTGTCTTCTTCTGCATGCATTTCAGCATCTTTAACCATTTTATCAATTTCGTCATCTGATAGGCCACTGGCAGCAGTGATACGGATGGATTGTTCTTTGCCGGTTGCCTTGTCTTTTGCGGCGACATGAACAATACCATTGGCATCAATATCAAAGGAAACTTCAATCTGAGGAACACCTCTTGGTGATGGTGGGATATCAGATAATTCAAATTGTCCAAGGGTTTTATTATCTCCTGCCATTTCTCTTTCACCCTGAAGGACATGGATGGAAACAGCCGGCTGGTTATCTGCTGCGGTTGAAAATACCTGACTCTTTTTAGTCGGGATGGTGGTGTTTTTATCAATAAGTTTTGTCATAACACTGCCAAGCGTTTCAATCCCCAGTGATAGTGGGGTAACATCAAGCAAGAGTACGTCATTTACATCTCCCTGGAGAACCCCTGCCTGAACTGCAGCGCCCATGGCAACGACTTCATCCGGGTTCACGCCTTTATGAGGTTTTTTCCCGAATATTTTTTCAACCCGTTCCTGAACTGCGGGCATACGGGTCATGCCCCCGACAAGGACCACCTCATCAACACCACCGGCACCTAAATTGGCTTCTTTTATAGCAGTTTTGCAGGGTTTTTCAAGTTTGTCTAAAAGGTCTGCTACCAGGGATTCAAGTTTTGCGCGTGATAGTTTTACATCAAGATGTTTAGGGCCGGATGCATCTGCAGTAATAAACGGCAGGTTTATATTGGTTTCAGAAGATGTCGAAAGCTCCATTTTGGCTTTTTCAGCCGCTTCTTTCAGACGTTGAAGCGCCATTTTGTCACCTCTGACATCAATCCCCTGGTCTTTTTTAAATTCATCTGCAATGTAATCAATGATTCTTAAATCGAAATCTTCTCCACCCAAATGGGTATCCCCGGATGTTGATTTTACTTCAAAAACGCCATCACCGATTTCAAGGACAGAAACGTCAAATGTGCCACCACCTAAATCAAATACAGCGATTTTCTCCTCACCTTTTTTATCCAGTCCATAGGCCAGGGATGCGGCTGTCGGTTCATTGATAATTCGTTTTACTTCAAGGCCTGCGATTTTCCCGGCATCTTTTGTAGCTTGTCTCTGACTGTCATTAAAATAGGCCGGAACTGTAATAACGGCTTCTGTGACTTCTTCCCCTAAGTAATCTTCTGCAGTCTTTTTAATATTTGCTAATATAAAGGATGATATTTCAGCTGGGCTGTGTTGTTTCCCCCTTAAATTAATTCTGGTATCGCCATTGGAGGCAGGTTCAATTTTATAAGGAAGAATAGGGATGTCGTCCTGAATTTGTTTTGATTCAAATTTTCTTCCGATTAATCTTTTGACAGCAAACACAGTGTTTTCAGGGTTTGTGACCGCCTGCCTTTTTGCTGTTTGTCCAACAATTCTTTCGTCATTTTCAGAAACTGCTACAATTGATGGTGTGGTTCTTCCCCCTTCTGAATTGGTAATGATTTTACCTTCCCCGCCTGTTTCCATAACTGCAACACATGAATTGGTTGTTCCTAAATCTATTCCGATAATTTTACCCATAACATACCCTCCAAAATATCTTTAATTTTCTTTAGTTTTTTCAGTTTTATTTTCTAATTTCTTTGCAACAACAACCATAGCTGGCCTGATTAGTCTGTCATGAAGAAGATAGCCTTTTTGAAGAACATTTGTGACCGTATTCTCAGGGAACTCATCGGTTTCTTCTTGTGTGACGGCCTGGTGGAAATTGGGATCAAACAGCTGATTTTCAGCCTCCACTGTTTTGACATTAAATGTTTCAAAGATTTTTTTGATCTCTTTGTATGTCAATTTAACTCCGGAAAGTAACCCCTCTTCATCTGAGTTGTCCTGGACAGAATCAATGGCTCTTTCAAGGTTATCCACAACCGTCAGAAATTGTTTAAAAACCGTTTCATTGGCAAACTTTTTAAACTCATCCGATTCCCGTTGCTTTCTTTTTTTAAAATTTTCAAATTCAGCTGAAAGTCTTAAAACGCGGTCTTTCTCAGAAACAAGTTGTTCTTTTATCTCTTTTAAACCTTCCTTTTTAGCGGAAGTGATTTTTGTTTTGCCCTTTTTAGCCTTTTTTTTGGTAGAATTCTCTGTTTTGGTTTTATTCACCGTTTTCGTTTTATCTTTTACCAATTTTTTCTCCTACCCTATAACGTCCTTTAATTAGAAATAATTTATAAATATATGTAATTTATATTGATGGCAGAAAAATAAGTCTATTTAAAAGCATGTCAAGATATAAAAATGTCAGAGTTGAAAAGAAAAGATCCGGCTGGCAGAAGGGTTAATGAAAAATTGCGTGACCGGGATCGATCCACGACACAGAAGAGATCACTTATCGCTGCTTCCTTCCGGACCTGACGAGGTTCATGGCCTTCTATTACGAGGCGACCGATCAGAATAATCCACACCCGGCCTGCACAGCCGGAAGATACATCTATAGTTGTTTTCTCTTTTTTTTTCAAGTCCAAATTTATTAGGAAACGATTGATTGGATAATTAAAATATGGGTTGAACATCTTTTATTTTTTGATATAGTAGCTTTAAATTCGATTATTGATCTTATGATTTTTTAATGATAACGTATCAATTGATGGCAAGGGCTTTGAATCTTTACCACGGGAGAATGAGATGAGCGAAATAGTTAATCAGGGTGATCAGACAATTATTAAACCAGGCATGGATGTTGTTGCTTCTATGGCAGAGGACTTTAAAGGCGAATTACTTTCAGTGATCAATGAGTCTTCAACCGAAGTCGTTATTGATCTGGCAGGTGTGGAAATGGTTGATTCAGTGGGAATCGGTGTGATTATCGCTGCTCATAACACATTGAACCAGTCCGAAAGAAAATTAAAAGTAATCAATGTTGCTAAAGATGTTTATGGCCTTTTTACGACAATGAGACTGAACCGCCGTTTCACTGTTGAAGGAATGGGCTAAACCAGAGATCATAAAAATGAGATCAGGGAAAAGTTTTATTTATGTGTTATTGAGTTTGTTTTTTTTGATTTCAGCCTGCCAGGATGAAAAAGGGAAAGGCGACTATTCAGGCGTTTCAGAGTTAATTGCGGGCAGGAATAAAGCACGGTATGATGTGGCTGAAAATACGCCTAAAAAAAGTGATTCTTCAAAAAAAAGAATTGTTAAAAAGACCCCTATTACAAAATCCAATTCAAATTCAAATAAAGAAGAACTTACATCAATTATTCTTTATGAAGAGGACGTAGAAATCGTTGGTTCCCAATCTCAACGAATCCTTGCAAAAGGGGTGGCTTATGTGAATAAAAAAGGTCAGATTGTAAGAATTAAGATCCTCAAAGAATAGCATAGTGTCATATTTAATTTATATAGGTAAATTTTTTCTGTTGGAGCCGGAAGGCAGATCAATAAATTTTTCTGGTTTTTCTTTTTTCCCATCGTTAGGAGCATTATTCTCTAGGTTAGACGCATTTTCCTCTTCATTTTGAGCGCCTTCATCCTGATTGGTTTCTGGATCAATTATTCCCAGCTGTTCTTCATATTCTTTTATTTTTAAATTGGCTTTTAAAATTTTTCTAACCGATTTTTCCTGAATGTCTTCAAGTTCTTTTATCATTTTTTCTAACACGGCTATTTGGGATGCATAACGATTCTCTACTATTTTAAATTTGTCGGTGGCCTTTTTCTCAACACTTCTGCTAAGGGTTTGTGTCATAAAAATATTTATCAGCTCAGCTGCAACGGCAACAATCGTAACGAAGATGAGCCCTTCAGCTTGAAGATAATAAAGGATAATTACAATGATTAATGAAGTTAAAAAAACCATTTTTTTTAAATTCTTAAATGTTAATGTAAAGTATGAACTAAATTAAATAATCATACAATTGTCAAATAAATAGATCAAGTTAAATAGATCAAGCTAAATAGTGGGGTGGTGATTTTTTAAATGCTGAAAGGAAAAAAAATTAATATAAAATCAAGCGCTTGATATCGGTTGGTCGGGGCGAGAGGATTTGAACCTCCGACATCTTGCTCCCAAAGCAAGCACGCTGCCAGACTGCGCCACACCCCGAATCAGGCGTCTAATCTATATGTATATCCCAGATTTGTCAAGCAGTTATATCTTCACTATTTCTCAATGAATTCTTTCAAAACTT